>NZ_JAPPWA010000002.1:308160-616321 GCF_029815055.1 Ignatzschineria sp. RMDPL8A | reverse complement strand
CATGATGATCGCACACATCACCTTTACCATGTGTTATGTGATTGTCGTCGTGCAATCGCGCTTAACCGGATTTGATCGCCACATTGAAGAGGCGGCGATGGATCTTGGCGCCGATGGGGTGCGCACCTTTTTCTACATTACGTTGCCGATGATTCTACCGGGCGTATTAGCGGCGTGGCTGCTCTCCTTTACGCTCTCGCTCGATGATCTGATTATCGCCACCTTCACCACCGGCCCTGGCGCGACAACGCTACCGATCTGGATCTATTCGAAAGCGCGTTTAGGGGTAAGCCCCAACATTAACGCCCTTTCAACCATTATGATCGGCATTATTGCCACAGGCGTTTTCTTGGTGACTATGATCAATCACCGCATTGAGAAGAATCGCTATCTCGATCGCCGTAATGCCGAGAAAGAGTAATCTACAAAAACCCTAAAATAGAAAAGCCACGTTGACCGATGATACAGGTCCGTGGCTTTTTTTGTACGCGTGTCTGATGACACTCTCGCTTATGACTTATGCGGATAGTAGAGCTTTTGTAGCCAAACCCGAGATTGAAGCGGCCGACCTTGCAACAGAGGCTCATAGAGATAGCGCATCATCGTTTTATACGCCCGCGCCTCTTCTCTGTTGAGATTAAAATTGGGCAGATCGGCTTCAATTTTCTGAATAAAGCCACCGGGAAGTAGCAACGCATCATGGCGAGGATATCGGCTAATGCCCTCATCACGGCGTAAAAAATAGGTGCGATGGGATTCAATCATTTGATCCTCATGATCGGAACTCAGATCCGGAAAAATCCCAAGATGCATCAATAATAATCGCTCAAAAAAACGCAACGCCGGCTCAATCCGATAGTTGGAATCAAGCGCTTTAAGCGCGAGCTCGTACGCTGCATATAAGCCCTCATCTTCCTGATATTCCGGGAAGAGACGAAGCAGTAATTCATTGAGATAATAGCCCGACCAAATCAATTTCCCGCCAAGACGAATGCTCTCTTCAAGATCAATCGCATCGGCAAAAAAGAAGGTACGCCCCGGTTTTAACGTCCACTCTGAACGCGAAAAGAGCTCTAAGTTCGCACTGTAGCGCTTTTGAGCTCTTCCCTGTTGTAAAAATAATTTCACCCGCCCGAGCTTTTCCGTTAGAAGATCAATCATAAAGCCGCGTTCTTTATAGGGCTGTTTACGAATGATATACCCGGGGGTGATAATGATCGAATCGACCATATTTATCCGATCTTAATCCGCCGCTGACCCGCCGGAGGTAAAGCTTGTGAGAAGCTGATTTACCAGACGCTCCATCACAAATGCCCCTTGCGAATGACGAATGCGATCGCCATCTTGCAGATCATCATACGATCCACCGGGATCAAGGGCCACGTATTGCTCGCCTACAAGTCCTGCAGTATAGATTACCGCGCTGGTATCATTGGGGATTTTATATTGTGCATCGATATCGAGCAGCACTTTCGCCTCAAAAATCTCCGTATCGAGCGCAATGCTTTTCACCTTGCCAACCCGAACGCCTGAGATCATCACCGGCGCATTAATTTTGAGCGATCCCACATTATCGAAACTCACCGAGACGGTGTATTTTTTATTAAATCGGCTACCGGTATCGCTCGCATTAAGGCCAAGCCATGCAAACGACAAAATGCCGGCAAGCACAAATAGACCGACCACAAAATCTAACCAACGTGGATTTTTCATAAACTTATTATCCCTTCATATCGTCTGTGAGAATCACACAATAGTTTACTATGATTTCTCAAAAAAGTCCTACTTCGCCAAAAGTTTGCGAATCGGCGCAAAGTCACGGCGGTGATACTCCGTTACCCCATATTTTTCTAAGGCTTCCATATGCGCTTTCGTGCCGTAACCCTTATGTTTTGCAAAGCCATATTCGGGCAAAATCTTATCAAGCGTAATCATCGCTAAATCACGCTCGGTTTTCGCTAAAATACTCGCAGCACTAATCTCCGCATGGAGCGAATCCCCTTTCACCACACATTCGGTTAGTAGAGGAATCTTAGGATTTTGATTGCCATCGACGAGCACTTTATCGGGCTGAATGGCAAGTCCTTCCACCGCACGGCGCATCGCAAGCAGCGTGGCTTGTAAAATATTGAGCGTTTCAATCTCTTCTAACGAACTCGAAGCGATGGAGTAAGCGAGCGCTTTTTCCATAATCTCTTCGCGAAGGGCAAACCGCTTCTTCTCGGTAAGTTTTTTAGAATCCATCAATCCTTCAATGGGATTATCGGGATCTAAGATCACCGCCGCCGCATAGACATCGCCGCATAACGGCCCACGCCCTGCTTCATCAACGCCGGCAATGCGCCAATCGGCAAACATTTCTGTATCAAACAGTGGGATTTCTAAATTCACTCAATAAGCTCCTTCACCGCTTGCGCAGCTTTTTGATCTGAGTTAAGACGAAGCGTGTTATGAAGCGCGTAAAACGTCTCAATTAGCGCGCTATTTTGCGAAGGGTCGAGCGCTTTTTCAGTGAGCTTAACGATTCTCTCAACCGTCACTGCCTTTTGGAAAAGCTCAGGCACAATCTCTCGGCCGGCTAAAATATTGGGTAGTGAAAAGAGGCGAATATTGACGATTTTAGGCGCAAGCCACGCAGTAAACCCACTAAATTTATAGGCCACCACCATCGGTTTTTTAAGCAGCATCGCTTCAAGCGAAGCCGTTCCTGACGCAAGTAACACCGCATCGGAGGCTTCCATCGCTTCCCGCGATTCCCTTTGACGCACCGATACCTTTAGTTGAGTGCTCGTTGGCAGACTCGATAACGCATCTTCAATCGCCGCATAGATAGGTTCATTGGCCGCCGGAATCACAAAATGAAGCTCGGGATGTTTCTCAGCTAACGCCCCAATGCTTTCAATAAAGGTTGGTAAAAGTCGAGTAATTTCACCCATTCGACTTCCCGGCAACACCGCTAAATAGGGCTTATCCGTTTTAAGATTTAATGCTTTTTTTGCCGCCGTAGGATCAGGATCAAGAGGAATTTCATCACCTAACCGATGACCCACGCAGATCGCATCTACGCGGTATTTTTGATAGAGATCCACTTCAAAAGGAAAGAGGCAGAGCACTCGATCAATATATTTTTTAATCGTTTTTGCGCGCCCTTCACGCCACACCCAAATTGAAGGGGAGACATATTGCACCGTTTTCGTAATGCGCTCTTTTGTTAGCGTTTTTGACACCCTAAGATTAAAATCTGGTGCATCGATTCCGATAAAGACGGCAGGCTTACGCGTTTTCGCTTCGGCAATGAGGCGCTTTTTAATGTTAAGGAACTTCGGGAGATGCTTAATCACCTCCACTAAGCCCATAATGGAGAGCGATTCAATGGGCTCGATCGTTTCCAAGCCCTCATCGATCATGAGCGGCCCGCCGATCCCAAAAAAGCTCGCGTTCGGATAATCCGCTTTAAGCGCTTTAATTAATCCTGCACCTAAAAGATCGCCGGATAACTCTCCGGCGACCAACATAAAAACAGGCTGTGAGGCCACCGAAGTGGCAATGGATTTAGCGGACGATTCCACGATCACTCTCTGCACGTAAAAACTCAATGAAATGATCTAAATGGGGATGCTCTTTGGCAATCGCTTCAATTTCCACAATGGCATCATCCAAACTTAAATCTTTACGATAAAGGGCGCGATAGGCATTTTTCGTGGCGCGAATCGCATCACTTGAAAAACCGCGACGACGCATTCCTTCGGCGTTAATGCCAGCAGGCGCTGCGCGATATCCGGCCGCTGTAATTAAAGGTGGCACATCGCGATGAATTCCTGATGAGAAGCCGGTAATCGCCCCTTGACCCACGCGACAACGCTGATACACCATGGTATATCCGCCTAAAATCACATCGTCTTCAATTACCGCGTGACCGGCAAGCGAAGCACCATTTGCGAAAATAGTGCGCGATCCGACGATGCAGTCGTGGGCAATGTGGCAAGTTGCCATGATCCAGTTATCATCGCCAAGCTTAGTATAGCCTTGGTCTTGGATAGTTCCACGGCTAATGCTCACATATTCACGAATCGTGTTGCGATCGCCAATCTCTAAGAAGACTTGATCGCCCTCTTTATATTTTTTATCCTGTGGCACATCACCAATGGAAGAGAATTGGAAAAAGACATTATCTTCCCCAATTGTCGTCGGTCCTTGGATTACAACGTGGGCTTTGAGCTCGGTACGCGCGCCAATTTTCACATTCGGCCCAACAATGCAGTAAGGCCCAACAATGACGCTCTCGTGGAGTTCAGCCGTTTCGTCGATAATCGCGGTGGGATGAATGTTTCCTTGTGTCATATTAATCAAACGCCTCACGTCGTGTACACATGATTTCTGCCTGGCAAACCACTTGTCCATCGACATACGCTTTGCCTTCAAAGGCCCAAATTCCGCGTTTTGCTTTGATAAATTTAACGCGAAGATCTAATTGATCGCCCGGCTCAACAGGACGGCGGAAACGCGCCTTATCAATGCCAACGAAATAGTAGATCGTGTCATCGGTTGCATCCGGATCTTCCATCGATTTAAAGCCTAAAATGCCCGTTGCTTGCGCAAGCGCTTCTAGGATTAATACCCCTGGCATAATCGGTTTAACTGGGAAGTGCCCTTGGAAAAATGGCTCGTTATACGTTACATTTTTAATCGCGTGTAACTCACCCATCGGTTCATAATCGATCACTCGGTCGATCATTAAAAACGGATAACGATGGGGAAGAAACTTCATGATTTCGTTAATATCAATCACTTTATTGTCGTTTGTAGCCATTTATTTACTTCTCTTTCTCTTTCAATTGTTTTTCTAATTGTTTTTCTAATTCTTTCACTCGATCAAATAGATCTCCAAGACGCTTAATGCGCGCCGAATTCACCAGCCAATCGCGCGTTTCCATAATGGGCGCAGGCGATGAATAGGAGTGCCCTTTTTTGAGCGAATGCGATACTTTTGTTCCACCGGTGACAATCACGCCATCTTCAATATTGATGTGGCCATTAATGCCTACACCTCCGGCGATAATTGCGTTATTACCAATCGTTGTTGATCCTGCAATGCCGGTATAGCCCGCCACAACGGTATGCTCGCCGATCACACAGTTATGCCCAATTTGAACATGGTTATCAAGTTTTGAGCCTTTACCAATCACCGTATCTTCAATCGCGCCACGATCCACAGAAGTGCCTGATCCGATATCCACATCATCATGAAGCACTACACGTCCAATTTGAGCCACTTTGATGTAGCCCTTACGCGTGCGCGCAAAACCGAAGCCTTCTGCGCCGATTACCGCATGAGGGTGAAGTACCACACGATCCCCTAACACACAGCCGTAACGAACGACCGCATGGGAAAATAGATAACAATCCTTTCCGATGGTGACATCTTGTTCAACCACGCAATGGGAATCGATATAGGTTCCCGCACCGATGGTTGTATTCGCCCCGATCACCGCATACGCGCCAATCACCGCCGTAGGATCGACCTTCGCCGTTTCATGGATGACCGCCGTTTCGTGCGTCTCTTTAAAAGATTGATAATCATGATCGAAAAGCTCAGCAATATGAGCCCACGCTTCGTGCGTTTCATCGCACACAATGGCGCTTCCTGATACCGCGTCAGCGTTTCGCTCATTGACTAAAATGGCGCTCGCATCACTCTCTTCTAAAAACTTGCGATAGCGTGGATTATTTAAAAAGGAGATGGTGCCTTTTTTACCGTGCTGAAGGGTCGAAAGACCGTTAATTTCGATGTCAGCCTCCCCTACTAATGTCGCGTCTAGGCCGGAATCAATAAGGTGCTGGAAAATTTCACTTAGTTTCATTCGTTTCTTCTTTGTTGATCAATTCTTCCAAGATTTGCCCGGTAATATTGAGCTCCTCTTTTGAATAGATTAAGCCATACTCAATGATCAAATCGTAGTTATTACGATTGGCATAATCGAGAATAGCGTTGTTAATGGTTTTCTGAATTTTGTAGAGCTCTTCATTTTTACGAAGGTTCGCTTCCTGACGGAAATCTTCACTCATCCGCTCAAGCTCACGCTGGAGATTGGTGATGGAACGCTCAAGATTGCGCTGTTCATTCTCTTCGCGATCAAAGCGGAGTTCTTCCCGCAAACGCAGTAATTCACTCTCTTTTTTGCGGAGCGATTCATAGAGCGGGAAGAGCTCTTTATCTAAAATATCGTTGACGTTTTTAATCTGTGCGTAACGCTCAAGCAGGAGATGCGTATCGACCACACCGACTTTGACAATGCCATTTTGTTCCGATCCTAGCGGATCTTTTGTAGCACTATTTCGCTTCGGAAGTGTTTTCGTCGGCTCAGGTTTTTCCGCCTTATCGCTTTTCTGGGCATTATCCGCATCATTTAAAGAGGGTACCGCCTCACCTTGATCACTCATCACCGCCTCTTCCGCGAGCGCATGGCTCCCGAGAAATAGGCTAAATAGCAATGTGATCGTGACAACTGTCAATCGATGCAAACGGTTCATACCCTCTCCTTGTGCCAAATGATAAACACCTTGATTAGAATGGGAATCCAATGGTGAATTGGAAGCGCTGTTTCTTGTCACGCTCTTTATCGTTTAGCGGCGTTGAGTAAGCAAAGTTAAGTGGCCCTAATGGTGATAACCATGAAAGGCTTAACCCTGCGGAATAGCGAAGATCGCCAAGATCATAATCGCCCGGTTTATTAAAGACCTGTCCCGCGTCAATAAAAGCGCTCCAGCGAAGATTGTTATTATCTTCTAGACCGGGCACTTTCATCACTAACTCAGCGGTTCCATTGATGCGCATTGCACCCCCGCGCGAGTCATTATTTGAAAAGCGAGGACCAAGCGAGCTGCTTCTAAATCCACGTACCGAGCCAATCCCGCCAGCGTAGAAGTTTTCATAAAATGGGAGACCATCGGTTCCGCCATATCCGTAACCGGCAGCAACGTCGGCGCTTAGCGCTAATACGAAGTTATCGTCATCGGTAAATGGGGTGAAATAGCTCTTATGGCTATACATTAATTTGTAGAATTTATCTTTCGATCCGGGAAGCGTTCCGTTGATGCCTGCGTAGTTGTAGGTCCCTGAGGTTGCAAAGACGGTACGGTCACGGGTGTCTCGGTCGATTCCAAAGCGGAAACGATAGAGATTCCGGCGATCTTTATAACGTGGCGTTAAATCACGATCACAAATCCCAGGATCTCTAGGATCACGAACACACGATTTACCACTTAGCATCTCGGTAATTTCCCACGGTGATTCAGGCGTTGTGCTTAAGCTTAAACGCTCATAACCAATCCCTCCGCTCAGTGAGGTGTATTCCGTTAATGGATAACCGAGTTTGAGCATCGCACTATATCCATCGGCGATATAGTTACCGGTATCGTCCCAGTCATGCTTACGTTTGCTGTATTGAAGCTCGATCCCAAGGCTTAGACCGTTATTGGTGAAGTATGGGTCGGTGTAGCCGATTGAGAAGGTTTGCCCACTCTTGTCGGTTTCCGCATTGACACTTAAATCGTGTCCGGTCCCCATGAAGTTTGGCTGATTAAAGCCCGCCATGATTCCGAATTTAGAATCCTGGCCATAGCTCACCCCAAATTGCACCGATCCCGCGCTACGCTCTTTCACTTTATAGGTTAAATCAACTTCATCGTTGCTCACCTGCTCGGTCTGAACGTCCACGGCTTCAATGTGTGGCAAACGCTGAATACGAACGCGCGAACGCTCGATATCATTGGTGGCAAAAGGAGAGCCTTCCATCTGGCGCATTTCACGGCGGAACACCGCATCTTGAGTACGGCTATTTCCCACAACGTTAATTCGGCGAACATAGGAGCGGTCCCCACCATCAACGGCAAAGGCAAAACTGACGGTTTTATTCTCTTCATCGATGGTTGGAATCGCGTTCACACGCGCAAGCGCATAGCCATCATTTCCAAGACGGTCGCTAATTGCTTTAACCGCATCATCCACATCAGATTTCTTATAGAGCTTACCGGACTCGATCTCAACGAGTTTCAGTAACTCTTCTTTATCGATAATGGTATTGCCCACCACATCAACGCCGGCAAAACGATAGCGCTCGCCTTCATCAACATGGATATCCACGTGCATATCTTCACGATCTTGGCTCACCGTCGCAAATGAATAACCGACGTTTACTTTTAAGAAGCCACGATTTTGATAAAACTCGTTAATTTTTTCTAAATCTTGATCGATAGTGACCGGATTATATTTATCACCACCGCTTAAAATGGTTTTGAAGCTCGAAACCTTGGTCCCCATCTGATTGCGCAGTTTGCGATCGCTAATGGAGTTATTGCCGATGAAGTTAATTTCACGGATTTTAGCGGTTTTCCCTTCCGAGATTTTGAAGATCACGCGCACACGATTACGGGGGAGTTTTTTCTCAACCACATCGACTTTGACGTGATATTTCCCGCGGGTTTCATACACTTTTAGAAGTTGGTTGCGCATCAGCTGAATTTTAGCAGGGCTATAACTGCGACCCGGCGCTAGATTCATGCTCGAAAGCACATCTTTAATCTGTTTATCTTTAAGGTCTTTATTGCCCTCAAGCACCACTTCATCGATGATCGGGAACTCTTTCACCGTCACAATGAGTTTATTGCCATTGCGGCCGATTTTGATATCTTCAAAAAGATCGGTGGCGTAGAGTCTTTGAATGAGCGCTTGCGTATTACCACGGTAGGTGCGATCAGCGGGATCTACCCCCATCGCAGCAAAAACGACGCCAGGCTCGAGTTGCTCAAGTCCATCGACGCGAACATCATTGACTTGATAATCTTGAGAGTAGCTCACTCCGGATAAGAGTAAGACCGACGAGAAGAGAATTGTATGTAATTTACGTGGAAACATGCTCGCTCAATCTGTTCAACGGGTTAAACATTAAGATCGCCCTATTTTTCGGGGATCTCAGACTATTTTTGCGTCTTCTCAATAAGAATCCTCTCCTATCGGAAGCGCTTCTTTTATTTACTTTAAACTGTTTAAGTATACTCTAAAGCGGATATTAAGGGCAAAAAGATTCCAAACTCACCGCCCTTCCCACTTAAACGCCGTCATGGCTGGCTCTTTCAATCAAGGCTTGCACGCCTATCAATCATTATAGTGCTACCTGAGATTCAAATCTTAGCAGGTGTCAGCTATTGCTCAACAATAGCTAAGGGATATATTGAAAAATATCATTTAAAATCACAAAGCCCATAAAAAAGAGAACTAGCATCGCCCCAAATTGAAGCGTCATCATCGAGAGTTTTTCTGGAATTTTACCGCGCCCGACCACCTTTTCGATCAGGAGACCAACTAAGCGTCCGCCATCTAAAACAGGAATCGGGAAGAGATTAATCACCCCTAAGTTAATGCTAAACATTGCCATCAAACTAATGAAATAGACGACGCCAATATTGAGCGTTTTCCCAGCAACTTCGGCAATCGTCACCGGCCCTGCCATATTATTGACATTGACACTCCCTTTAATCATCCGACCGATAAATTTAAAGATCATCAGTGAGTCATCTTTGGTTTTAATCGCCGCATATTTTAGTGCTTTAATGGGCCCATATTGAGGCGTCACTTCCATTCCCTTAATTTCCGCTTGCATCGATTCAGGCAGATCCTCAAGAGTAATGCCGCCAAGGCCAACCCCAAGTTTAAGCTCTTTTTGCGCGGCTTTCTGCTCTGCCGTTAAGTTCGCCGGAAGTGTGACAAATTGAGCACCACGTTTGACCACGATCTCAAATTGACTCACCGCCGGATTATTGCGAATGGCGTTGAGCCCCTTTTCAAGATCGCCCCAATGATTGACCGGAACAGTGCCAATTTGTGCAATCTCATCGCCCACTAAAATCCCACTATTGGCCGCTAAACTCTCATCGAGAATAAAGCCCACGCGCGCAGGAATATCAGCATCGGCAAGGTCTGGCTGATAGAGGCGAAGCCCAAGTACGTGATAGATGTTTTCAGAGCGATCAAGCTTAATCGGTTCAGCTAAATCAATCGAGAGCGTCTCATAACGGTTATCGCGCAGTACAGTCACATTCGCCTGCCCCGAGCCATTTAAATGATCGATCATTTTCATGGCAAAATCATCAAGTGTTACTACCTCTTTACCGTTGACGCTCGTTACAAGATCGCGGTTTTGAAAGCCCGCTTCAGCAAAGATCGAATTTTCCGTTGGCGTGCCAAGATAGGGTTTTGTCGCTGGAACGCCATACATAAAGAGCCCCCAAAGAAGCACAAATGCGAGCACAATATTGGCTGCTGGTCCTGCTGCAATCACACAAAAACGCTTCCAAATTGGCTTAGCATTAAAGGTGAGATGCATCTCATTTGCAGCCACCTCATGAGCGCGCTCATCGAGCATCTCCACATAGCCACCAAGCGGAATCAGCCCGAGCTGATAGTTTACCCCGTCCTTTCCATGACGATTCCAAACCGCTTTCCCAAAGCCAATTCTGAAGGTTAAAATTTTAAAGCCTAAGCGTTTTGCCACGTAAAAATGGCCAAATTCGTGGATGGTCACCAAGATGCCCATCAACACAATAAATCCGAAGATGGAGTTAAAAAATGATGCAATCCACTCAAACATAATTAGAGACTCTCTTTAATTAACTCGCGCGTTTTAACGCGAATATAGGAATCGTACGCCAACAGATCGTCCACACTGCCAAGCGCAGTGGATTCGACACTCTCAAGAAGCGTTTCCAAAAATTCAGGAATTTGATGATAGGCAATCATCTCATTTAAAAAAGCATTAACGATCATCTCATTCGCGCCATTTAATGCCACCAAATGGGGCGCGCCGGCACTTAATGCCTCTTTCGCTAATCTCAATGCTGGGAAACGAACAAGATCCGGCTTTTCAAAATGAAGTGTCGCAATCTCAGTTAAATCAAGACGTTTCGCTCCCGATAATACTCGCTCAGGATAGCCAAGCGCATGAGAGAGGGGAATCGCCATATCCGCTTCACCAAGTTGTGCTAAAAAGCTACCATCTTGGTATTCAACGAGCGAATGAATAATGCTCTCAGGATGCACAAGCACCTCAATTTTTTCGGCGGGCATATCAAAAAGAAAATGCGCTTCGATAAACTCGAGCCCTTTATTCATCAACGTCGAAGAATCGATCGTCACTTTCGGACCCATATCCCAGTTCGGGTGTTTTAAAGCATCTTGCAGGGTAACTTTTTTAAGATCGTCTTTAGAAAAAGTGCGAAATGGACCACCGGAGGCCGTTAAAATCAGCTGACGTACGCCCTCTAAATGAAACGCGCCCGACTCATCTTTTGGCAGACATTGAAAGAGCGCATTGTGCTCACTATCAATCGGAAGAAGCGTTGCCCCATGCTTTTTCACCGCATCCATAAAGAGCGTACCGCCGACGACGAGCGACTCTTTATTGGCAAGCAAAATACGCTTACCGGCAAGAACGGCCGCATGACTCGAAACAAGGCCTTTTGCGCCCACAATCGCCGCAACCACAAGATCAATCTCAGGCTCTTTCACAAGCGAAACAATCGCCGCTTCACCACCTAAAACTTCAGTCTTTAATCCATCGCGTGCAACGAGTTTACGCAGATCATCCGCCGCTTCTTCATCATTCATCACCGCATATTTCGGGGTAAATTCTTGGCAAATTAAAAACATCTTATCGACATTTTTATGTGCGACCACCGAATGCACAGCAAATATTTCAGGATTACTGCGAATCACTTTGAGCGTCGATCCGCCAATGGATCCTGTTGCTCCTAAAATCGAAACCTGTTTCATGAGCTCTCTTTTATTGGTTACTACTTAAAATTACTGCTTAAACGTAAAACGACTGCTAGCCTTGTTTTCTATCGATCGATTAAAGTCCCATTAAGAGCATACCACTGACGACAACGGGCGCCGCTGCGGTTAATGCATCGATTCGATCGAGGACTCCACCATGCCCAGGAAGGAGTTTACCGCTATCTTTAATCCCGCGATGACGCTTTACAACGCTCTCAAAGAGATCCCCTGAGATCGATACCGCCACCACAATGACGGTAAGGAGTAAGCCGTTCGCTAAATCCATGCCGCCGTATGACGCGCTCATCAATACGATCGTCGCATAAATAAGTGCCAGCACCATGCCGCCAAGCGCCCCTTCAACGGTTTTACCCGGACTAATCGAGGGGGCAAGTTTTGTACGGCCCAATTTACGCCCGACAAAATAGGCGCCACTATCGGCAATCGCCACAAGGAAAATCACTGCAATAAGATGCCCCGCACCGGACTCTTTCAGGTAGGTGAGCGAGAGCACAAATCCAAGAAGCGAAATCACGCTAAAGGGTATGAGAAATACCTTCGAGGTTAAAAACCCGATCGGGCGGCGCGAATGAAGCACCATTAAAAATGGCATCAGTAGCCAGATAAATGCTAGCGGCTGAAGTGCTACCCGGAGATCGTATAGATCAAAGAAAAAGAGCGACATCACGCCAATTAAGACAAGTGAGCTTACCGCTAAATAGAGCGAGCCTTGTGTGCCGGTGAGTCCGAGCATATTGCGCCATTCGCTAATGCCGATTAATCCCACAATGATCAACACGCCGCTAAAGGAGGTTAAGGGGAGATACAAAATGGCTAATAATGTCAGCGCCACTAAGATGGCACCGGTAATAATTCGTTCTTTCATTCTCTATCCTTATAGGCCCCCGTAGCGCCGTTCGCGGCAATAATATTCATCGAGAGCGGCTTTAAAATGTGTCTCTTCAAAATCAGGCCAATGCACATCGGTAAAATAAAATTCACTGTAAGCAAGTTGCCAGAGTAAAAAGTTACTCAGGCGCTGCTCGCCACTTGTGCGAATCAAAAGATCCACCTCGGGAAGCTCAGAAAGAGCGAGATGATCGTTCACCGCCGCTTCATCAATTGCATCAAGGGCCATATCACCATTTATCACCGATTGCGACAACGATTTTACCGCTTCGACAATCTCGCTTCGCCCGCCATAATTAACGGCAACCACGAGCGTTAAAGTCTCGTTATCCTGCGTTTTCTCTTTCGCTTCAAGAAGCTTTTCCCGCACGGCATTAGGTAATTTTGATAAGTCGCCAATAAACTCAAGTTTCACACCCGCATCGGCAAGCTCACTCAATTCACTATTGAGCGTTTTGATGAAAAGATCCATCAAAAATGTCACTTCATCTTTCGGGCGACGCCAATTTTCGGTTGAAAAAGCATAGACGGTGAGCACTTCGACGCCATATTTAATGGCCGCCTTCACCGTCCGTTTAACCGCCTTCGCCCCGGCTCTATGCCCGAGCGTGCGCGCTAGACTATTTTTCTTAGCCCAGCGCCCATTTCCATCCATAATAATCGCAACATGGCGACAGTGTTGCTCTGAGCTTGTCATCATCCGTTCGTTAGATTTCCATCAACTCTTCTTCTTTATTTGCAGCAACTTGATCGATCTCTGCAATGGTTTTGTCGGTGATTTTTTGAATTTCATCTTCAGAGCGGCGTAATACGTCTTCTGAGATATCACCCTCTTTTTCAAGATCTTTACAGGTGTTAATCGCATCACGGCGTACATTACGTACCGCAATTTTCGCATTTTCAACTTCACTACCAACCACGCGCACTAAATCACGGCGACGCTCTTCAGTTAATGGCGGAAGAGGAATACGAATTAAGGTACCGGTTGTCGCAGGATTTAAACCTAAATCACTCTCCATGATCGCTTTTTCAATTGGCCCAACCATGGTTTTTTCCCAAGGTGATACCCCTAAAGTGCGCGAGTCTTGAATGGTGACGTTGGCAACTTGTGAAAGAGGAGTCATTGAGCCGTAATATTCGACTTCAATGTGATCTAAAAGGCTTGTATGCGCACGTCCTGTACGGATTTTTCCAAGTGCAAGTTGAAGGCTCTCAACTGATTTACCCATGCGATCTTTAGCATCTTTAATAATATCGTTAACCATGCTTAATTAAACTCCAAAGTAAGTGATAAATAATCTTAAAATTATCTAAAAAAGTCTTAAAAATTGTCTATTTGACTGATAAAAGGATACCGGATGCATCTCTTTTTAGCTAAAAGCCGGAGCGATTCGATATCCTTTTCAAGTCGTTATATCTGTTTTTTATACCGAGAACAATGCAAATTATGCGTCAGCTGATTCCGATACAAGTGTCCCAACGGGCTCACCATTAACCACGCGAAGCAGATCCCCTTCATTAAAGATATTAAATACTTTAATCGGAAGATCGTTCTCACGGCACATCACAAGCGCAGTTGCATCCATCACGCCTAAATTTTCCGTTAATGCGCGCGTATAACTCACATGATCGTAACGGGTTGCGGTGGGATCTTTAAACGGATCGGCCGTATAAACACCATCCACTTTTGTCGCTTTTAACATCACATCGGCATTAATTTCAATGGCGCGAAGGGCCGCCGCTGAGTCCGTGGTGAAGAATGGATTACCGGTTCCGGCTGCGAAAATGGTCACACGTTTTTTCTCAAGGTGACGAATCGCACGGCGACGAAGATAATCTTCACACACTTCATTGATACGAATCGCACTCATCACGCGCACATAGACATCACGCTGTTCGAGCGCATCTTGAAGGGCCAGTGAGTTCATCACCGTTGCGAGCATACCCATATGGTCGCCCGTTACCCGGTCCATACCTTTCGATGCAAGCCCTGCTCCACGGAAAATATTTCCACCACCGATCACAACGCCTACCTCAACCCCAATGCGGTTGAGTGCTTTGATCTCATCTGCGATACGGCCAATCGTTGCCGGATCGATTCCGTAGTCGCCGTCGCCCATTAAAGCCTCACCGCTTAGCTTTAATAATATGCGTTTATATTGTGGATTATTGCTCATCGTTTCCCCTTAAAAGCTCAATATGGATAGTAACAAAAGTAAATTGCTACAATTTTAATATATTTCCCGCCGTTTTAATAGCGAGCAACACGCTTTGTGCGAAGTCGATGCAGTTATTCTTCCGTTTCGTTCTCGCTTTTCTCGTCACTTACAGTCTCAGGAAGGCGGGCTTCAAGTACCGCAACACGCTTTTCAAGCGCTTCAAGTTTTTCGCGGGTTTTCATCAAGATTTTTTGCTGCAGTTCGAAATCTTCAAGTTTGACCCATTTAAAATTAGCGAGTGCTTTTTCAATGCCCTCTTTGACGCGGTAATCGATCTCAGCACGAGCATTTTTAACGCCGTCAGGGAGATTGTCGGTTACGCTTTTTGCGAACTCGTGTAGAAAATTTTTAGGCATAGTATCGTTCCATCTAGCAAAATTGATATAATCAGGGATTTATTCAAGTATTGATTTTAACACAACACGTAGGTCTTTTATGAAAAATCCCTCCCCTTTAGATGCGGTTCGAATCGTCATGATGAACACCTCCCACTCAGGCAATATCGGATCAGCAGCGCGCGCGATGCGTGTGATGGGTATCTACAATTTAACCCTCGTGAATCCCAAAAAATTCCCCAGTCCAGAGGCTACCGCCCTTGCAAGTGGCGCTCTTGATGTTTTAGACAATGCCGTTGTCGTTGACACCATTGAAGAGGCGATCGCCGATTGCGATTATGTCTTTGGCACCTCCGCAAGAGCCCGCCATATTAGCGCCCCCCCGATTCCTCTTGATGAAGGCGCGATACGTGCAAAAGAGCGTTTAGCGCAAAACCCTGAGAGCAAAATTGCGATCGTCTTTGGGACGGAGCGCACAGGGCTTACCAACGAAGAGCTCGATCATTGCCACGATCTTATCTTTATCCCTACCGAAAATAATTACAATTCCCTCAACGTAGCCGCCGCCATTCAGTTGATATGTTATGAATTCCGCCAAAAACTGTCGATAACGGAAGCCGCGCCTCGCCCGGTAAAACCCGATAAAAAGCAAGAACTTGCCACCACTGAAACTTTGGAGGGATTTTACGAGCATCTTGAAGAGACTTTGGTTAAAATCGAGTTCTTAGATCCTGAGCATTCCACTCACTTGATGCGTAAACTGCGCCTTCTTTATAATCGCACGCATTTGACCGTGGAAGAGATCAACATTCTGCGCGGGATTTTAACGGAAACACAAAGGAAACTCTCATCATGATTAAAACGATTCGCGAAGATATTGCCAACATTAAACGGCTCGATCCTGCGGCACGCACCTCATTTGAGATTATTATGGCCTACCCCGGATTATGGGCGATCTGGATTCATCGCATTAACCATTGGCTTTGGAAAAAGAAGATTAAAACCATTGCACGCTGGCTCTCGACAGTGAACCGCTTTCTGACCGGCATTGAAATTCACCCCGGTGCGCAGATTGGTCGCCGCTTTTTTATCGATCACGGCATGGGCGTTGTGATTGGTGAAACGGCGGAAGTGGGCGATGATTGTACGCTTTACCATGGCGTCACTTTGGGCGGTACTAGCTTAGAGAAAGGCAAACGCCACCCCACCCTTGGCAATCATGTAGTCGTCGGCGCAGGCGCAAAAGTGCTTGGCCCCATCAAAATCGCAGATGGCGCAAGCATCGGTGCAAACTCAGTTGTGGTTAAACCGGTTCCGGAAAACTCAACTGCCGTCGGCATTCCTGCGCGCATCTCAAAACCGGATAAACCCAATCTTAAAAAAGAGATCGCTGCAAAACTCTTTAATGCCTACGGTATGAGCCACGACATTGAAGACCCCGAAGCGAACGCCATCAATTTTCTCCTCAATCATATTGAAAAGCTCGATGTTGCGCTTTGCCAAATGAAAGGGGAACTGAAACGCCAGGGCATCGAACTCAATCTTGAGTGGCCGACAATTCAAGAATGCACCTTCGATGAAGATGGTCTACACATTCATGATGACGCCGATGGTGACTATTCAAATGACCAATCGGACCAAACACAGGAACCTAAACGTCCCTGCGAAAAAGAGCAAAACGATTAACCTCATAAACGTCAGCCCATAAAAATCACGCCATAAAAAAATCCCTCGTTAGATAATTCATAATGACTCTAACGAGGGATTTTTATTATTAAGGCTTATTTCTAAGCTAGGACTAGAGCTGTTTAATCTCTAATCCGGTCTTTTCAAGGCTTGCGATCGGGCCGAGTACCGCCGTATGGGTATCACGATCACTAAAGTATTCGCGCGCAACGCGTTTTAAATCATCAATGGTGACATTGAGCACATTGGCACGATAGCTAAGTACTTCATCCGGCGTACGATCAAAATGCTTCATGAAATAGACATCGCCATATTCAGATGCCGGTGTTTTAGGCTTATCGATCGCACTGATCACTCCTAGAATCGCCTCTTCGAGCGCAAGCGCCTCATGCTCTGTCTCTAAAAGCCAATCGATCGATGCATCAAAATCCTTTAAGGTCTCTTCTAAACGAGGATCGCGATAGCTGAAGAAATTAAACGCACCTGAATTTGAGTTATAACTCGCACCGCCCCCATACGCACCGCCCTGCTCACGAATCGCACGATGGAGATATCCATTGCGTAAAAAGGCCGCGAGCACATTAAATACCGGCGCATCTTTATGGTCTTGGGTAACGGTTTTATAGCTTTTCGCGCAGTAATGCACCGGCGCATTGATCGCCCAACCGAGTTTCACTTTCTCACCGCTAAATTCAAACGGGATCTCGAAAGGGGTAAACTCAGCGACAATCTCATGCGCAAGCGTTTCACCAAATTGATCCGCGATCGATTTAACATTATCGGAATCATTGAGCGTCACCACTTCAAAGGGAGATTGTTGCAACTTAACTAAAAGCGCTGCCAACTTCTCACCAAAGGCAAGGCACGCCGCCTCATCTTTCACGCTCGCTTCTAAAGCGCGGAAATCTTTAATCGATTGCATACCCGATAAGCGCTGGCTTAATTGATTGATCGGCGCAATATTTTGGCTTGCAACCGCCATCGCATAGGCATGGCCATTTCCAACAATCGCTTGTTCGCGAGAGAGTTTAATCTGCGCGAGAATCTCTTGGATGCGTTTCGTTTCATCAAAACGCGCGGTGAAAAAGGTCTCTTTTAGAATCTCGGCAAGTGCTTTGTGATTATCGAGAAGCGCTTTTCCTGAGATCACCCAAAGGCCTTTCACACTATCGGAATTTTTGCGAGGTTGATACATGGTCCGCGCCCCGATTCCACCGGTGACACGCGCCGCTTTCGCTTGTTGGGTTAAGTAATCATTCTCACCGCAACCGACTTCGGTAATGAGCGCATCAAGATAAGGGAGTAACGTCATCTCCTCTTCGGTTAGCGCTGGAAGCTCCACCACTAAACTTTGATAGGTCATTCCGTTTGTGGTCGGTTTTGCATAGACCTTATTGCCCTCATAAGAGACCTCTGGGAATTCGAGCGTTTTCGGAATATCTTCACGTTCTACCATCGGTAAAATCGAGGCATCATCAACGCGCGCTTGACGCTCTTGAAGGGCTACTGCATCGTCAATAATTTTTTGTTTTTCATCGGTGGTTAAACTGGTTTCAAGCTCACGCAGACGGGCATTTTCCTTCTCAACGAGCTCATCGGCTAAGGTATGACTTGGGTTTAACGTTAAGGTCAGTTTATGCGGATTACTTAACAGCAGACGATCGATTAAATTTGGAATAAATTGCGGATCTTGGATCTCTTCGCGCATCTGTTTTAACGTATCATCAAACGACAACACATCGAGGGCTTCCCCGCCATGCAATACCGGCGTTAAGCAATCGACAATGAGGCGAAGTCCATAGGGATATCGGTCACCCGTAATTTCACGCGAACTCAATTCAAGCTGATGAAGTACCGCTTCAATATCTTCTTGTGGCACGCCATTTGCTTTCACATCTTCAAGAGTTTTTGTGATGAGCGCATCAATTGCGTCAACCTTATCGCTCGAAGCGCCTTCTAAACCGCAGGCAAAAAAGGCTTCACGGGTTCCATCTTCAAGCCCACAAAACATTGAGGGAGCTGCGCCTAAGTCAGTCGTCTCAAGGACTTTCTGCAGTGGCGAGCTTGAGTTATCGAGTAAAACCCCCTCTAAAATACGCGCGCGCATTAGCTCTTTTGCATCAGTAATCGGGTTTAATAACCACGCATTAATCACGTGCGATTGATTCTCTAAAGGCTCTTCTTTTGGAAGCGGATAGACCCCTTCATAACGAATCGGCGCTGTGAAACGCTTCTCATCTGGCACACTAAAATCAAAGTCTTGATGATCAAAACGATTTAAGGCTCGCTCCTCAAACACCGCTTGGTGGTCGGCCGGATCCATATTTCCGTAAGTGATGAAAACACTATTGGATGGATGGTAATGTTTCTTGTGGAACGCCACTAACGCCTCATGGGTGAGGTTCGGAATATCGCTCGGCTCACCGCCTGAATTGTTGTGATAGGTAATCGTTGGGAAGAGATGCTTGGTAATTTCGTGGTAAAGCACTGATCCAATCGAGCTCATCGCCCCTTTCATCTCATTAAAGACCACGCCTTTATAGGTCAGTGGACTTTCAGGATTGGTCATCTCTTCAAATTCTAAACGATGCCCTTCTTGACGAAAATCAAGATAATCTAATTTAGGGAAAAAGGCCGCATCTAGATAGATATTGAGCAAATTGTAGAAGTCTTTTTTGTTTTGACTTGCAAAGGGATACGCCGTCCAATCCGATGCAGTGAAAGCGTTCATAAAGGTGTTAAGAGAGCGTCTTATCATCATAAAGAAAGGATCGCGCACGGGGTATTTTTCAGACCCACAAAGCGCTGTATGCTCCAAAATATGAGCGACGCCCGTCGAATCTTCAGGCACCGTTAAGAATCCCACTAAAAAGACATTATTGGTATCGTCACAGGCAAGATGGATGTGCTTTGCTTTCGTTTTTTCATGCACAAACTCTTGAAGTGTAATATTAAGTGACGGAATATAGTTTTCTTTAATAAGTGAAAATGATTGAGTCATCTCTACCTTCGTATTTGGTTATCTAATTGGATTCAACAATGCCACAGTTATGTTTTATCGCCGTTAAAATGCTATACTTACCACAGCGATTTTGTACCGAGGCATAATAATAATCGATAGATTATCGTACCACACCCGACGTACAAATTTTAAGCTTATTGTGAACCATTCTTTACATGTCAGTTAATTTTAAAGGCATTCCGCGCGATGAAATATAGGGTTGTTTTTTTAGGCGATCTAACCGAAGACAAGCCACGACACGAAATCATCAAAGACCTCAGCTCACTGCTTGATTTGAGCACAAAAGAGGTGATCGATCAATTTATCCGTGGCGAAAAAAAAACGCTAATATCGGGCATAAGCAAAATTGATGCCAGCGAGTATTGTGATGCAATTCGTCGCGCTGGTGCAAACTGCTTAGTCGATCTTGATATTGATTACGAAGTCAACTATGAATCAAAATCATCTAACTTAAATGTCGTTGAAAAATCAAAAAATTCCACTCCCATCACTGATGCCACTAAATCGGCCAATACGTTACAAAAAATCAAAGACTCTGCAAAAAAAACAGGCAGTGATGGTAAAATCATCTCGGATTCCAAAGTGTCTACTACACTTCCGACGAAATCAACCGACAAACCCTCAACACAATTAGATAACGAGACCCAACGCATGGACCGCGACCCGAGTCATTCTAAGGCTTCTATGAAGCCAACCCAATCGTCACCAAAGGCGGAGATTCCTTCCCTTGAAGATCTTGAAAAACTGCTTGATGCATCGATCGAAAAAGATCACTCCCATCAAAAGCCTCCTGTAGAAACTAAAAGCCCTTCCGTGTCTCGCGCAGCCGTTGATCACAGTGCTGATCGAAATGCTCACGCCACAACGCCTGTCCCAAGCGCTCAAGAAGTGCTTGCTTCATTTAAAGAAAATGGCAGTGAAAGTAGTCGTAAAAAAAACGGCGACACTCAAATACCCGGCATCGATGACGATTTCCTCTCTATGGATTTAGAGACCCTAAAAGCCACGGTAGCCAAAGAAAAAGAAGCCAAAGAGGCGGAAAAAGCACCTGAAGAGGTAGAAAAAGAAACCCCCTCCAAAAAACAGGTGGGTGCCACCGTCTTGAAAACTTCTAACATTGATCTTTCTGATCTAGAACTCTTAGCGATGCCTGAAAGTAACGAATCAGAACCTACGAAAGAGAAGGTATCACTCCATTCACCAAAGATGGCAGCCGCATTCTCAGGTGTCTCTGATTTAGAATTAGTCAGTTACCCCTCCGAAGAGGCGCAGCGCCCGAAAACGCGCACCCGAAAAGCCGATAACGTTATCTATAAAGATGAAACCCGCTCTGGCTTTCCAGGATTTTACGCGTTTTTTAACTCATCAAAACGTGCCTCACGCCTCTCATTTTTTATCCGCATGATGTGCGTGCTGGTGATGGTCTTTTTTACCGACCGCGTCTTAAATGTTGTACTCAATAGTGCCGGGAAAAGCATTGGTCTTCCTACAGGATTAACCATTATTGTGTCCGCGCTCGTCCTCTTTTTCCTCTCAAGCGCCTTTGTTACCTTTGTAATCCAGCGCCTACGCGACCTTAACCGCTCACCATCACTTGCATTTTTACTGATAATTCCCCTATTAGTCTTTGGGGCGGCGGAATTTTCCCATCGTTATGATGATCTGCGCCAGAAAAACTTAAACTATATCGAAAAAGCAGCATACAGCATTCAGTTGATGCATCCAAAATTTGCACAACAAACCCGGTATACCCTCAATTCTCTCAATCAAAAAATGGCGGAAGCCCCCAATTTCCAAACCTTTTATAAAAATTATCGCATCGTCTTTTATTTAAGTTATTTAACCAATATTTTACTGCTTGGAGCGCTCCTTGCTCTTCCAGGAACGCCAGTGGAAAACCCATCAGGCACCCCGCCGAGGGATTCCGATAAGGACCTTGTCTATGGCGGTGGTTTTATCTTAGTAGTAATGCTTTTATCGCTCTTAACTCCGTCGATCATTCGCGATTACGATCTGAAATCGAAAGAATTTGATCTTGACCTTTTCCAGAGCATTTCACTCATTAAAAAGCTCGATCCTGCGGAGCGCGATCACGCCTTAAAAGCGATTACTGAGTAAGAAATAACGTCGCTCACTTTTAAAAACCGCTCCTTGAGTTTTCAAGCGTGCGGTTTTTTATCATCTGTTTCGATATAATGCTATAATTACCGATCGATTCTCGCCTATGCACGTTGTTAATATCGAGAGATTATTAATTTATTAACTTTTTTATTTCTATAGAATAATTACATGAAGAACATCCGAAATTTTTCAATTATTGCCCACATCGACCATGGAAAATCCTCCCTCGCCGATCAGTTCATCACGATCTGTGAAGGGCTTTCTGCACGGGAAATGGAGGATCGCGTCTTAGACTCAATGGATCTTGAAAAAGAGCGCGGCATTACCATTAAAGCGCAATGTGTCTCTCTTGACTACAAAGCAGATAATGGCGAAACCTATCACTTAAACTTTATCGATACCCCCGGCCACGTCGACTTCTCTTATGAAGTATCGCGCTCGCTCTACGCTTGTGAAGGGGCACTACTTGTTGTTGATGCTGCTCAAGGGGTGGAAGCGCAATCGGTTGCGAACTGCTATACCGCCATTGATTTGGGGCTCGAGGTGATTCCAGTTCTCAATAAAATTGACCTTCCCGCCGCTGATCCTGATCGCGTTGCAACAGAAATTGAAGATATTATCGCCATTGAAGCCCTTGACGCGGTACGCTGTTCAGCGAAATCAGGCCTTGGGGTACGTGATGTTCTTGAAGATATGATCAAAAAAATTCCGGCACCGAAAGGCGATCCGGATGCACCATTAAAAGCGCTTATTATCGACTCATGGTATGACCAATATGTTGGCGTTATTTCGCTTGTGCGAATTTTTGATGGGACGCTCAAAGCCGGCGACCGCATCCGCGTTATGAGCACGAAAGATACCCACGATGTGGATCACGTTGGTGTTTTTACCCCTGTGCGTAAAAATCTTCCGCAACTCTCCGCGGGTCAAGTAGGCTTTGTGATCGCGGGAATTAAAGATATCGATGGCGCGCCGGTTGGGGATACGTTAACCCTTGACCGAAATCCTGCCGATAAAGCCGTTCCCGGATTCCAAACTGTACAACCACGTGTTTTCTCAGGGCTCTTCCCTGTGGATTCTGAAGATTATGAAGATCTGCGTGAAGCGCTAAAACGCCTTCGCCTCAATGACGCATCGCTCCACTTTGAACCTGAAACCTCGCAAGCGTTAGGCTTTGGTTTCCGCTGCGGCTTCCTTGGAATGCTCCATATGGAGATCATCCAAGAGCGTCTCGAGCGTGAATACGATCTTGATCTCATTACCACAGCACCAACGGTGATTTATGAAGTGCTCCGTACCGACGGTGAAGTAGTCTATGTTGATAATCCGGATGGCCTGCCTGAGCAGACCCATATTGATGAAATTCGTGAGCCGATTATCCTCGCGAACATCTTAACCCCGCAAGAGTTTATCGGAAACATCATGAAACTCTGTATGGAAAAACGCGGCGTACAACTCGATATGGTCTATGCCGGAAATCAAGTTCAACTTAAATTTGAGCTCCCCATGAGCGAAGTGGTGCTAGACTTCTTCGATAGACTTAAATCAGTCTCGCGCGGATACGCTTCCTTTGATTATGAATTTATCCGTTATCAGGCGGCGAATCTTGTGAAGGTGGATGTCTTAATTAACGGCGAAAAAGTCGATGCCCTTGCGCTGATTACTCACCGTGATAATGCGGCGTATCAAGGCCGTAAATTGGTTGAAAAAATGCGTGAACTGATTCCAAGACAGCAGTTTGAAATTGCGGTACAAGCGGCAATCGGCTCGCAAATTATCGCCCGTACCAACGTTCGCGCGCTCCGTAAAGACGTGACCGCGAAATGTTACGGAGGGGACGTGAGCCGTAAACGCAAACTGCTTGAGAAACAGAAAGAGGGTAAAAAACGCATGAAGCAAGTGGGCAGCGTTGAGATCCCACAAGAGGCGTTCTTAGCGGTTCTCAAGGTGGACGAATAGTCCGCCCTTATTGGACACGACGTAAATAATCCAGAGGATTTAAGAGGAAAATACATTCATTATGGCCAATCTGACCTACTTTATTTCAATTGCGATCATTATCGCAACGCCGATTACCGGAATTATTCTGCTACTCGATCGCTTTTTTTGGCAGAAAAATCGTACCGATCAAGATAAACTTCCGGCGCTGGTGGATTGGTCGAAATTCCTCTTTCCTGTGGTCTTATTTGTGAGTGTGCTCCGCTCATTTATCGCCGAACCCTACATTATTCCGAGCGGATCGATGCAACCGACCCTCTATGAGGGCGATATGATTGTGGCGAACAAATGGTCCTTTGGCCTACGTTATCCCATCACCAACAAACGCATCTTTAGCGAGCGCGGTGAAGGGATTGAGCGTGGTGATGTGGCGATCTTTAAATACCCAAAAGATGAGCGCATCAACTACGTTAAGCGCATCGTCGGCGTACCGGGCGATAAGATCGATTACCGCAATAAGCGCCTTACCATTAATGGTATCCCGTTAGAGTATGAAAAACTTGGCCCTGCCCGCGACCCGGAGGAGGACCTTTTTATCCGTGAAACCATGCCATCGAAAGAAGGTACGATCGATTATACGATCCAAAATTCACGTTATCTCACCGATGCAGACTTTTTTGTAGCGGCTCAATTTCCCATTATCATTCCAGAAGGCAAATATTTAGCCATGGGCGACAATCGCGATAACAGCGCGGATAGCCGTTTCTGGGGCTTTGTCGATGATGATCAAATGCTCGCAAAAGCGAACTTCATCTGGATGAACTATAAATGTCTCTTTAAATTTAAAGATTGCGATCGAATCTTTACAACGATTAAATAAGTTATGGATTTATTACTTACAAAGTTAAATTACACCTTTCAAAATATAAAACTTTTAAAACAAGCGCTCATTCACCGGTCCTATTCAGAAACGAACAACGAGCGCCTTGAGTTTTTAGGTGATGGTTGTCTTAACTTTATCGTGGCTGAAGCGTTATTTAGACGCCTCCCCGACGCAAAAGAAGGCGAACTTTCTAACCTCCGCTCCCACCTTGTAAAAGAGGAAACATTGGCGGAAATTGCACTACAATTAGGGCTTAATCACTATATTATTCTAAGCCACGGCGAGAAGAAAAATGACGGTGCAATGCGCCCGAGCACCCTTGCCGACACCTTAGAAGCGATCTTGGGAGCCATCTTTTTAGACTCCTGCTTTGGCACCGTTCGCCGCGTTATTTTGGAGCTCTACGAGCCCTATTTCGCTCGCATCAAAAACCAAGGCATCAAAGATCTTAACGAACACTTTAAAGATCCGAAAAGCCGCCTGCAAGAGAAATTACAAGCGCTCAACAAAGAGATTCCTGTCTATGAAATTATCGAGATTTCAGGCAAAGATCACGAGCAGTTATTTAAAGTCGCTTGCCGCTTTGAAGGTCACATCTCCACCGCTGAAGGAACAAGTAAAAAACGCGCGGAACAGAAAGCCGCACGCTTAATGTTGGATAAATTATCATGAAAAAATCAGGTTTCGTCTCCATCGTCGGTCGCCCTAATGTTGGGAAATCGACCTTGATGAATCACATCATCAAACAGAAAATTAGTATCACCTCCAATAAGCCGCAAACAACGCGCCACGCCATTACCGGCATCTATACCGATGACTCAACGCAGATCGTCTTTTTAGATACCCCGGGCATTCACACCAATTTGCAATCCGCCCTTAACCGCCAATTAAACCGTACCGCGATGAGCTCGCTAACGATGGCAAACGCGGTGATTTTCATGGTGGAAGCGATGCGCTTTAATGACGATGACAATAAAGTTCTGCAAAAGCTCAAAGATCTTGAAATTCCTATTATTCTCCTTATTAACAAGGTGGATAATATCGAAAATAAAGAGGCGTTATTGCCGTTTCTTCAAGAGATGATGGCCAAACACGACTTTGCGGAGATCGTCCCCATTTCAGCGAATCAAGATCGCTCGTGTGATCTTGTGGTCTCAACCCTTGAAAAATATCTGCCTGAACAAGAATTTATGTATGGCGAAGATGAGATCACCACGGTCACAAGCTCATTTTTAGCCTCTGAAGTGCTGCGCGAAAAACTGACCCGTCGCCTCAATCAAGAGCTTCCCTATGCGATCACTGTTGAAGTGGAATCCTTTAAAATTGAGGGCAATCTCTACCGCATTCACGCCGTGATTTGGGTAGAAAAAGAGAGCCAAAAAGGAATTGTGATCGGCAAACAAGGTCGCGCCCTTCGCGATGCGAGCACTCAAGCCCGTGAAGCATTGGAAAAACTCTTTGATGCAAAAGTCTTCTTAAAAGCACATGTTAAAGTGCGTGAAGGCTGGTCAAATGATGCTGATGCGCTTCATTCGCTCGGCTATAAAGAGCTTCAATAAGATGGATACCGAGAGGGTTGCTTGCAATCCTCTTTTTCGTTGCAACGTTGCATGCCATGCATTCAACCCCGTTTAGATTGAGTTGAGGTTTTGTGAATCGTTCCTCTACGTTAAAAAATGTGACCTCCCTTCACCCCTTATCAGGCGCGATGTGGATGGTCATTGCCGGGATGGCTTTTGCGGCCATCAATGTGATGACGCCAGCGCTCAGTACGACATACCCCGATTTTAGCTCCGGCTGGATCGCTTTTTATCAATATCTCTTTGCGCTCATCTTAATTTTGCCCTACATCGCTCAGTTTGGACTGAAAAAAGTTCTCACAACGCGCCACTTTATGACGCATTTTTGGCGCATTATCGCCGCCGTGGTGGGCATACAATTTTGGATTAAGGCGCTTACACTCCAATTTCCCATTGGTGAAGGAGTCGCCCTTTTGATGACCTCGCCTCTTTTTGCAAGTTTAGGGGCTTTTCTACTCTTAAAAGAGCGATTTACCCCAGTACGCGCCCTAGCCACCATTACCGGTTTTATCGGCGCAATCATCATCTTAAATCCCAATACCAATAACTTTAATATCGCGGCCATTTTCCCGCTGCTTGCCGCATTTTTCTGGGCGCTCCATTCACTGATGATTAAATATCTGTCCGATAAAGATCATCCGCTGACGATGGTGACCTATATGTATCTTTTGATGATTCCGATCAATCTCATTGTGGCGATGACGATGAATTTTAGCACCACCGAGCTTCATATTGAGATCCCAGGAACATCCCTACTGTTTAGCTTAATTGCGCTCGGATTTTTCACCGCAATTGCCCAATATGCCATTGCTAAAGCTTACGCCGCGGCTGATGCGATCTTTATCCAGCCCTTTGATTATCTAAAACTGCCGCTTAATGTGTTGCTCGGTTACCTAATTTTTGATTGGGGTGTATCGCTTCAATTTTGGATCGGCGCGATTATTATGGTGGCGTCCTTGTTAACCATCAGTTATTTTGAGCGCGCTCGTCCTCTTGCAAAGTCATAATTTTCGGCCCTAATTTTAGATCAATTTTTACATTTTTTAACCACCCAAATGCCTCCGATGAAACGAGTTTCTGAACACGATACCATTCAAACCATGAACGAGCTCGGTGCCACTCGCACCCCATTTCTCTTTATTATTGCCTACGACAAATCGAGTAATTATGTGATTCCGCTCAAAGATGCCGATCCTGAAAAAATCCGCTATACTATTAACGGGTTAAGTAATGTAAACTCACCCAATCAAGAGAAGCAAAATCCCGCTGAAGCCCCGCTTCATTGGACGCGATATCCGCTCTCTTTTGAGCAATATGAAGCACAATTTAATCCGCTGATGCATGCACTCAAATCGGGCGAGATTCATCTGGCGAATTTAACCTTTCAAACGGAGGTGGCGTGTAATTTATCCCTAAAAACGATCTATGAGCGAACGCAGGCAAAATATCGGCTTTGGGTGAACGATCCGGATAATGATTTCGAGTGTGTTTGTTTTTCGCCGGAAACCTTCGTCAAAATTGATGGAAAAACCGGTTCAATCTCTAGCTTTCCGATGAAAGGAACGATTGATGCAACGCTTGAAAATGCGGAAAAACAGCTCCTTGATAACCCGAAAGAGCAAAAAGAGCATGAAACAATCGTCGCGGAAACCGAAAAAGATCTTGCCCTAGTCTCGAGCGATATTGATGTAGCGCGCTACCGATTTATCGATCGAGTGGAGACCCATAATGGACCGATTTTACAATCGAGCTCAGAAATTTCTGGGAAACTTCCTAAAAATTTCCACGCCGAGATTGGCACGCTCCTTTCTGCATTACTGCCCGCAGGCTCAATCACCGGCGCCCCGCGAGCACGCGCAACAGAGATCATCAACGCAATTGAGCGTTACGATCGCGGATTTTACTCCGGCATTGCCGGCCTCTTTGATGGAGAAAATATTGAGAGTTTTGTGCTCATTCGTTTTCTCGAAAAGATCAAAGATAAACTATACTTTAAGAGTGGCGGCGGCATAACCGCTGACAGCCAACCATTCACCGAATACGAAGAGATGAAACAGAAGATTTATGTTCCAATTTATTGAAACCATTAAAATAGATAAAGGCCAAATTTATCGAATTGCCTACCATCAAGCACGTTTCGAGGCGACGCGTGATGCCTTTTTTCAAAATGAAATTATGCCATCGATCGACCTTGAATCTCGCATCGTGCCACCGGATAACGAGAACTGTTATCGCTGCCGCATCACCTATGGTAAGTTTATCGATAAAATTGAATACTTCCCTTATGAGCCAAAACCGATCGAAACGCTTAAAGTAATAGAAGCGGACGAGCTCTTTTATTACTATAAATTTGCCGATCGCGCGAAGATTGATGCGTTAACGGAACAAAAAGGCACTGCGGACGATATCCTCATGGTGCGTAATGGCCTCTTTACCGACACCTCCATCGCAAACGTCGCATTTTTAAAGGATGATGTGTGGCACACGCCCCAATTCCCTCTTCTTGCGGGAACTCAGCGTGAAGAACTGCTCCATCTGCAAAAAGTGGTGATTAAAAAAGTCGCGCTCAAAGATCTCTTTGATTACTCTCATATCGCGATTTTTAACGCAATGATCGAATTTGGCGATCTTGTTCTGCCGATTAACAAAGAGACGATTATTCTTCCTGAAGAATAACTAGAGCCTCTCGTTTACAGCTTTAAATCAAAACAAACAAACGCAAAAATGCCCACGGATACAGAGAAATATCGGTGGGCATTTTTATGGATGCTTTAATACGGTTTTTAATAGGATTTTATTATTCTAGTCCTTAAAATACGACGGTGTGATTACCATGAACCAGCACTCGATCTTCAAGGTGATAACGTAAACCGCGCGCAAGTACCACCTTCTCAATATCGCGCCCTAAACGCACCATATCGGTCACGGTATCGGCGTGAGTAATGCGAGCGACGTCTTGCTCAATAATAGGGCCTGCATCGAGATCTTCGGTAACGTAGTGGCATGTCGCTCCAATCAATTTTACCCCACGTTTTGCTGCCTGATGATAGGGTTTTGCGCCCACAAACGAGGGTAGGAAACTGTGGTGAATGTTGATGATTTTATGTTTATATTTTTGGCAAAGCTCCGGCGGAATAATCTGCATATAGCGCGCGAGCACAATCGTATCGGAATCAGCCTCCTCAATGAGCTGATTGACCTTAGTAAAGCTCTCGGTCTTGTCATTTGGATCAACCGGAACGTGATGAAACGGCACGTTATACCACTCCACCATACTACGAAGATCGTCATGATTTGAGATCACTCCAACAATGTCACAATCGAGCTCACCACTGTGCCAGCGATAAAGGAGATCAATAAGACAATGCGCTTCTTTACTCGCCATCAGCATCACGCGTTTTTTCTTTGAAGTATCAAATACCTGCCATTTAATGGAGAATCTCTCCGCAACCGGTGCAAAACGCACCTTAAATTCCTCAATCCCAAAGGGAAGGCTCTCCGCCTTAATCACGTGGCGCATGAAGAAATACCCGCTCTCAAAATCCGAATGGTGATTTGCTTCCATAATCCAGCCCCCATGTTCGGCGAGAAAGCCACTCACACCCGCAACAATACCCACTCCATCAGGACAAGACATCACCAAACGATACGTTTTCATTTTTTCTCCATTTATCTGATTAAATTAGGCAGATCACACGGGGTTTGCCCGCGTTTTCCTCAATACGTTATCGATCATACTACCTAATTTTTAAATTATCAAAATAATTAATACTCGTTATCTCTATCTGAGATACCTGAGATTCCAGCGATCCTTTTTAACAATAACAGCAATGATACATCGCTCGAAAATCGATCGATTAACTACAAATCAGCACAATCATATCAGTAAGTTATAAAGGATTTACGTCAAACATCATAAAAAATGGACTTTTTAATCTATTTTTATTTCAGGTTGATCAATTATTAGCCAATTCAAAAATCCGTTTCTAAACCCTCAAATAAACTCACGCGCTAAAAAAAGGAAAAATGATATAATTGAGACCTTTGTTTTTTATCCCATTCACGGAGTCACTTCATGCGTTTAATCAATGATGCCATTTCCGGAATGCAGATCCTCTTTGTCGCCTTTGGCGCGATGGTTCTCGTTCCGCTATTAACTGGCTTAAATCCATCTATGGCGCTTCTCGGCGCAGGGATCGGTACCCTTCTTTTCCAACTCGTTACGAAAAGAAAAGTACCGATTTTTTTAGGCTCGTCGTTTGCGTTTATCGCACCGATCATCTTCTCATTACAAACCTGGGGCATGGGCGCAACCATGTTCGGCCTTTTTGCCGCTGGGTTTATGTATTTTGTCTTTGCGGTGATCATTCGCTGGCGCGGCATTTCGATGGTGAATCACCTCATTCCTCCCGTTGTAATCGGCCCTGTGATCATGGTGATCGGGCTCTCAGTTGCAGCAACAGCAACGCAAATGGCGATGGGAATTAGCGGCGGCGAGCACATCGTTGGCGACACGCTTTCGATTTTACTCTCTGTTTCAACCTTTGCGGTGACCGTTTTAATCACCATCTTCGGTAAAGGGCTCTTCCGTCTAATTCCTATTTTAGGCGGGATTTTAGCCGGCTATATTATTGCCCTAATCTTTGATATGACTGGCGTTTCAGCAGCGCTCAATAATGGTCAAGAAATCTTAAATTTCAGCAATCTCTCTTCTGCGGCGTGGTTTGCAACCCCTGAATTTCATAAACCTGAAGTGAACTGGATGGCCGCGCTCTTTATGCTTCCTGTGGCGATTGCACCGGCCATTGAGCATATCGGCGGGATTATGGCGATCGGAAAAGTGACTGGAAAAGATTACACCAAAGATCCCGGTCTTGATAAAACGCTCGCGGGCGACGGCCTTGGCGTCTGTGTCGCGGGCTTAATCGGCGGTCCTCCGGTAACCACTTACGGCGAGGTAACCGGCGCTGTGATGATCACAAAAAATGATAACCCCAAAATTATGACTTATGCCGCCATTTTTGCGATCGCGATGGCATTTTTCGGTAAATTTAACGCCTTTTTAAACTCGATTCCCCTTCCTGTGATGGGCGGTATCATGATTTTACTCTTCGGTACCATTGCGAGCATCGGACTTAAAACGCTGATCGATGCGAAAGTGGATATTATGATCCCAAGAAACCTTGTGATTATCAGTGCAACACTAATTGCGGGCGTTGGTGGATATACCGTTAATATCGGCAATTTCCCCTTCTCAGGCGTTGGATTAGCGGCAGTTTTAGCGATTGTGTTAAATCTCATTTTACCGCACCCAGCTCCTGAAACGCTGACCGGAAGTGACAAGGAAAGCCAATCATAATGCTGCATTTTGATACACTTGATCAGCATTTTCATGAAAAGATCTACCGCTCCTTTAAGGGGCGGTTGCGTCTTAATGTATTGGCGCGAGATTTTAATGCGCTCAATCTCAATGATCGTCCGAAAAAGGTGCTCGATATTGGCGGCGGAAGCGGGATTTTCTCCCTCTCTCTTGCCGAAAAAGGCCACGACATTACTCTAATCGAACCCTCAACCATGATTGAAAAGGCCGAGCTTAACTTTAGTAATGCAAAATATCCTGCTACCTTTTTTAAGGTTCGCGCTGAAGAGATTGATACGCTCAATCTTCCTAACACCTTTGATCTAATTCTCCTCCATGCGGTTCTTGAATGGACCGAATCGCCGAAAGTAATTTTAGAAAAAGTCCTGCCCTATCTTAAAAAAGGGGGCGTGCTCTCGCTGCTTTTTTATAATAAACAGGGGCTCATCTTTCACAATCTTATTCGTGGGAATTTCCGTGTGATTGAGCATGAAACGGAAGATGAAGGCACCTTTAAACGCCATCCAGGGAGCTTAACCCCGATCAATCCGCTCTCACCGGTAACAATGAAAAAAACGCTTTCAGAGCTTGGGCTTTCACCGCTTAAACAGAGTGGGGTTCGTGTCTTTCACGATTATATGACCAAGAAAAATCAAGAGAAAATCGAGGAGACAGAACGAATTGAGATGGAACTTCACTATGGTGAACTGCCTGAATATTGCCACACGGCGCGCTATCTACATTGGGTCTATCAAAAATGAGTGAGCACTTTTTAGCGCCCTTTCATAGTGATCATTACGCCATTTTTACGGAAAAACTCCTTACGTGGTTTGATGAAAATGGCCGCCATCATCTGCCGTGGAAACCCTCTGACGCGTTCGATCTTAAGACCAATCTCTATCGTGTTTGGGTATCGGAAATCATGTTGCAACAGACGCAAGTGGCCACCGTCATTCCCTATTTTGAGAATTTTATGGCGCAATTTCCAAGCGTTGAAGCGCTTGCCCTTGCCCCAATTGATGAGGTATTAAAAGCGTGGGAAGGGCTAGGTTATTACAGCCGCGCACGCAACCTCCATCACACCGCGATTGCCTTATGTGAAAATTATGGCGGACTTATTCCTGATCAATTTAACGCGCTAATTGAGCTCAAAGGGATTGGAAAGACCACTGCGGCCGCCATTTTGTCGCAAGGCTATAATCTCCCCTATGCCATTTTAGATGGTAATGTGCGCCGTGTGCTCGCCCGCATTTTAGGCTGTACCGCCCCGCGCAATCAGCTCGATAAAATCTTGCAACCTTTCGCTGACACCTTCGCCTCTAAAGAGCGCCCCGCTGATTATACTCAAGCGATTATGGATTTTGGCGCGACACTCTGCAGTAAAAAGCCAGCCTGTGAACGCTGTTTTTTCCAAGCTCACTGTTTGGGATATCAACACGATGAAGTGGCTCAATTACCGCGCCCAAATCCTAAAAAGGTGAAACCCACTCACACGCGCCATCTGCTTATCTTTGAAAGTCCTTCTGATTATGCAAATCACACCGAGCAAACGTCTGACGAACCCTGTTACTTTTTTGAAGAACGCCCCGATAAAGGCATTTGGGGTGGGCTCTACTCCTTTCCTGAACTGTTAGAACAGGACGACCCTATCAATTGGTGTAAAGAAAATAGAGTTACGCCCGAAAATCATTTCGAAATTGATGCCTTTCGTCATCAATTTTCGCATTATACCTTAATCGGAAAACCACTCCTTATTGTGCTCAAACCAGCGAAAAAACGCCTCTTAAACGAACTTTACCCAAGCGGAATTTGGGTAAAAAAATCAGAACTTTCCCGCTATCCAGTACCGAAACCAATCGCAGATCTGCTACAATTACTCAAGGTTTCCATTCCATTACAACAACCGATTAGGTAGATATGAGGCAGAGTAGTTATAGGCTTGAGAGGTCAATGTATCGCAATTGTCTTCGCATGCTCGCAATCGTCGGGCTTGCGCTCTTCTCAATTATCTATAATTATGCCACAGCCTCCCCTTTTAAAGCCGGCAAAGAGTCGGTAAAAGAGTGGATTAAACAGTATGGATTTCTCACCTTTGAGACCAAAACATTCCTCGATCAGCGCAATAAAAAAGGCGCAGTGGAAGCGATGCTCGGTTATATTAAGGAGCGTAAAGATCGTTCCGATGAGAGCAATTTAGCCTACGCCGATACCCTCTTTTTAATGGCTGAATTTAATGAAGACCGCTTTTTTGCACGCTATCTCTATCAAAAAGCCAAAGAAATCTACGCGGAATATCCCGATCAATCACTACGCGTTGCCGATAGCTATGAGGGGTTAATTTGGACCTATGATTATCTTGAGGCGGATCGTTTAAAAGTGATCGAGCTCCTTGAAAAGTCCGTTGAAATTCGCAAAAAAGCGCCCTATTCACCGCAATATAGCGCCTCTTTACGGATTTTAGCGTGGTTTAATGAGCTTGAAAGTAACATTGATGTCGCCGGCGAGCTCTACCATTTAGCCCTAGAGAAGGATCTTGCGAACTTAGGCTTTAACGACATTCGTACCATTTTAGCCTTTGAAAATTATGCACTTTTTTATATCGATTATGAGGATTTTTTACAGGCAGAAGCAGTCTTAAAAGAGAAGAAGAAATTGCATGAATCGATCACCAATCAAGACCTTTATAATTTAGGCCGCACCGAATCGATGCTCGGCTGGGTGACCATGCGCTTAGGCAAAGAGAGCGAGGCGGAAAATTACTATTTAGAGGCGCTTAAAAATACTAATATAAGCCTGACGGGCGATGCTAAAGAGACGCACTATTACTCCATTACCGCGCTTTTTGATCTCGTTTATTTTTATACCGAGACCAAGCGCCCTGAACGTGCCGTTCCCTACTATAATCGGGCAACCCAGCTCCTCTCGTATACCGGCGAAGAGGATATTTTTCAGTTTATTCAGGAAGTGGAACCTGAAAAAATCGATGAGGAATTTTCCGGTACATTCCCTTGGTCGAACCGCGCACACCTCAAAGGGGTTCGTACTCTACTCACCTATTTAGACAAAAGGAGATAACACCATGGCAACCTATGTGATTGGCGATATTCACGGGTGTTTCGATGAGTTTATTGATCTTCTCGAAACGATCGAATTTGATCCGCAACAGGATACGATTTATCTCGTCGGCGACCTTGTCAATCGAGGGCCAAAATCGCTGGAAACGATCGAATATATTATGCAAAATCGCGACTCGATCTTCCCTATTTTAGGCAATCATGATCTCTCTTATCTTGTCTATGCTGAAGGGCATATCGGGCTTCGTCCACGCGATACCTATGAAAGCCTTCTCAACGCGCCAAATCGCGATGAGATTATCGAATATCTGCGCCATTTACCGCTCATGATCTATCGTCAAGATCTTGATATTGCCATTGTCCACGCGGGGATTCCACCGATGTGGTCGATCGAGGAAGCGCTTGGGTATGCGAAAGAGGCTGAAGCGTATCTGCGTACCTTTAATAAAGAGGACTATCACGAATTTACCCGCACCATGTTTGGCAATACGCCAAGTGCGTGGTCGCCTGATCTAACCGGGATCGATCGCATTCGCTATATCATCAATGCCTTTACCCGCATGCGCCTTCTCCATGAAGATTTCGCCCTTGATTTTGAAACCAAAGAGCAGGCATTTGATGCCGAAGGATTAACCCCTTGGTTCTCGATCCTGCGGAAATCATCACCCACTCAGATCATTTTCGGGCACTGGGCAAGTCTTGGCTTTCATGAAGAAAATGCAACGCTCTGTATCGATAGCGGTTGCGTGTGGCAAGGGGAGATGACCGCCGTTGAGATCAGCAGTTATCCCTTTAAAGTCGCGCAGGTGAAAAGCAATGCCGGCATCGATATCACCCACAAAAAAGATACCCTTCTTTTTTAGGATTCTTCAATTAAATATTGACGTAAAAAAGCCGAGTTCTTATGGAAACTCGGCTTCTGTTTTGTGTGATGATTCATGATTAAATCACATTAAATCATCTTATTCTCGTACTTTAACCAGTTAACCATTGGGGTTACTGCCCACATCATAATCTGAATTCATCTCATAATGCTGGATAAAGTAGAGGTGGCTTGTGTACTGATCGACAATGTCATTGCTGATATTATCTTTGGTATAGCCCATAATATCGTAGCCTTTACTTCCATCATCGAGGTATACCTCGGCGCGGAAATATTTTTGATCATCGGCGAGATCATCGCCTCCTTCGGTGGTACTTGCCCCTTCATGCCCAAAGTCCGGTTTGAGATAGTGGCGCGCTTTAACGCGATACATAAAGTTCGCATTTTCACCATGCTCCACCTCAAAACGCACATCGCAATCATCGACCTGAGTAATAGTGGCTTTAATGCCCTGCTTTGCAAATTCGGCTTTTACCTCTTCAAAGGCGGGCAAAATCACGGCTTCAATAAATTTCACCACATGGCCACGACGAGGATAGACCACTAAATTACGCAAGCGCTTCTGCCAACCGCCCGAATCGATCGTGCTCGGCTGAACATACATCTGTGCTTTATTACGAATATCGATCTTACCGTAATCCATGCGGAGCGCTTTAAAGAGCCCGAAGATTGAGAGCAAGATGATAATGCTAAAGGGGAATGCTGACATAGTCGAAACCGTTTGCAGCGCTTCAAGCCCCCCGTTAATAAGGAGCACAACGGCGATTATACCAGTAATCGAGCCCCAGAAAATCCGTTGCCAAAGCGGGGTATCGGTTAGCCCTTGTTTAGATGCAAGCATATCCATCACAAGCGCACCAGAGTCGGCACTTGTCACAAAGAAAACTGCAACCATCACAACGGCTACAAAGGAGATAATGCCCCGGACGGTCTCCGCAGAGATAAAGGTTTGCACCCCTTCAGATACCGGGAAATGGCTAATAAAGGCAAAGAGCGCTTTGGAGCTACCATCTTGCCCGAGGAGTACCTCTTTAAGCTCCATAATGCCGTCGTTCGCGATCATATCGATGGCTGAGTTACCAAAAGTGGTCATCCAGAAGAAGGTAAAGCCCGCTGGAATTAAGAGCACTCCGCCAACAAAATTACGAATGGTACGGCCGCGAGAGATACGCGCAATGAACATCCCCACAAACGGAGACCAAGCAATCCACCAGCCCCAATATGCAATCGTCCAACCGCCGAGCCAGCCTTCAGTAATCTTTTTCACCTCAGGGGAAGCCGCGGCTTCATAACTATATAGGTTAAAAGTTTTGTTGATAATGTCGGAGAAATACGCCCCGATATTTTGCATCAACGCCTGCATTAAATAGACCACTTTACCGCCAAATAGGAAGATAAAGAGCACCAGCACAAACGCTAGCACAAGGTTCGCTTCTGAGAGGATTTTAATCCCGCGATCAAGCCCCATACTCACTGAAAGGGTGGCACATGCCGTCGTGACGATAATTAAAATCACCTGCACACCAGGGGTTACTTGAATGTGATCTGGGAAGATATAGCTCAATCCCGTATTGATCTGCATGACTCCAAATCCAAGCGTTGTAGCCACACCAAAAACCGTACCAACCACGGCAAAGGTATCGATCGTATCGCCCCAGCGGCCATAAATTCGATCGCCAATCATCGGGAAAAGCGCTGAACGAAGTGCAAGCGGCAAATTCATTCTAAAGCTAAAGTAAGCGAGCACAAGACCAACAATTCCATAAATCGCCCACGCGTGTAAGCCCCAATGGAAAAAGGTGATATTCATGGCTTCTTTCGCCGTTCTCACCGTTTCCGCATCCCCAACGGGCGGCATTAAATAGTGTAAAAGCGGTTCGGCAACCCCAAAGAACATGATCCCGATCCCCATTCCGGTTGAAAAAAGCATCGCGAACCAACTGCCGTCACTGTAAGCCGGTTCTGAATGGTCAGGCCCGAGTTTGATCGTACCGTAGCGACTGAGCGCCACAACGACAAATGAGATAAGAATCACCCCTACCGCAAGGAGATAGTACCAACTTAAATTTTCGGTGATCCATGCGAGGATATCGGCAAAAAATGACTTCGCATCAGGGTGAAAGAGCGCCAGTGCAATGATCGAGAAGATGATAAGATTTGCACTGATAAATACAGGGAGATGCAGCGCAGAATAGAATCGTTTTTGCGTCTCCTTTTCTGGCATTATTCCTTTTTGATCGGTTACCGCCATATTATTACTTTTCCTTCCTCCAAAATTAAGCTCTGGAGATAATTAACAAAGATCTGTTTTAATCGGTGAAAAATTGCTATAGAATTCATCAGCTAAGTTAAAACAAGTTTATAAGCCTACCATAGTGACATAACAATTTCATGTCGAAAACCGTTTTTATTGTCGACTTTTACCTAAGATTACCCTATTTTCCTCCCAAAGTGCTACATGTTTTATCTAATTTTACTCATCCCACTCTTCCTGATTTTGGGCTTTTACGCCATCGTGATTCTGTTTGGTCTCTTTGGGACGCTCGTTGCTCTACTGCGCCCTAAAAGGGTGAAACAGAATAATGACAACGAAGATCAAGCGGATGAATAATTATTCCCCCTAAGTGCTTAGCAAAAGTGGCTATTTTTGGTAAACTGTACCGTTTTAGTAGTCACCTATTTCGCTTGGCAAAGGGAGCTCTTTATGACCCGTCGCATTCTCGCAATCACCTTCATTTCACTTATGGGAAGTGCTCTTTCACACGCACAAATTTCCTTTAATGTGACCGAAAAAATGGCGCAAGATTACGATTTTATGACCCGCTCCATTATGCTTAAAATGCATACCCTGCAAGATTCCAAAATTAAAGAAGGCTTACTAACCGAATTTGAGTCGCGCTGCATTGCCATTAATACCGTCGATCTGATGGGTAACAGTGCCGCAAATGAGCTCAATCGCATCACCGAGCAATCGATGCAAGGCGTTAAACCAAGCTTAAAAGATGAGGCGTTTATTGACGAGGTTCAAAAGCGCTACCTACCCTTTATGCAGCTCATTGCTGCCGAGTGCAGTCTTGAGCAAGAACGACTCAACCAAACCGAGAAGGAGGCCAATCATGACCCTCTCAACTAAAGATGTACAAAAAATGCTGCAACGCACCGAATTTGCCACGAGTGCCAATGATTTAAAGCAGCTCCCTGAGAGCCGTTCTGAGATCGCGTTTGCCGGCCGCTCGAATGCGGGCAAATCGAGCGCGCTCAATCTCATTACTTCCAAACGCAACCTTGCGCGCACGAGTAAAACGCCCGGGCGTACGCAATTGATCAACTATTTCACCGTTAAAGATGATCTCTATTTAGTCGATCTTCCCGGATACGGCTATGCAAAAGTGCCAGAACGAATCCGTCTGCACTGGCAAAATATTTTACAAAACTACTTTGAGAGTCGCGAAACCCTCGACATGCTCATTATGCTCGTCGATTCGCGTCATCCGCTCACTGAGCTTGATCTTCAAATGCTTCACTGGTGTGAATTTCGTGAATTGCCGACGCACGTCCTCTTAACTAAAGCGGATAAATTAAGCCGTAATGAGGCCTTTAAAAACCTCCAACGCGCGAAAAAACAGCTTGCCGAATTTGAGATGCCGCTCACCGTGCAACTCTTTTCATCGACAAAACCAGACATTGGCCTCGATGAGCTCTACGGCTATTTAGGCGAATGGCTCGATTTTTACGGCAATCCTGATAATTTCATCGAGGATGACGGGGATGAGTTTGATGACGCAGCTGAGTTCGACGAGTTCGATACAGATGAATTTGACGCAGACGACTCTGACGACGTTTTAGAGGAGCCTTCTTCTAAATGATGCAGAACCTCTCCTTAATCGCAGATTTTGGCGCTACCTTTTCTCGGCTAGCGCTCTACGCAGATGGAGAGATTTTTTCTCAAATAACCCTCGAGTCACGACGCTTTCAGTCGCCGCTTGAGGTGATTGAGCATTATTTAGAATTAACAGCCCAAAACGCGCCTCATGCGCCGGATCATTACCTTATCGCGATCGCCTCTCCCCTTGTGGAAGACGCGGTACAGCTCACTAATAATCATTGGGAATTTTCCCAAAAAGCGCTCCGAGAAGCCCTTAAAAAACGGGGCGGAACACTGACGCTCATTAATGATTTCAAGGCGCTCGCTTATAGTCTATTAAAGCTCGAAAAGACCGATATTCGGGTTATTGGAACAAGCGAAGCCAATTTAGCGGAATCCGATTCGACTAAGGCTCAATCGTCTAATTCAAACCAAAACGCGCCGATCATCAAAGCACTGATTGGCCCCGGATCTGGCTTTGGAACGGCCACCTTAGTGGTGCCCGCTTCCTCGATTCCCACTCATTCTGAACCGATCATCATTGCGTCAGAAGGCGGGCATTCGGTCTTTGCACCCTTTGATCAAGAAGAGATTGCGCTGTTATCACTTTTAAGTAACACCCCCTCCCTTCTAAAGGGGAAACTCGCGCCCTATCCGATCATTTTGGAAGATCTACTTTCCGGCACCCATGGGGTTAAGCGATTAATTGATGCGATGGCGCTTTTATACGATAAAAATCCAACCTTTAATTCGCCGGAAACCTTACTCCATTCGGCGTTAACGGAAAAAGAGCCCTTTGCGAGAGCCGTCTTAACGCGTTACAGCTTACTGCTTGCGACGATAGCGAGCAATATCGCGCTCACAACGGGTGCACGGGACGGGATCTACATTGGAGGAGGTCTTGTTCCCCGCTTTGCTGACTTTTTGGCAAACAGCCCATTTCGGAAGCGGTTTGAGGAAAATCTTACCGTCAATAATTATCTAAAAACAATACCCACCTATCTAATTGAGCATGCCGATCCAACCTTAATTGGCTTGCAATATCTGGCTGATCGACTCAATCAGCCATCACAATAAGGAGATGATATATGTTATCCCATATTCAAAACCACTATAACGAATTACGTAAATCGGAAGCGAAAGTGGCCGATTGGGTGCTCGATCACCCCAATGAAACGATCGAGCTTTCCATCAGCGCCCTTGCGGAAAAAGCCGGCGTTTCTGAGCCGACGATTATGCGTTTTTGCCACGCGCTCGGATATGATGGATTTCACACCTTTAAGCGTCTTTTAACCGAGAGCTTAAACTCCGGCGTTCCCTTTGTGCACGGCAGCATCTCGCCCCACGATTCAACGGCCAATATCATCACGAAATTGATCGATCAATCAAGTGCCGCCCTATTAAAAACCAAACGCCATCTTGATCCGAAAGAGCTCGATAGCGCCATTGAGATTTTAGAGAAAGCCAATCAAGTGATGTGCATTGGGCACGGGGTATCGGGCGTTGTTGCGCAAGATATTCAGCAAAAACTGCTTCGCGTTGGGATTCCCGTTTCCGCCTATACCGACCATCACGTCCACAGTTTAGCGGCTAGTTTATTGACGCCAAAAGATGCCTTAATCGCCGTCTCGCACACCGGTAAAAGTGAAGATGTGGTGGATTCTGCCCAATTTGCGCTTAAAAATGGGGCAAAAGTGATTTCACTTACGCAGAAAGATTCCCCCTTAGGAGAAATCTCCAATGTCGTCTTAGAATCGGGCACCATTGAAGATACCTCAGAATATATGCCGATGATTTCGCGCCTTGCCGACCTTGCGATTGTGGATGTTCTCCTTGTGACGCTGGCGCTTAAAAAAGGGCCTGAATTTAGAATTGCGATGGAAAAATCGCTCAAAATCATCGATGCAAAACGCGTTAAAGGCGAATAAAACGGATGCAAAAGTATGCTTTGCTCATCGAATATGATGGCACTCATTTTAAAGGTTGGCAGAAACAAGCAACGCCGCCGGTGCGTTCCATTGAGGAAGAATTAACTCGCGCGGTCAGCTTTGTGGCAAACCATGAGGTGGAGATTGTGGGCGCAGGCCGTACTGATGCGGGCGTTCATGCGTTTAACCAAATTGCACACTTTGAAACGGATGCGAAACGCTCTGCCTTTGCGTGGAAAATGGGCATCAATTCCAATCTGCCGGAAGACATTGTGGTGAAAGGTATTTTTGAGGTGCCCGATGATTTTCACGCACGCTTTAAAGCGGTGGCGCGAACCTACAAATACTTTATCCGCGCCTCTGAACACCGAAGTGCGCTCACGCGATTTCATCATACTTGGATTCACTATCCGCTCTCGCCTGAAAAGATGCAGAAAGCGGCCAATTACCTCTTGGGCGAGCAAGATTTTTCCGCCTTTCGCTCAAGTGAGTGTCAATCAAAATCAACCCATCGCAACGTCCATTACATCAAGATCATTCCTCATTCAACCGAGGTGATTGAGATTGAGATTAAAGCGAACGCTTTTTTGCATCATATGGTGCGCAACATCGCCGGTAATTTGATTGAGATCGGCCGTGGGAAATTTCCGCCGATATTTATGAAAGAGGTGCTCGATAGCCGTGATCGCACTAAAGGCGCGATGACCGCTCCACCACAAGGACTCTATCTCTATGAGGTTGAGTATCCAAACCTTCAATTTATCGTATAATAGGAACGATTCACTGCAAAGGAGTGTCGATGGAATTTAATCTATTTAGCTTTTTACTCATGCTATTCCCGCTCATTATGGCGATCTGTTTTCACGAAGCGGCACACGCATGGAGCGCTCATAAACTCGGGGATAACACCGCCTACGCGCAAGGCCGCGTCACGCTCAATCCGCTCTCCCATATCGATCCTGTCGGCACCATTGCAGTGCCTGTTTTGCTCTGGTTTTTAACGGGCGGATCATTTTTATTTGGCTGGGCACGCCCCGTTCCAGTCAATCTGCGTAATTTTAAAAACATCAAGCGCGACGATACGATCGTCTCTGCCGCGGGGCCTCTTTCAAATCTATTGATGGCGCTCATCTGGGGGCTGATCTTTGTGATTGCTCTTAAAGTTTCAATGAATGATTCAGGGGAGTCCATCTCTACCGCATCAGCGCTCTCTCAGATGGCATTTTTCGGGATCTATATCAATGTGCTCCTGGCCGTCTTTAATCTTATTCCGCTTCCACCCCTTGATGGAAGCCACATTTTGCGTAACTGGCTCTCGTACGAGGCTGAACAAGTCTATCGGAAAATTGAGCCCTACGGCATCTATATTTTAATGGCACTGGTATTCTTTAATATCCTCCCGATCGGAATGATTTCAGCGGGAATCACCAACGTCATTATCTCTTTCTTTTCACTTCTTTTTTAAGGAACATTATGCAACATAAAACGGTTCTGACCGGAATTACAACCACTGGGATTCCTCATCTGGGTAACTACGCCGGAGCGATTCGTCCTGCAATCGAGATGAGCCAAACGCATGATCATTCTTATTTCTTCTTAGCGGATCTTCATGCCCTCATTAAATGCCAAGACCCTGAGCGCGTCTTTGAGTCCCGTAATGCGATCGCTGCAACGTGGCTTGCCCTTGGACTTGATACCGATAAAGCGGTGTTTTATCGCCAATCGGACATTCCGGAGATCCCTCAAATTATGTGGCTGCTCAATTGCGTCACCGCAAAAGGGTTGATGAATCGTGCGCACGCCTATAAAGCGTCGGTCGATGAAAATACCGAAAGCGGTCAAGACCCTGATAAAGGCGTCACCATGGGGCTTTTCTCCTATCCGGTTTTAATGGCGGCGGATATTATCACCTTTAATGCGCACTATGTTCCGGTTGGCCGTGACCAGATTCAACACGTTGAGATGGCGCGCGATATCGCCCAACGTTTTAATCATATCTATGGCAATGAATATTTTGTGCTGCCGGAAGCGAAAGTAGAAGAGAATACCGCGATTCTTCCCGGCCTTGATGGGCGTAAAATGAGTAAGAGTTACAACAATACCATTCCGCTCTTCCTCCCTGAGAAAAAGCTGCGTAAATCCATTATGCGTATCGTCACCAACTCCCTTGAGCCCGGTGAGCCGAAAGACCCGGATACATCGCATCTGTTTGAGATCTATAAAGCCTTTGCAACGCCGGAGCAAACCGCTGAGATTCGTCAAGCGTATGCTGATGGAATTGCTTGGGGCGAGATGAAACAAACCCTTTTTGAGCTCTTAAATAATGAATTAAAAGAGCCTCGTGAGCGTTATGAGGAACTTCTTGCAAATCCTGCAGAAGTAGAAAAAATCCTCCAAAATGGTGCCGAGCGCGCCCGCGAGCGAGCGTCTAAAGTATTAGCCGATCTGAAAGCGATGGTGGGGTTACGCAACTTTGTCTAATCTGACTCATAGCACCGATTCCAACGAGGCACTTGAGGATAATCAGGCCATATTTAAGGGCGAGCCGGTTGAAAAGCCGCTCGACCTTTTTATTCCGCCCGATGCCCTTGAAGTTTGGCTTGATGAATTTGCCGGCCCGTTAGATCTCCTCCTTCATCTGATTCGGAAAAATAATTTCGATATTCTCGATATTCCCATTGCAGAAATCACCACGCAATATATGGAGTATATCGAATATATTGAGAAAAATCGTTTCGAGCTTGCCACCGAATATTTGGTAATGGCGGCGTGGCTTGCGGAGATTAAATCCCGTATTTTACTGCCAAAACCGCCCTCCGCTGAAGACGATGAGATTGAAGAAGATCCCCGTTTAGAGCTGATTAAACGGCTGCAAATCTATGCGCGCTATAAACAGGTGGCCCATGAGCTTCACGAGATGCCCCGCCTTGATCGCGATATTCATCTCGTTGAGCCAGAGCTTCCGCCACTTAACCTCTCAACGCCGCCGCCGACAGTTGCGCTGCACGATCTTGTCTATGCACTCGAAAAGCTGCTTAAACGTGCCGAGCTTAAAAAAAGCCACACGGTAACCCGCGAGCGGATCTCCGTTCATGAACGCATGTCTGCCATTGTTGAGCGCATCACAAGCGCACGCGAATGCACCTTTGAGGCACTTTTTGATCCTGAAGAGGGGCGTTACGGCATTACCATTTCGTTTTTAGCGATTTTGGAACTGACGCGAAAACAGATCATCGCGCTCGAGCAAAATGATGCCTACGATACGATCCATATTCGTCCCTACGAGCGTAAAAAGAGCGCCGCAAATGAAGCGCCTCTCTTTGCCGCAGAGGTATCATAAAGCACAATTTAAGACATGATTAGATTAATAACTGTATGATTTTATTGATTTATTTAATTTTTGTGTTACGATGTTTTTCATATTGATTCGCTCGTATAGCATTCAATATAAATCCATCAAATAACAATCCAAACGCCCTCTCTTTTGATAGGGCGTTTTCTTTCATAGGATTTATTACAACACAGCAATTAAATTATTAAGGAGTCTATTATGGTTCGTCTTTTTGCCCGTCTTTCACTACTGATTGCGCTCTCTTTGCAAGTTATCTTTGCCCACCCCATCGATCTTAATCGAGCCACCAAAGCAGAATTAACCCTTCTCAAAGGCATTGGCGATACCCGTGCGGAAGCGATTATTGACTATCGCAATGAGTCGCCCTTTAAATCCGTTGATGAGCTTCTTAAGGTTAAAGGCATTGGCCCTGCTATTTTTGCAGATATCAAAGATGAGGTTGTCATTAAGTCAAATGAAACGGATACCCCGAAAGATACCAAAAAATCGGTTAAAAAAGAATCCTCTAAAACGAATCTTGACGCACAATCTGGTGCCTAATCTTCCCTTACGCAGATGATACCACTCCTCCCTCATAGCGAGCATCATCGGCGTTTTGAGCAATCTCACCCTTGTATGACTTCAAACATTCCTGTCGGCGCAACCTTGCTTGAAGTCACGGTGGGATTGCTCATCTTTTCCATTCTTCTCACCTTTTCAATCCCCTCCTATTATCAAGCGCTCGAACGTAATCGCTTTAAACGCACAGCACATACGCTCTTTGACGATCTCAATCACGCCAAGCAGCTTGCCAATCACCACAAGCGTTCGATCTCCATCTGCCCTACGATTAATCAAACCCACTGTAGCGATAATCCGCAGAGTTGGGCGTACGGCTGGCTCCTCTTTTTTGATGATGATGCCACATGGTCACCCGATGAGCCCTCAATTATTCGCGTAACTGAGCTGATTAAACCGCCCAAAAATCTCATCATTAACCCCAATCGCAATATCGCGCAGGGATTATCGATTGCTCCACTAAGACGCATGGGAAAAACGCAAGGAACGGGCCTTCCCAACGGGCGCTTTACCCTTTGCGCACACGCTCAAAAAAAGATGACGATCTATATTAATGTCTTTGGGATGGCACGCTTAGAAGCGAGTGATCAATCATGTCATCCATAAAATTCTACAACAATAAAAAACCGCCCTTTCGATTATTACAATCTTAAAAGAGCGGTTTCTAACTAAATTAAACCTTACTAAATTAACGCGTCAAACTTATGATGCTGTTGAGTCTGAAAACGTATAGCTTGGTGCTTTCGCATCATTGTTTTTCTTGATTTTAAACGGCGCAATGATCAAGATCGCGATTAAAAGTAGACCTAAATAACCAATTAATGGGTAGAAATAAGCAACTAACTTCGTGAATCCTGCAAAGCTTGCCACAAATCCTACCAGGCCTGTGATCGCAGCGAAGATGTAAGAACGCTTGGTCTGCATCTGCGTGAAACGCGCTACAAATGCGTAGTACATCGCAACGCCTGTGTTATAGATCATGCCGAAAAGTACCACAGTCATTAAAATGCCTAACACTGGTGACAAGTCTTGGATAATTTTAAGAAGCGGTAATCCCACATCTTTCACATCTTCGATTTTAAGGAAGATCGCGTAGTGCGCAACAATGATCAATACCCCGATAGCAAGACCACCTAACAGGCCGCCCCACGTGGCGATTTTTTCATTTTTCTCGCTACCCCCCATTACTAGTGCCATGCCAGCGCCTACTGCTGTATTAAACGAGACGTAGTTCACTGCTGAAATAAACCAGTTCGGAAGTGAGCTCTCCACAGAGGTTGCAATTGGCTCAAGCTCAGAAAGCGGTGCATGATTGCTAAATAAACTATACGCACTGATGATCGCTAATGCCAGGATTAAAAATGGCGTGATCGCACCAATTAATGTAATCACACGATTGATCGGAAGCAAAACTGTCGACACGACAAGAAGCGTCATAATTAAGCTGCCCACCCAACCTGGAACGCCATATTGCTGATTGAGCATACTGCCCGCGCCCGCCACCATGACAACGCCCACCCCAAAGAGGGTGAAGATAATAATGTAGTCCACGGCAACGCCCATAAACTTGCCGCTTAAACGGTAAATCGCATCATCGTGCGAGGTTGCGCGAAGACGGCTTCCCATCTTCATTAACATCATCCCAAGATAGGCAAATAGCCCGGTTGCGACAATTGCGCCCAAGGTTCCCATTGTGCCGAAACTGGTGAAATATTGTAAAATCTCTTGTCCCGAGGCAAAGCCTGCCCCAACGATTACGCCGACAAAGGCGAACGCCATTTGAATGATCTTAAACACAGAAATATCCCCCTATTTTTGTGATTATTATAAGTTTTTATAATTTTTATAATTCTGTTTTTGGTTTGAAACGTTGTATTTATTTTGTAGTTTATTTTTGTTACGCCTCTATATAAACCATATTCTATTTAATAAAACAAATTTTTTACCTCTCTTTGCATGATTTTCACTCAATTTTTTGAACGGTTTTCTACGGAAAATCCTATTTTTAAACCCTCTTTTCGTTAAACTACCTACATGCAACTCTATGAAGTGTCACAAAAAAGCACTCACGCTCGGAGTGCTTTATTAAGATTCACTATTATTCCACGTCCGGTTTGTGCTCTAAGCGTTTCCCAAGATAGAAATCACTTCGAGTATAACGCTGATAGAGTTTTCGAAGGGCCACCATTAAAACCGCGCACGCAGGCAGCGCTAACAAAATACCAAAAAAGCCAAAGAGCGATCCGCCAACCATCAGCGCAAAGACCACCGCAATCGGGTGCATGCCGAGCTTATCGCCAATTAAGACCGGCGTTAAAAAGAAGCTTTCAAGGGCTTGCCCAATCCCAAAAACAACCCCTACAAAGACTAAATTAAGCCACGCGCCATCGAACTGAAACCACGCCACTAAGAGCGCAATCACAATGCCGGTACTCGCCCCAAGATAGGGAATAAAGCTAATCAGCCCCGCCGTTACCCCGATTAACACGCCATATTCAAGTCCAACGATGGAGAGCCCAATACTATAAACTGCCGCGAGCGCCAGCATTACCGAGAATTGCCCCCGCAGAAAACTGCTGAGCATCTCGTTTGATTCCTCTAAAAAGTTAAGCACCATCGGCGAATAGCGACGCGGAATGAGCGATTCGAAGGATTTTGAGATCGGCTCCCAATCGCGCATAATGTAAAAGCTCAGCATCGGAATTAGCACGATGCTCGCAATAAACCCAACTACCGCTAGCGTTGATGAACCGAGCGTACTCATCAATTGAGTACTTAAATTTTTAAGAAAGGGGACGCTACTGCCAAAGGCCTCTTTGATCGACGCTTGATTTTCCATAAAAAGATCGGTGGCAAAGAGCGCCTCAATTTTCGGAAAGAGATTCTCCTGAAGCCACGCATAGTAGCGCGGAATGTCCTGAATGAGGCTCACTACCTGATTAATTAAGACCGGAATGGCGATCAATAAAATAATTAAGATCGCGAGCACAATGAGCGCAAATACGATCGATACCGCAAGCGTACGTGAAATCCGTTTTGATTGAATCTTATTAATTAGAGGATTTGCCAAATAGGCAAGTCCAAACGAGATCAGAAATGGAGTGAGCACGGAGGAGAGGCGATACACGAGGTATACCGCGACAATAATTCCAAGCCAAATCACGATTTGACGATTGAGCGCTTTAAAATCCATACAGGTCTCCAAAAGCATTTGATTAATATAAAAAAGTATTTCGATTATACCAAACTCACCCAGTAAAAAGCCTCTCTTTTCTTGATCTTAAAACACCTATATCCCCCAATAGGCAAGATTTTTTTTGCAAAATCGCTTAGAATAGACCCTCTATTTATTTTTCATTATCGACGGATCATTTCGCTATGCGTCATCTATTTATGATAAGTTTATTGCTGTTGGGACTCGAAACTTCTGCGCTCGCCGATGAGCTCGATCAGTTTTCCATTCCGCTACAGAAAAAAGAGCATGAATATGGGCGCTGGATTATGCTCGGCGCGCCGGTTAAAGAGTATCCCGTCTGCTATCAGGTCTGGAAGTGCGATAAATCGCATCTTGACAATCAAGCCATACAGCGCGATAAATTGCCGGTGGGAAAATGGGGCGTGTGTGAAAATTATCTCGACCCCAATCCGCAAAATCCGAACTTTTGTAGCCGGTGCGATGTCGCTCCGCCGAGCCAACCTTGTTACTAATTTAGTCCAACATTTATCAATAAAGATTTCATGGTGCAAAGAGAATTATCAGCCACTTCGCTGATTGAAAAAATCGATGCCGAATTGCCACAAACTCAATGTGAGCAGTGCGGATTTCAGGGCTGTTATGCCTATGCCACAGCGGTTGCAAGCGGTGAAGCAGAGTATAATCGCTGTCCTCCCGGAGGCGAGCCTGTATTAAAAGCGCTCGCAAAAGTGCTCGATCGTGAGCTGATTCCGCTTGATCTAACGTGTGGGGAATATAAAACGCCTCAAGTTGCGTACGTTGATGAGAGTCTTTGTATTGGGTGCGCGAAATGCCTGATCGCCTGCCCCGTTGATGCCATTGTCGGCACGCGCCGAATGATGCATCAAATTATCGAGTCTGAATGTACCGGGTGCGAGCTCTGCATTCCGCCCTGCCCGCTCGATTGCATTGAGATTAAAAAACTGCCCAATAAGATTGATCTATCTGAACAGATTGGGCTCACGGAAGCGCAGCGTAAACGCGCCGATTATTCTCGCGAACGCTTTAATGCGCGTAAAGCTCGAGAAGCAAAACGCGAAACCATTACCGAAACGACGCCCCCTGCGGAAGAGCTTGAGCTTGCCGATCCGGTTAGCAGTCACGAGATGCTTTCGCTGATCGATATGGCCCGCCAAAAATTTAACGATAAATAATTTTAAAACGCTATGACCACCCCGAAAAAAGAGTATCAACGTTTAATGAATAAAGAGGAGATCATCTCCTTTTTTACCCGTCTTCGCGACGAAAACCCCAAACCCACCACCGAGCTTAATTTCAATTCCACCTTTGAGCTTCTTGTTGCTGTTCTACTTTCGGCGCAAGCGACCGATGTCGGCGTTAATAAAGCAACCGGCCCTTTTTTTAAAGTCGCTAATACGCCAGAAGCGATGGTAGCGCTCGGTGAAGATGGGATTCGTGAATACATTAAAACGATCGGTCTTTTTAATACCAAAGCAAAAAATCTCTATAAAACCTGCCAAATTTTGGTAGAAAAACATAACAGCGTCGTCCCCGATACCCGTAAAGAGCTCGAAGCGCTTCCCGGCGTTGGACGTAAAACGGCCAATGTAGTATTAAATACCGCGTTTGGAAAACCGACCATGGCCGTGGATACCCATATTTTCCGTCTTTCCAATCGCACCGGACTTGCACCGGGGAAAAACGTCCGTGAAGTGGAAGATAAACTCGTCAAACGCATTCCAAAAGAATTTATTTTAGATGCGCACCATTGGCTCATTCTCCATGGGCGCTATACCTGCGTCGCGCGTAAACCCCGCTGTGCAAGTTGCGTCGTTTATAACGAGTGTCAGTTTAAAGAGAAAACCGACGAATAAACTGTTTTAAGATCATTAAAATCATTAAAATGGGATCAATAAAAAACCTTCGCTCTTATTAAGTCGAAGGTTTTTTTGTTGCCTATTATAAAACTCGTAAATCTCGATTTTTGGTTTACGAATACTCAACACCAAGGAGCTGCGTCATCAATTGACGAACCGGCAAACGCTCGGCAAAAGGGGCATTTACATTGGCCCAAAGTGCGCGAAATTGCGCGCGATCTTCCGGCGCTTTATCTTCCATCATCGGATGGGTTAAAAAGTATTGTGCTGGGAAACGAGCGGGCTCGCCCTCTAACGCTTGGAGCTGACGCAGTCCCCAATTGACCACAACGCGCGCGGGATACCCGCTCCATTCACGGGTGATCTTAATATCAAATTCATTGGCATACGAAAGCGCATTTTTATAGAGTTCATCGGCGCCGGATTCATGACTCATTAAAAAGGCTGTGGCAAGCCCAACTGCCGGCGCGCCAAGTGCAAACGCGGTATCAATATGCGTTTTATTCACCAATCCGCCCCCGATAATATAGGGTACAGTTAAATTATCATTGGCCTGTGCGATGAGCGTTAAGGCTGGTTGCGCGACGTCCATAGGATCGCCTAGAAACGTATCGCGTATACCACTGGCTTCCAATCCTTGAAGATAAATAATGTCTGCGCCCTTCTCTTCCCAGAAAAGCGCCTCAAGCATGTGCGTTGCGTGACCAATAATTGCAATGCCGCGCTCTTTGATGCGCGATAAAATCTCATCGCTCGGCACGCCCAATGAAAAACTCACTGCGCTGACGTTATATTCAAACAGCACATCAAGCATGGTATCGAGATCGGTTAAACGACCTTCGCGCGAAAGGAGCGTTGTGAGCGCAATATCACTCCCTTCAAATACCGGAGAGATGCGATTGAGCGCGCGGGTCATCCCTTCAGAATCTTCATCTTTTTGGACATTGGCAAAGAGATTCACGGCAAACGATCGATCGGTCAAAGCACTAATCTCATCGAGGCGATCGCGCAATTCTGCTGCTGATAAAAATCCTGCCGCAAGCGTGCCTAATCCGCCATGATTGGCCACTTCCGCAATCAATTCTGCTGAATCCGCATCGTGAAGCGGTAGCTGAATAATCGGATAGTCGATGGATAACTGATCTAAAAGCTTGGCTTGATTGTCGCTCGTCATAATCTCTCCAGTTGAAATAATTGTTGCGTCGTTTCGGTCGTTTCCGCCGCGACTTTTTCTAAACTACTCTCACGTATTGTAGCGATCTCTTGCGCAATCGTATAGAGATCTTTTGGCGTATGGATCGCCCCTTTGGGTAAAAATGCATTGGGCATCGAGGGTGCATCGGTCTCAAGAAGGTAACTATCCTTTGGAAGTGCTTTTAAAATAGCGCGCAATCGCATTGCCCGCGGATAGGTAACCGCGCCGCCAAACCCTAGTTTAAAGCCTAATTCAATGCACTGCTCCGCTTGTTGTAAACTGCCGGAAAATGCATGAATCACACCGCGTAAACCACGCTCCTTACGGAGCTCTCTTAAAATAAGATCCAAGGATTTTCGGCTATGAATAATCAGCGGTAGATCAAATTCTCGCGCAAGACGCACATGGGCTTTAAAAAGCTGCTCTTGCCGCTCAAATTGAGGATTTTCAATCATCAGATCAAGCCCGCACTCCCCGATCGCTACCAATTTTCCCGCATGCATTTTAAGCGCAGTTTCTAACTGTTTTAAATCGTGATCGGTGTGAGTCTCCATAAAATAGGGATGAAGCCCAAGCGCCGGATAGACTGAAGTGTCCGCCGCTGCAATCGCAAGTACATCGCTAAAGGAGGCCGCGGTTGTGCTCGGCAGTACCCACGCTGTAATCCCAAAAGCCCGCGCCTCTTTAAGATGCTCGGGATAATCGGGTATTAAGCGCGGATCATCAAGATGAATGTGGGAGTCAATAAGTGAAATCGCTCTGCTCATATCGGGCTCTTTATTATTCATTTTCTCTCCCCCTTTAACATTACCCTCAATATTAACCGATATTTAATGCACCGTTTCCGCTTCTCGGAAATGATAAAAAATCAATAACGAGCTCATGCGGACAAATTCCACTAGCTCTTCGAGCGCTAAGCCCTCATCTTCACTCTCAATCTCTTCACGCAGACTCTCAGGATCAAGGTTCGCAAACGCTGCTAAATGCTCTAAAAACGCCGCGCCATCTTCGTCCAAATCCGCCATTCCGATCCCGCTAATGCCAAGCCCGTAGAGGAATCCTTGGCACCAATCCACAAAGCCTTCTAGACGCTTAAAGGCATCATCTTCGTCGGGAATTAAGAGCGAGAGCGCAAAATCTTTGGACAGCAGCTCATCCATGGTCTTATCAAATAAGATCTTTAAAATCTCGGTGTTGAGTTCTTGGGAGTGATCGGCAAGCGCCTCAACCTCCGCTAACCAATCTTGATAGACATCCATACGATTCACGCACGCTAACGCCACTAAAATGCCGTGTGCTTCAGCGATTTCAAACCCGGTAAATTGCGATTGAATTAGCTGATAGGTGATCGATGGAGTGTTCTGCTCATTTGCCATAGTGTTTCCTTTTATTGCGCAATTTCGCGCGTGTTAAAGCCGCTCATACCATGCAGTATAGTAACAAATCGCTCTAAAAAGAAAAACCCCAATGCGTCTGCATTGAGGCCTCTAGATCTCATCTTTAACTGAAGCCGAAGCTCCACTTAAAAATAATTATTTTTTAGCTGTGTTAACCGCTTCTCTTAAGCCTTTACCAGCTTTGAATGCAGGTACTTTTGAAGCAGGAATTGGAATCTCTTTCTTAGGATCGCGAGGATCACGGCCCATACGAGCAGCACGTTCTCTCACAGTGAAAGTACCAAAACCGATTAACGTCACATTATCACCTTTCGCAAGAGTTTCTGTGATTGTATCCATAACTGCTTCAACTACTTTTGCAGAAGCAACTTTGGTCATATCAGTTTTTTCGGCAACCGCAGCGACAAGTTCAGTTTTATTCATAATTATATTTCCTACTGTCTGTAAAAAGTTAAAATAAGAACCACGTTGACTAAAGTCGTTAAAGCTAAAAGTAACAGACTTTAATAACACTGTATAGTTTTATACGTTTGTAATAGACCTAAGTCAAGTGTTTCAGTGGGTTTTCTGCGGTTTTTTCTTCTCCGAAGAGGTGACCGGAAGCTCATAAAAACCACTAAATCGCTCAAATTCCCCTGTAGATTCGGGCATTTGAGCAAAAGCCGCCTCAAAAACTTCGTCTATCGTTGATACAGGCACGATTTCGAGCGAATCCTTGATAACATCGGGGATCTCCTCAAGATCTTTGGCGTTCTCTTTCGGGATTAAAACACGCTTAATACCGGCTCGCGCGGCCGCTAATAACTTCTCTTTAAGCCCGCCGATCATTAAGATTTTCCCACGGAGCGTCACCTCGCCCGTCATCGCAACATCGGAGCGTACCGGTTTATTAAGAAGCGCTGATAAGATCGCAAGCGTCATCGCCGCCCCTGCACTTGGCCCATCTTTAGGCACCGCCCCTTCTGGCGCGTGAACGTGAATGTCCCATTTTTCATAAAAATCATGCGGCAGTCCAAAGACATTTGAGCGAGCACGAATCACCGTTAATGCAGTACGAATCGACTCTTTCATCACATCGCCAAGACTCCCTGTGGTAATGAGTTGCCCTTTCCCAGGAATGAGTTCTACCTCAATCCCTAAGAGATCACCGCCCACTTGCGTCCACGCAAGCCCGTTGACGTAGCCCACTTCATCGGCTTTCTCTTTCATACCGTAATGATATTTCGGCGCACCTAAATAGTCGCGAATTTTCTCGATATCAAGGGTGAGTTCTAACTCTTTTTTATCTTTATCCGAGAGGCGTTCACGAATGAATTTACGGCATACACTCGCAAGCATACGGCTTAAATTTCGCACCCCCGCCTCTTTGGTATAACTTTGAATAATCTCGAGCAATACCTCATCAGGGAAAATGAGCTCTTTCTCGGTGAGCTTATGCTCTTTTAATTGCTCTGGCACTAAATGCTCTTTCGCGATCGCTAACTTTTCAAGCTCGGTGTAGCTGGTGAGTTCGATAATATCCATACGATCCCGCAGTGGCGCAGGAATGTTATAACTATTGGCCGTTGCGATAAACATCACCTCAGAAAGATCCACATCGACATCGAGATAGTGATCGTTAAAGGTAGAGTTTTGCTCAGGATCGAGCACTTCAAGCAGCGCATCTGCCGGATCACCACGATGATCCGCCCCGGTTTTATCAAGCTCATCAAGGAGAATTAACGGATTTTTAGTTTTCGCTTTGGCAAGGAGTTGCACCATTTTCCCTGGCATTGCACCAATATAGGTACGGCGATGGCCGCGAATTTCCGATTCATCATGCACGCCGCCTAAACTCATGCGCACAAACTCACGCCCTGTCGCTTCAGCAATGGAACGCGCAAGCGAGGTTTTACCCACACCCGGAGGGCCGATAAAGCAGAGTATATTGCCCTTTTTCGTACGAGTATGGCTGATCACTGCAAGATGTTCTAAAATGCGTTCTTTAATCTTTTCAAGGCCTGAATGGTCTTTCTCAAGCACCTCTTCGGCACGTTTTACCCCATAACGAAGGCGCGAACGCTCATTCCACGGCATTTTAAGGAGCCAATCCACATAAGTACGCGCAACGGTTCCTTCCGATGACATCGCCGGCATCGATTTAAGACGTTTCACTTCGTTAAGTGCTTTCTCTTCCGCCTCTTTCGGCATCTTCGCTTTGAGCACATCTTCTTCGAGCTGATCGAGCTCAGAAAGGCCCGTATCATTGAGATCATCGAGCTCTTTATGAATCGCTTTGATCTGCTCATTTAAATAGTATTCGCGCTGATTTTTCGAAACTTGCTGCTGAACCATCGCCTGAATGCGTTTTTGCGTTTCGATCACATCCATCTCATAAGTGAGAATTTTAATGACCTCTTTCGCCGCCTCTTTAAGCGAAGCTTCCTCAAGCACCGCCTGTTTTTTCTCAAGATCAATAGGGAGATTGACGAGCACGGTCACAATGAGGCGATCGAGCTCTTTTTCACGCTCAATGGCGTTTACCCCATCTTTATTGGGCTTGATAATTTTAGCAATATCGGCAAAGAGCTTTTTGATAACGTTGACATAGACCTGCTCTAAATTCTCAGAAAGGTCGGCATCATCGGGGCGCTCTTTATATTCACCGAGCATCAAATTAAATTTACCCTCATCATTTTCATAGGCAATCTCTTTGAGCGCGGTTAATGAAATTTTCTCAAGGCAATCGACTAAAATCTTATGATTTCCATCTTCAAGGGGGAGATGTTGCACGATTTTCGCACGGACACCGACGGTATAAACAGACTCCATATCGACCTGTTCATCGTTGGGATCTTTATGCGTAACCAGCACCACATGACCATCATATTCTTTGGCCATTTGGAGCGCACCCACCGATAGATGGCGACCAATCAGTAACGGAATCGTGGTTGATGGGAAAACGACTAAATCCCTCAACGCCAATACCGGTAATTCCTGCCTTTTTTCTAACTTTTGAGTCATATAATTTTACTCTCCAACCCTATTATATTGATCGATTGCTAAGACGCTACACTATAGCATAGCGGAGCAATGACAAATGATACGCTATGATATAGTATTTCTTCCATATTCTTAAATAAACTGCATACTTCTCGATAATGATGACAGACGCCACGAATTTCAAGCTTAGTACACATTACACTCCTTCGGGCGATCAGCCGACGGCGATTAAAGCGCTCACGGAAGGATTAAATGATGGACTCGCCTATCAGACACTTTTAGGGGTAACCGGCTCGGGGAAAACCTTCACCATGGCGAACATTATTCAAAATACGCAGCGCCCCGCGATTATTTTGGCGCCCAATAAAACCCTCGCCGCGCAGCTTTATGGCGAAATGAAGGAGTTTTTCCCCAATAATGCGGTGGAATATTTTGTCTCTTACTACGATTATTATCAGCCGGAAGCCTATGTGGCCGCGTCCGATACCTTTATTGAGAAAGATGCATCTATTAACGATCATATCGAGCAGATGCGGCTTTCAGCCACCAAGGCCATTTTAGAACGCCGTGATACCATTATTGTCGCTACTGTGTCGGCCATTTACGGGCTTGGGGATCGCGATCACTATATGAGTATGATTCTTCATGTCTCAAAAGGGGAACGCATCGATCAGCGTGATATTTTAAATCGGCTGGTAGCGATGCAATATGAGCGAAACGATGTGGTGCTTGAACGCGGGACATTTCGCGTCCGCGGTGAGGTGATTGATATCTTCCCCGCCGATAGTGAACGCGACGCCGTTCGCATTGAGCTTTTTGATGATGAGGTCGATAATCTCTCCTTTTTTGATCCATTAACCGGCTCGGTGAGTCGATCGGTGCCCCGTTTAACGGTCTATCCCTCAAGCCATTATGTGACCCCGCGGGCAACGCTCTTAAACGCCGTTGAAGAGATTAAAGTGGAACTCAAAGAGCGTCTTGAGTCCCTGCGCGAAAATGGGAAATTACTGGAAGCCCAGCGCCTTGAACAGCGAACAAAATTTGATATCGAGATGATTTTAGAGCTCGGATATTGCCAAGGGATTGAAAACTATTCGCGCTATCTATCGGGCCGCTTAGCCGGTGAAGCGCCGCCGACACTCTTTGATTATCTTCCCGACGATGCCATTCTATTTATCGACGAATCCCACGTCGCCGTCCCGCAAGTTGGAGCAATGTATAAAGGGGATCGCTCCCGTAAAGAAAATCTCGTGACCTACGGATTTCGCCTGCCCTCTGCCCTTGATAACCGCCCGCTTCGCTTTGATGAATTTGAAGCGCTGATGCCACAAACGATCTTTGTATCGGCAACGCCGAGCACCTACGAAGATGAACATTCGGATCAAGTGGTCGAACAGGTGGTACGCCCAACAGGGCTTCTCGATCCAATTGTGGAAGTACGCCCCGTTGCAACGCAAGTGGACGATGTGTTGTCTGAAATAAACGTTCGCGCCGCCAAAAATGAGCGGGTATTAATTACGACGCTCACCAAGCGCATGTCGGAAGATTTAACCGAATTTTTAATGGAGCACGGCGTGAAAGTGCGCTATCTCCACTCCGATATTGATACCGTTGAACGGGTGGAAATTATCCGCGATCTACGGCTTGGCACCTTCGATGTGCTCGTTGGGATCAACCTATTGCGTGAAGGTCTCGATATTCCCGAGGTATCACTCGTGGCGATTTTAGATGCCGATAAAGAGGGGTTTTTACGCTCGGAGCGTTCACTCATTCAAACCATTGGTCGCGCCGCTCGAAATGCGGAAGGAAAAGCGATTCTCTACGCCGATAAAATCACTGGCGCAATGAAGAGTGCCATGGATGAAACCAAACGCCGCCGCACCCTCCAAGAGGCCTACAACAAAGCCCATAACATCACCCCGCAAACCATCATTAAAGCGGTAAAAGATATTATGTACGATGCGAAAGATAACACGCCTAAACAGCGTTATCTTGAGGAGTATCGCGGCAAGCTTACGATCAATGAAAAAGCCCTCGATAATGAGATCGATTTTAGCAATCCCAAAGCGGTCGCGAAATTGATCGCCAAAAAAGAGAAAGCGATGCTCGATCACGCGCAAAATCTTGAATTTGAAGAAGCGGCAAAACTCCGTGATGAGATTGAAAATTTACGCAAAGAGATGCTCCTAAATGGTTAATTTTTAACAATTCCGCTATTATAAATAGAGGTGTCCCGCATCTCTTTTTTTCAATTAAGGAGCCTTTATGATCACTCGCATTCCCACTCGAACCGCTGAAATTATGCCGGGGCAACCAGTGAAACGCGCCCTCCCGAATCGTAATTGCCCGCGGATTGGCGCATGGTGTTTTCTCGATTATCTCCACATAAAATCCGTTAATCCCGAAAATCTCGATGATCCGAGCAAAAAGATCAATGTCGCGCCCCACCCACATATTGGTCTGCAAACCTTTACTTGGATGCTGCAGGGGGAAATTGTCCACCGCGATAGCCTTGGCAATCACTCCATCATTCGCCCGTATGAGGTCAATCTTATGACGGCGGGAAATGGCATTGTCCACACCGAAGTGAGTGAACCAAATTATCACGGCCCGCTGAAAACACTGCAATTTTGGATCGCGCTTCCTAAAGAGCAAAGCTCAAACCCGTCAAGTTTCAAGCATTATGATGATCTCCCAATGTTTTCGCACGAGGGACTTATCATCCATCTCTTTATGGGGAGGTTTCTAGGATATCGCGCGCCGACTCAATCCTACTCACCGCTAATGGGTGCCGATATCATGGCGCATGAAGCGCAAACCTGCACCCTTCCCCTCGACCCTGAATTTGAATATGGCATTTTTATCACCGAAGGCGCGGTCGAAATCGATGGTGAGCATTATAATGATGATGAATTTATCGCGATTGAAACCGGACAAACTTCACTCACACTGACCCTTGAAAAGGGCACGCACATCGCGCTAATTGGTGGCACGCCATTAACAGAGCCGCTCATTATCTGGTGGAACTTTGTCGCGCACGACCCAGCACAAATTGAAGCCGCAACCCGCGACTGGGGCAATTATCCTAATAAACGTTTTAATCAAGTCAAACACCCCGATCCGCCACTTAACGCGCCTGCGCTAAACACCCGCCTTAAAGCGCGGTGATTTCGGCAAATTCACTAAAGCCTAATGGCATAAAATAGATTTAAAAAAGGGAGCCAATTATCTGCTCCCTTTAAGTCGATTACATCAAGTTTTCTAACTTATTCTAATCATATGATGTCGCCGCCGTCATCAACTCTTCTTCATAATTAAAAATCTCATCTAATGAGTCGATCGGAACGCGTGTTTCATTTTTATCAACATCAAACACCCCTAAATATTTCTGCGTGCGATTAAAATGCAACCGGCAAATGGGTTTACGATTGTTATCATCAAGTAAAACGCCAAAGTAACTCTTCGTATCACGGGCTGTCACTCTTTCAACGCTCACCACTTTTCGGACAATTGCTTTAACAATGTTGTACCCCTCAATCTCTTCCATCGTGGTCACAATGCCATTATCGTCTTCTTTCTCCATCTCTTCATCGCCCACAGTCTCTTCAGCCTCAGATGAAGCACCATATGAAGAGCTTTTTGAAAGCGCCTTTTTCAGACGGTCATTAACACGATCTTCTACAAACTGATTGCCCGCTTTTAAGATTAACGGCGTAAACTGTTCCCGCACTTTTTGTGTAATGATGCCATCGTACACATTTGCGATACAAAAACGAATAAAGTCCTCGTGTGGTTCCACAAGTTGATGAGCTAGTAGGCGTTTAATTTGGCTTAAATACTTCAGCTCACCTGCAGCATTAATGATCGATTCAACATCAAAGTTCTTTTTAGTCAGTTTTTTAAGTTCTGGAATGACATGATCTTCCACATCGAGCAAGTCCACCTCTAAAAATGGCTTCTCATCCATCTTATTAGGCGACTCTAAATCAGTATAAAACTTATAATATTGACCATTCGTCAAAATGGCTATTTTTGCTGTCGTTGTAGCGAAATATCGAAACAATTGAGACTCATGTTGCGAGCTGAGAGACTCCCCAATCTTTTTTGCCTCAATTAAAATTTGTACCTCATTATCATGAATAATAGCGTAGTCCACTTTTTCGCCCTTTTTTACACCAACATCAGCCGTAAATTCAGGCACTACTTCAAGTGGATTGAACACATCATAGCCAAGCACTTGCTGAATGAATGGCATAATAAATGCCGTTTTTGTTGCTTCCTCAGTTGTAATATGTTCCGCTTGTTGTTCGATCCTATGACTAATTGATGCTAACCGCTCATTAAAATCCATACCCAGCCACCTATAAATTAAAACAACCTATTATAAGACTTACCAATATTTTATACAATCTACCTTATAATTACATATAGGCAAGCCCCTTTAGACAGCTAATTGATTTGACAAGGAAAAGAATATGACTCATTTTCGTTTTATCCTATTTTCACTCATCTTCAATTTTTCATTTCCTATATTTGCAAACGCACAAGTCATCCACACCGATACACGCGAAACGCACTGTACTGACTGGAATTTTTGTTCTGAATATTTAGTGAATAAATTTGGTGGGGTGATTTTATCCCATCCCGATCAGCTCGGGCCGCGAATTAATCGAGGTGATCATTTTTATGCAGCTTTTGCCGGAGATCCTCGCTCGGGGCGCTTTGGCATTGGCGAGACGCGCGATAATGATCGCATCCAATTTATTAATGGCCCGAATGAATATAAAGGGTTTGTCGGTGCGTATCGTGCAGAAGCGCAGGCAATGCAAAATTGTGCGCCGTGTGAGGTAGTTTTATCCTTCCGAAATGGCTGTGGCGCAATTGCCTATTCCGCCAAAAATAACCGTTTTTATACCAAACTGCAGGAGTATCAACGCGGATTTCGCGGAGCGCGCACCTCGGGCGATGATCCCAATCTAGCTAAGATCAAAGCAAAACTCTATGACGAATGCAGCGATGCGAGCTGCGTTGTGCTCGATGCGGTCTGTACCCGCGATCCTTGGAATTAAGCTTTTACATGCCGTAAGCGTGAAAAAATGCTAAGATAGCCCGTGAAATAATCGTTTATTTTTACGACTCAGCGAGGTGTTTATGCAAGCAAAAATCGGATTTATTGGGGGCGGTCATATGGCGACCGCTATTTTAGAAGGCCTTGTGGAACATTACCCAAAGAGCCTGCTCTATGTCGCCGATCGTAATGCGCCTAAACGCGAATATTTTTCTGAAACCTTGGGGATTAATACCGCCTCACATTTTAGTGAATTTATTGATGAGATGGACGCAATTGTCCTTGCCATTAAACCGCAAGGCTTTCCGGAACTGTTACCGGAACTCAAGCCCCATTTAAAGGAAGAGACCCTTGTGATCTCTGTTGCAGCGGGCATCTCAAGCGAAGCGATTTTACGCGCGCTTGGCCGGGAGACTCAGCCCCTTGTGCGCACGATGCCCAATATTCCAGCGGCGGTAGGCCTTGGCGCAACGGCGCTCTTTTCACCCAATACACTAACCGATTCCCACGCGGCGTTAACGGAAACGATTTTTAATGCCTGCGGCATCACGACCTGGGTTGAAAAAGAGGCGCTTCTTTCAGCGGTAATCTCTGTATCAGGCTCAAGCCCTGCTTACTTTTTCTATCTCTTAGAAATTATGATCGATGCCGGCGTAAAACTCGGTCTTAGCCGTGAAAGCAGTGAGATTTTAGCGAAACAGACCATGCTCGGCTCTGCGCAAATTGCTCTTGATTCGGATAAATCGGTAAAAGCATTAAAAGAGAGCGTGATGTCTCCTGAGGGCACCACAGAACAGGCGATCTTCAGCTTTGAGCGCGACGATCTACAGCAGATTATTGAGCGTGGCATGCAAGCAGCGTTCGATCGGGATCAAGTCCTTTCAAGCGAGATCTCGAAAAAGTTATAATCGTCCCCATAGATCAACCTTAACCCTCGTTACAACGCTCAATAAAAAGGATTTCGATTGTGCTCGGTTTACTCCAATTAATACTCCGTTTTACCATTGAGGTGGGCTTTGGGCTCTTCTCAACGCTGATTTTACTGCGCTTTTTTCTCCAATGTGTGAAGGCGAATTTTTATCACCCCTTAATTCAGGCGCTGGTAAAAGTGACCAATCCAATTTTAATGCCGATCCGCCGCATTACGCCAACCTTTAGCCGGTATGATTGGTCCTGCTTTGTCCTCCTTCTCATCATGGGGATTATCAAATATGCACTCTTTATCGCGCTCTCGATCATCACCTCTTATAAACCGCTGATCGTGCTTGGGTTTATCCTGCTAGATATCGCCTCGGGAATTCTCTATCTCTATCTATTTCTCTTTATTATTCAGGCGATCACCAGCTGGCTTGGCTCCTCTCCGCAAATGGGACTGGTGTTAGCGCTCCTTCATCAGCTCACCGCACCGGTGTTAAAACGCGTTAGACCGCGGGTTGTCTATGCCAATATCGATTTCCGTCCGATGATTGCGATGTTTCTCATCTTCCTTGGGCTCTCGATTTTAAGCTATTTCCGCTATCAGCTGATCTAACGCTCTATGACCGAGATTATCAACACAGAAACGCCGAGTTTAACGGTGCCCCCTGAGCTAAAACGGCACGAGTTTTTCATGCAGGAAGCGTTAAATGAGGCGAGAAAGGCGTATGCTTTGGGTGAGGTGCCCATTGGCGCGGTGATTGTGGCTAATGATGAGATTCTCGCGCGGGGGCATAATCTTTCGATCACCAGCCATGATCCGACGGCCCACGCCGAAATTGTTGCAATTCGCAACGCATGTCAAAAAATCGAGAATTACCGTTTACTTAATGTGGATTTATACGTAACATTAGAGCCTTGCATGATGTGTGCGGGGAGCTTTGTTCACGCGCGCATCAAACGGGTCATTTATGGAGCGGGGGATTCACGGAACGGCGCAATGACAACCAATATTAAACTCAACGAGATCGAAAGTTTTAATCATAAGGTTGAAATAATCCCGCATATTCTGCATGATGAATGTCGAGGATTATTGAAACAATTCTTCCGAGAAAGACGATTAAATCAAGCTAATAAGAGAAAATAATAAGTTATGACCATCAAAGACGCCTATTATAAATTAATCGAAGAAAAAGGGTTTAACGTCGACAAAATACAGCTCTCTGTTGTTGACGCGTATGATCAATTAAAAGCTCAAATCAAAACCGATGAGCCGGTGGTCAATGCCGATAAACTCTCCCTTTTACAGAAAGTATTTAAGCCGTTTACCAATACTGAACACGCCGTTGAGTATAACGATCCACGCGGACTCTATATTTATGGGCGCGTTGGCCGGGGTAAAACATTCTTGATGGATCTTTTCTACGACAATATCGATGTCCCGAAAATCCGCGAACATTACTACCATTTTATGCAAGATGTGCATAAGAAAATGCGCCAATTTCAAGGGCAAGAAGATCCCTTAAAGATGGTGGCAAAAGAGTACGCAAAAGAGTGTAAAGTGCTCTGCGTTGACGAGTTCCACGTCATCGATATTACCGATGCGATGATTCTTTATCGTCTTCTTGATGCCCTTCTCCAAGAGGGGATCTTCTTTGTTACCACCTCAAACCGCCTCCCCGATGATCTCTATAAAAATGGGCTTCAGCGTGAGCAATTTTTACCGGCAATTAAAATCATCAAAGAGCGCCTGCGTAATATTCCGCTCGATAGCGACCAAGATTACCGCATGCGCCATCTTGAAACCGCCGATGTCTGGTTTACCGGATCGATCGATGAGCAAATTGCCAATTTTGAAGACAAATTTGAAGAGCTGATCGGCAAAGTACAAGGCCCTGTGGTGATGGATGTGAATGGCCATAAATTTGAGATGCTCAAACGCACCGAAAGTGCCACCTGGTTTACCTTTGAAGAAGCCTGCTGTAAAGCCCGCTCTTCAAGCGATTTTATCCGCCTTGCGGAATGTTTTGAAACCGTCTTTTTCCACGGTTTACCCAAATTAACCCGAGATCTTGAGAATGAGGCGCGCCGATTTGTCATCATGGTTGATGAATTTTACGACCAAGGCGTTAAACTCATTATCGGCTCCGAGGTCGATATGCAAAATCTTTATGCTGCTAAAGGTGAAAAAGCACTCGACTTTGAGTTCGATCGGACGATTAGCCGTTTAATCGAAATGCAGTCTCAAGAGTATTTAGACCAACCAAAACGCAGCAATAATCAGTGTCAATGTAATGAAATCAAAGAATGATCTACCCGATGTAGTTAAAACGTTTCTTCAAGAACTCTCTTCTCAAAATTTCCGCGGCGATATCGAGACACGCTTAAGTGAACGGCTTGTCTCCGCTACGGACAACTCGATCTACCAAATCCTGCCTCAAGCGGTGCTTCACCCTCGCGATCAAAGCGATGTGGAGCTCATCTTGAGGCTTTTAGCGCGTGAAGCGTATAAATCCATTAAAGTGACCCCGCGCGGTGGCGGTACGGGAACGAATGGTCAATCCTTAACGGATGGGATTGTCATCGACCTGTCGCGCCATATGAATCAGATCTTGGAATTTGATGAAAAGACGCGCACTGTTCGCGTTCAAACCGGCGTTGTCAAAGATCAGCTCAATGCCTATCTTCGCCCACTTGGTTACTTTTTTGCCCCCGAGCTTTCCACCTCAAACCGCGCAACCATCGGAGGCATGATCAATACCGACGCCTCAGGACAAGGTAGCTGTGCTTACGGAAAAACGAGCGGCCACGTCAATGGCATTACCGCCATTTTACGCGGCGGTGCGGTGATTGAATCTGAATCGATTACCCTCGATGATCTCACCTCTTTGCCAGACAGTTCGGTTAAAAAAGCACTGCTGAATGACCTTCGTGAGATCACCCTTCCTCACAAAGAGGCCATTGACCAATGCTTTCCAAAGCTTAATCGCTATGTCACCGGATACGATCTCGATCATTTTGTCCATGACGAGCAAGCGAATTTAACCCACATTTTATGCGGCTCAGAAGGCACGCTCGGAATCTTTACCGAAGCGCGTCTCAATGTCCTTCCCATTCCGAAAAAAACGGCGCTCGCTTTAGTCACCTTTGATGACTTTATTAAGGCGCTCGAAGATGGCCCGTACCTTATGCAGGCCAATGCGACCTCCATTGAAGTGATCGATGATATCGTCCTTGAGATGGCGAAAAACGACTTTGTTTGGAGCACTACCGAAGAGTACTTTGAGGGCGTTGATTATGAAAAACTCAAAGCGATCTTTTTAGTTGAATTTAACGCCGACACCGATGAGGAATTGCAACAGGCGCTCGATCAATTTGTTGAGCATGCCAACCAAAAACCCAATCCTCACCGTTTAAGCATTCGTCCACTCCTTGGGAAAAAAGCGGTGAAAGATGTCTATGGCCTGCGTAAACGGGCGGTCGGTCTATTAGGCGCGATACCCGGGGATCGTCGTCCGATTCCGTTTGTGGAAGACACCGCCGTTCCGCCTGAAAATTTAGCACCCTACATTGCCGAGTTTAAAGCCATTTTAGAAGCCCACGGCCTACGTTATGGGATGTTTGGCCATGCTGATGCGGGAGTGATTCACGTGCGCCCGGCACTTGATATGCGCGATCTTAATGATCAACCCCTCATTCGTGAAATCTCCGATCAAATCTTTGCGCTGTGTGAAAAATATGGCGGCGCGCTGTGGGGCGAGCACGGAAAAGGGGTGCGTTCTGAATATTCCAAACCCTTCTTTGGCGAGCTCTATCCTGTGGTGCAAGCGGTCAAACGGCTTTTTGACCCATACAATCAATTTAATCCCGGGAAAATTGCAACGCCCAATGATGAGATTCTCTTAAAAATTGATGAGCTTCCGCTTCGCGGCGATTTCAACCGTGAGATCCTTCCCGAGCACGTCATTCAATATCACAATACGCTCCACTGTAACGGAAATGGTGCATGCTATAACTACGATACCGATGCGGCGATGTGCCCGAGTTACAAGGCAACGCGCGAACGTGTTCATTCGCCAAAAGGCCGTGCGGAGATGATCAAAGAGTGGTTACGTCAGCGTGCGGTTGGCGAGGTCGATCGTGATTTCGAAGAAGAGATTTACGACTCCCTTTCAATCTGTTTAAGCTGTAAATCCTGTACCGGTGAGTGCCCTGCGAAAGTGCATATTCCCGATGCGAAATCAGAATTTTTAGCGGAATATCACAAAACCCGCCCGCGCCCGATGCTCGATAAAATGTTAGCCGAATCAGAAGATTTAGCGCCCTTTGCCTATAAAATGCGTCACCTAAGCAATAATGCCATCGCGCGGTTTACCATGGAAAAAATGGGGTTAGTGGATCTTCCAAATCCCAAAACCAATCATCTTAATCGCTTTGAGCGTGAGAAAAAAGTGGTCGAACTCACCCACGGAACGCTCGATCAATTGGCTCATGTAAAAAATCCGGAAAAAGCGCTCATTATCGTGCCCGATGCCTTTTTCCTCTACTACGATCCCGATACGCTGAAAGCGGCGATTGAACTTCTCAATAAACTCGATGTCACCGTCTTTATTGCACCCTATCAGGCGTCAGGAAAAGTCCATCATGTCTTTGGATTTTCAGAAGAGCTCCAAGATCGCGCGAGTAAACAAAATGCACTCTTAACCAAGCTTGCTCGTTACAACATTCCGATGGTGGGAATTGAGCCGCCGATTACGCTCTTTTATCAGCAGGAATATCGTAAGAAATTTAAGTTTGAAACGCCCGAGGTGATGCTCTTCCAAACTTGGCTAGAGCACTATTTAAACGATCATTTAGACACGCTCAATCTCACCATTCGCCCATCGAATAAAACCTATAAATTGATGAGCCATTGTACTGAGAAAACGAACGCAACGAGCGCCCCTAAAGCGTGGGAGAGCATCTTTAAATCGCTCGATCATAAGCTTGAAATGACGCAAGTGGGATGCTGCGGTATGAGTGGCTCGTTTGGCCATCTCAAAGATAAAAAACCGCTGTCGAAAAAGATCTACGATCTCTCATGGAAAAAAGTGATCGATGCCAATGATGCGGATGTCCTACTTGCGACTGGATTTTCATGCCGATCACAGGTAGAGCGCTTCGGCAAAAAGACGATTGTTCACCCCATTGTAAAACTCAATGAGATGATTCGTTAAGCACTGAAATGCAATGAATAATGCCCTCTTTGAGCGATCATCGAGGGCTTTTTTATGGGTAAAAACTTTATCACTCCGATTGATCATTTCCGCTAAAACCGCTACTATACGCCCCATCAAAATAGGTTTAATTCGTGGTTCGCAATCCTCCCACATTAAAAAACTAAGGAACTTTTATGAGCACAAAAATGGCAGACCTGACGCTACTTGGTAATCAAGCGACTGTCTATAAAGATACCTACGATCCTTCAATTTTAGAGTGTTTTGAGAACTCGCATCCCGATCGAAATACTTTTGTAAAATTCAATTGTCCGGAGTTTACCGCGCTCTGCCCGATGACCGGCCAACCGGATTTTGCCACGATCTATCTAAGCTACATTCCCGACCAAAAAATGGTGGAGAGTAAATCGCTTAAACTCTATCTCTTTAGCTTCCGCAATCACGGCAGCTTCCATGAAGATTGCATCATGCAGATGCTCATTGACCTTGTGGAACTGATGGATCCGCGCTATCTCGAGATCTGGGGAAAATTCACGCCACGCGGCGGTATCTCCATCAATCCTTACATCAATTACGGAAAACCCGGCACCAAGTGGGAAGCCTTCGCTGAAACGCGCCTATTGCATCACGATCTCTACCCTGAGAAAGTCGATAACCGCTAAGCACGCGCCGAATCGTTTCATTTTTTACCGCTTACACGCCGACATGCTTAGAGCCTGCAAAATAGCTCTTAATGCATGCTTTTATGCCGCTTACCAGAGGTTTCCATGCCCACATTAGTCACGCAAAAACAACAGCAAATTGCGCTTTTACTCGCTTTTTTGCATGTTACGATTATCGCCTCAAGCAACTTTTTAGTTCAGATTCCGATCTCGATCTTTGGGTTTCACTCCACTTGGGGCGCCTTTACTTTTCCCTTTATTTTTCTCGCCACCGACTTAACGGTGCGCCTCTTTGGGGCGGCGCTTGCACGCCGAATTATCTTCTACGCGATGCTTCCGGCACTCCTTATTTCCTACGCGATTTCGATCGTATTTCGCGATGGTGCCTGGATGGGCATTGGCGGACTCTTTAAGTTTGATCTATTTGTCGCACGCATTGCGCTTGCGAGCTTTTCCGCCTATGTGATCGGACAAATTATGGATATTTTTGTCTTTAACAGACTCCGCCAACGCCCCCAATGGTGGCTCGCTCCCGCTGCGGCCGCCGTCGTCGGGAATCTTGTGGACACCATCGCCTTTTTCAGCATCGCCTTCTACAAAACCACCGATCCCTATCTCTCCGAGCATCTCGTTGAGGTCGCCTCTGTCGATTACGCCTTTAAAGTCGTGATCAGCGCGCTCTTCTTTTTACCGCTCTATAAAGTGATTTTAGACCGCGTCACCGCCCGCCTTAAAGGCGCTCCACTTCCCCATCAAGCGTAATCAATCAACCTATTTAAAGAAAAAGGATGCTTAAATTTAGCATCCTTTTTTATTGTTCTAAAATTTTAAACAAACCACCTATTCGGCGGGTAACTTGGCAAGTCAAGAAGTGCGCAACGTGGCAAATTTCTAAGCCGCCTATTCGGCGGGTAACTCTCCAGACTTAGAAAATTGGTTGCGGGTTGATTTCTAAGCCGCCTATTCGGCGGGTAACTTGGGGTCGGGCAGACTTCGCCAGATTCTTTTTTTCTAAGCCGCCTATTCGGCGGGTAACGAAAGTCTTTTCGCGCTCTAATTGTTCTATGATTTCTAAGCCGCCTATTCGGCGGGTAACTTCACCACAAAAAATTGATCTTCTTGATCTAATTTCTAAGCCGCCTATTCGGCGGGTAACTGCAAAGCGTTTAATAACGTATTGAATTTTAATTTCTAAGCCGCCTATTCGGCGGGTAACAATGTAACTAACGGTAAAGTTGTGTTTGAAGCTTTCTAAGCCGCCTATTCGGCGGGTAACCGACAATGTTGACCTTTCTGTTACGTATCCAATTTCTAAGCCGCCTATTCGGCGGGTAACGGCAAAATCCTTCCATTGATTTTTGGCCTCTTTTTCTAAGCCGCCTATTCGGCGGGTAACAACACCGGCGTAACTCGATTAGTCATTGATGATTTCTAAGCCGCCTATTCGGCGGGTAACAGCATGTTGTTATGTAATGAGGATGCCGATTTTTTCTAAGCCGCCTATTCGGCGGGTAACTAAAATCCTGCGCAACGCATCGAGCTCTTTTATTTCTAAGCCGCCTATTCGGCGGGTAACGGTTCACCAGATGCCGGCGCTTTTGCTTAAAATTTCTAAGCCGCCTATTCGGCGGGTAACGCACCCAGCCAAACCCTGAGTAAGATGCTCCTTTTCTAAGCCGCCTATTCGGCGGGTAACGCACCCAGCCAAACCCTGAGTAAGATGCTCCTTTTCTAAGCCGCCTATTCGGCGGGTAACTCATCTCGCCAGTATGCAAACATCTAACAACATTTCTAAGCCGCCTATTCGGCGGGTAACGATATCGCTCGCCTTGAACATCAGCCCCATATTTTCTAAGCCGCCTATTCGGCGGGTAACTTTTAGGTTCAATTAATACCAATATTGGCGCATTTCTAAGCCGCCTATTCGGCGGGTAACTTATGGAAGTATGGCTTCGTCGGTAAACTTGGTTTCTAAGCCGCCTATTCGGCGGGTAACATTTAGAGTCGTTAACCAATTTAATCGCTAACTTTCTAAGCCGCCTATTCGGCGGGTAACAGTTGACTTTTGAGATACGATATACGGAATACTTTCTAAGCCGCCTATTCGGCGGGTAACTAATCCTAATTATTTTATGTGCTACGGGCCAATTTCTAAGCCGCCTATTCGGCGGGTAACAGAACTAATTGCACTTGCAGATACACCCAAATTTTCTAAGCCGCCTATTCGGCGGGTAACAGTTCTTTTTCTTGATTTGCTTGCCTCTGGGCTTTCTAAGCCGCCTATTCGGCGGGTAACAAAAATATTAATGCTAAGCGTAATAAGCTTGATTTCTAAGCCGCCTATTCGGCGGGTAACTCACCCGCCATTGCGATTAATGATGCCGCTGATTTCTAAGCCGCCTATTCGGCGGGTAACAATTTTCAATGCGATTACACTGGATAGACCAATTTCTAAGCCGCCTATTCGGCGGGTAACCGTTTATTTCGTCCGTCAGACTCTCAAGTAAATTTCTAAGCCGCCTATTCGGCGGGTAACACCAAGTAAGCTGTAATTTAGGCGCTTATCAATTTCTAAGCCGCCTATTCGGCGGGTAACTAGAGTCCAATTTGTTAAAGAGCTGATCTTTTGCGGAGTTTAATGCATTGAATGCTTAAAACCCTAATTTTCAATGGTAGCAGAGATCTCTTGAAAATCAATGAGTTTGATAAAGAGAAAAAATTAGGGGCTCGTCTCTTTATCCTCGTCATAAAACTGTCATATTGAGAGCGCACACTACTGCGTAAAAATGAAAAGCTACGAAAAGTTGATACAATACTAAAAATGATAAAAAAGGAACGAAATAATATGACACAACTCACCATTGGCCTTGTAGCTCATGATGCGAAAAAACAGGATCTTGTGGAATGGATTGGCGGTTTTCACGACTACTTTTTAAAACACAAACTCTACGCAACGGGAACCACGGGAAAACGCATTTTAGAGGCCTATCCGGACTTTGATCTCACGCCCTTAAAATCAGGCCCGCTCGGTGGCGATCAGCAGTTAGGCGCGATGATTAGTGAGCAAAATCTCGATGCGCTCATCTTCTTTACCGACCCCTTAACCCCAATGCCCCACGACGTTGACGTTAAAGCGCTGATCCGTCTCTCAACGCTCTACAATATCCCGATCGCCTGTAATAGTGCGACGGCAAATCTTATTTTACGCGGGATTCTCTCCTGTAAAAATGAGTCGCTCTACTAAAAATAAGCGATCAACATTACCGGAACTCGCCTGCTTTGGCGACTTTGCACCAGCGCAGATAGCCAAAAAACGAGATGATAAAATAGACCCCATGCAACAAAAGGGTGTAATAGAGCGCCGTTTGCCAGAATAGAACGATCGAAATGGCGTTCACAATGATGAGCAAAATCCACTGCTCCACCCATTTTTGCGTCAGCATCCCCATCGCCACAAGGCTCATTCCGCCAATGATTGAATCAAAAGGATTTGGCGCTTCTCCGGAGATCGCTCCGACGCTGTAATAAAATCCAACGCTCATCAAGAGCGATAATGCAATCACCCATATCCAATAGTTTTTTGGCATAAAATAGAGCCGATTCTCCCCTTCAGCCGTGACAATCTCATCCTCTGATAGCGGGGTTAATTCCCGTTTTTGCAGACGTTTCCAGCGATACGCGCCATACAGACTCATCCCAAAATAGAGCCCATAAATCGTCATATAGGCAAAGAGCCCTGTTTTAAAATAGACGACGATATAGACAAGCGCCATCACCATGCTCACAAACCACATGCTTTGATGGGCGCGGTATTCCAAAAAGAGATAGATAAATCCCAGTAATACCCCAAAAATCTCAATGATCGCCATCCTTTTTCCTCTTTTATCTATGATCGACGCGCCTTTATGAGCCCATTATTCACAATGATTAAAAAATGTAAAGTTCCGCGCCCGAACAAAATGTAGGCCGTAAAAGATGATATGATAATTCCATCAGTGCCCGCCCGATATGCGAGGCCGTTATCCCGCTAAAATCAGCGTGCTGGCACCCGATCAAATGATAATAAAAGGAGAGCCTATATGATGAAAGCAATCGTCATGACCGAATTTGGAGACCCTTCCGTTTTAACCTTAAAAGAGTACGCAAAACCCGTTGCAGGCGAGCATGAAGTACTGGTTAAAATCCATGCAGCTGGCGTTAATCGCCCCGATATTATTCAGCGTAAAGGCTATTATCCTGCGCCTGAAGGTGAGCCGCAAGATGTGCTCGGACTTGAAGTTGCGGGCGTTGTGGAAGCCGTTGGGAGCGCGGTAACAAAATGGCGTGTGGGCGATGAAATTTTTGCCCTCATCGGGGGCGGCGGATATGCCGAATATATCACCATTCACGAAGCGTACTGCATGCCTAAACCCAAACACTTAAGCTTTATTGAAGCGGCAAGTTTACCGGAAACGCTTCTTACCGTATGGAACAATTTAATCGAGCGCGGTGAACTTAAAAAGGGTGAAAATGTGCTAATTCACGGAGGCAGTAGCGGAATTGGCATCACCGCCATTCAGCTCGCAACGATTTTAGGCGCGAATGTCTTTGTCACTGTCGGCAACGCTGAAAAACAACAAGCGTGTCTTGAGTTGGGCGCGCAAAAAGCGATCAATTATCGTGAAGATGATTTCTTTGAAGTGTTAAAAGAAGATAAGATCGATGTGGTATTAGATATGATCGGTGGCGATTATTTTAATAAAAACTTTGAACTGATGAATCCCGATGGGCGCATGGTCTACATCAATTCCATGGGCGGTGCGAAAGTTGAATTAAATCTTCTTAAAATGATGCAGCGCCGTATTAAAATCACTGGTAGCACGCTTCGCGCACGCGAATTTGAGTTTAAAGCAGCGCTCACTTCTCGCGTCGTTGAAAAGGCGCTTCCGCTTATTGAAGCGGGACATTTCAAACCTGTGATCTATCAAGTCTTCCCTCTCGCTCAAGCCAAAGAAGCTCATGAACTGATGGAGTCGAGCGAACATATCGGCAAGATTATTTTAGAAGTTTCACCAGATTAATGAACTTTGATTAACAAGTTTCGAGTAACTCAATTCAATTAATCGAATCTTACGAAGATCTTACTCACAAACACCACTGCCGATCTTAATGATTTGCAGTGGTTTTTTATGCCCTCTTCACAATTTTTAACAAATAGATCCCGCGATCTTGCTCGCCCTTTGTTACAATTATTCTCTCATTTCCCATATTTAACCTGTTTTATTCCGAGGAGTCTCCCCGTTCATGAAACATAGACGAGTCTTTGTCCGTAACGTTATTTTTGCACTCTATATGTCGCTTATTATGTCATTTTGCATGTCTGGCGTTGTCACCTTTATGAATTTTGAGGTGCTGCAAAACGGCTTTTCCAGTGCGTTTTTCGCCGCTTGGTGGAAGCGTGCATTCCCCGTTTCCTACATGATCGCACTCCCGATTTCTCTCTTTGTGGTGCCCTATATCGGCAAACTCACCAATCTAACGCTTAACAAACTCTATTCATCTAACGAGGGGTAAATTCCTCATGGTTCAAACGCTCATTTTATACATTCCCGGCCTTGTACTCGCGCTCAGTGTCGCCCTTTTAGCCAAAGGATTTGCACTCTTTATTCCCTATTTAGGCGCGCCCGCAATCGCGATTTTTTTAGGGATTTTCCTTGGCAATACATTTTTAAAACAATCGATCTGGGGAAAGGGAACGCGTTTTTCAGAGAGCCGACTGCTTGAGTATTCCATCGTGTTACTCGGTGGCCTCATCACCTTTAATACGATCTTTAAACTCGGAATCTCAGGGCTACTCTTCATTATGATTCAGATGGGCATTACCCTGATCGCGGCCTACTATATCGGCAAGCGTCTGCGATTTAACCAATCGATTTCGCTAATGATGGCCTCTGGAAATGCGGTGTGCGGTTCTTCGGCCATTGCAGCAACGGCGCCTGTCATTGGCGCGACGAGCGAAGAGCGTGGCCTTGTGATTACCATCGTCAATCTCATGGGGACGGTATTGATGTTTGTGATGCCGATCTTAGGCTATTTTCTCTATCAACACGATACGCTCCACACCTCCGCGCTCATTGGCGGGACACTGCAATCGGTGGGGCAAGTAGTCGCGTCCGCGAGCATGGTCAATAGCGATGTCAATGAGCAGGCGATCATCTTTAAAATTATCCGCGTGGTCTTTATTGTGGCGGTGGTGCTCATTTTTAGCCAGATTGTTAAAAACAATCCTGACAATAGCGCTAATCAAGTGGCGGATACGCAAAAACCCACACGGAAAAAATCGATTATTCCATGGTATGTCTATGGATTTTTAGTGATGTGCATTTTAAGCAGCCTGCACATTGTGCCGGAAGCGTTGCGTCACCCCATCGGGATTGTGAGTGGTTGGTTTGAGATTACCGCTCTAGCGGCGATCGGGCTTCGCCTCAATTTCGGCGCGCTTAAATCAAGTGGCAAAGCCTTTTCCATCTACGCGCTTTTGCTAACGATTGTGCAAATTTCCGCTGCAGTGATTTTAGTGGGCGTTCTATTTGATCCGCTTTAACGGCTATGAATCCCGGCGACGCCCCATCATCTGTAGGCTCCAGAGCGATTCATAAAGTCCTTTTGCATCAATCAATTCATCGTGCGTGCCGGTTTCAACCACCTTGCCATGATCGATCACCACAAGGCGATCCATCTTCGCAATGGTGGATAATCGGTGCGCAATCGCAATCACGGTCTTCCCTTCCATCAGCGTTTCAAGATGCTCTTGAATCACCGCTTCCGACTCAGAATCAAGCGCGGAAGTGGCTTCATCTAAGATCAAAATGGGCGCATTTTTAAGCAGTACCCGAGCGATCGCAATTCGCTGACGTTGCCCGCCTGACAATTTCACCCCATTCTCCCCAACGAGCGCATCGAGCCCGGTTCGGCCATGTTGATCAATCAGATCATAGACAAATTGATCGGCTTTGGTGCGTTTAAGCGCCGCCTCAATCATCGCATCGGTCGCCTCAGGGTTGCCATAGAGCAGATTATCCCGCACCGAACGGTGCAGCAGCGCCGTATCTTGCGTCACTACCCCAATATTACTGCGGAGGCTATCTTGCGTCACCTCGGTAATCGGCATGCCATCGATCTCAATCGTTCCCGCTTTCACATCATAAAGGCGCAAAAGAAGATTAATAAGCGTCGTTTTTCCCGCGCCCGAAGGCCCCACAAGCGCCACTTTTTCACCCGGTTTAATATGCAGATCGAGCTGTTGATAGATCGGTTTTCCTTCATGATAGTGAAAATCGATGCGGTTAAAATCGATCTCTCCCTCGGTCACTTCAAGAGGTTTAGCCTCGGGAGAATCCATAATTTCCCGAGGATGAGTCATCACTTTAATCCCATCTTGCACACTGCCCACATCTTCAAAAATATGGCTCACCACGCGCATAATCCAAGATGACATCGTGTTAATGCGAATCACTAAACTTAAGGTAAAGGCGATCGCGCCGGCGGTAATGAGCGCATTTTTCCACAAAACGAGCGAAAGGAGCACCGTGCTTGCTATTAAGATGCTATTTAAAATTGTAAGCGAAAAATCGAGCCCGGTAATCAGTCTTGTAGAATTGAGCGCCATGCGAGTTTGATGAGCCATCACCTCGCGAGACTGATCCTCTTCACGGCTTGAGTGAGAAAAGAGTTTGAGCGTTGCGATATTGCTATAACTATCGACCACATAGCCCATTAGTTTCGAACGGGCCCGCGCCGATTGATGGGAGCGTTCCCGGGTTTTAGGCAGAAAATAACGCATCAGCATAATGTACGCCCCAATCCACACCACAATCGGGAGCGCAAGCCAAGGATTGAGCTTCATAAAAAGGACCACGGTCGTGCCCGCATAGATAATCACGCGCCACATCGAATCGGTGAGCATCAACACAGAGCTACGGATCGATTGCCCGGTATTCATAATCCGGCTGGCAATGCCCCCGGCGAAACTGCTGTGAAAGAAATTGACGCTCTGCTTTAACAGATACCGGTGCTGTTGCCAGCGAATCATCGAGGTGAAATTGGTGGTGAGCGCCTGATTCATCACTAAATTATGGCAAAGAGAGACAAAAGGACGCGCGACCACAATCACAAAGAGCATCCAAAGAAGCGTACCTTTATATTCACTAAAGAGCTCCGAGGGGGAGTTGACCAACTCGATCATATCGACGATCTGCCCAATAAAACTAAAGAGCGCGATCTCCAAAATCGCCACAAAAAAACCAACCGTTAACAGCACTAAAAAGAGCGGTTTAATCTGGCGCATATAGAACCAGTAGAATTGAAACAGCGTCGTCGGAGGCGCAACATCATCGGTGTTTTTAAAGGGCTGAATAAGGGCTTCAAAATAATCGAGTAACTTCATAGATATGGCGCCGAGGAATCAGGGAAAAAATATAAAAAGGTCTCAATAGCTTACTTTAAATGATAATGACTATCAAATGATATTATCTCTACAGAGGGCTGTATGGGCATAAAAAAACCGACGTTTAACGCCGGTTTTATCAGGTGTTTTTATCATAGTTCAAGTGATGGCTTAAAACGTGTTTTTAGCATCAAACCACTCTTTGGAAAAAGCGACGCGCTCTTTGACGCTCTCTTTCTCTATGCCCGCGGCTTTAAGCTCTTCAAGATGCTTCTCTACCCGATAGGTACGAGCCGCTAACCCTGCATTATTGGCGATCTGGATATTAAGACCTGGGCGCGCATTAATCTCTAAAATGAGCGGCCCTTTCTCTTCATCGAGCACCATATCCACACCGATATAGCCAAGCTTTGAGATCTCATAACAGCCCGTTGCGAGCTCTAAAAAGCCGTCCCAGTCGGGAAGCGCAACGCCGCTTACATCATTATTGGTATCAGGATGACGGGTAATAATCTCATTGAGCCACGTGCCTTTAAGCGTTGTGCCTGTCGCAATATCAACGCCCACACCGATCGCCCCTTGGTGAAGATTCGCTTTCCCACCTGATTGACGGGTCGGAAGGCGCAACATCGCCATCACGGGATATCCCATCAAGACAATGATGCGAATGTCCGGCACGCCCTCATAACTGATGCTTTTAAAGATTGGATCGGAGGTGACTTTATACTCAATCAGCGCCCGATCGCGCATGCCGCCGAGCGAATAGAGCCCGGTTAAAATCGATGAGATCTGATACTCAATTTCATCAATGGTAATTAAGCGCCCCGAAACCGTTTTATAACGATAATCATCGAACTTATCGGCAATCACTAAAATTCCATCACCCCCCGCGCCTTGCGCTGGTTTAATGACAAATTCCGTACGATCGCCAATGATTTTTGGCAGATATTTAATCTCACTTTCGCTTGAGATCACGCCATACATCTCAGGCACATTGACCTCATAGATGAGCGCGCGCTCTTTGGTGACGATTTTATCATCAACATAGGGATAGTAGCGGCGGTTATTGTACTGAAGCACATATTCCGCATTTCGCTGATTAATCCCCATGACACCCCGCGCTTTAAGCGCTCGCCACGTTTTAATCATCGAAAACATTACGCTTTCTCCTCATGCTCTTTCTCCGCTTCAAGGCGTTTTGCTTCCGCCTCTTTCTCTTGACGAATCATCGCGCTAAAGCGCCCTAATTCCGTTAAGCGATAACCGCGATAACGTCCCATCGCCAGCATAAAGGCCACAAGGACAAGCAAGATACCAGGGAAAGTGAAGACAAAGTAAATAAGCGGACGATAGCCCATCAATGCAAAGGCCATTGAGGCTGAAATTAAAGTGCCGATCGCAATTTTAAAGGCATTCCCGCCACCGCGCTCTTCCCATGTAATTGAAAGGCGTTCGATCGTCATGGTTAAAATCACCATCGGGAAGAGACTGATCGCAAGCCCGCTCTCAATTCCCATTTTGTAACTAAAGATGGTTAAGACGCCGATTAAAATCACCACAAAGGTGAGCACCACCGAGAGCCTCGAGAGCATCTGTAATTTGAGATGTTCAAGATAGGACCTTAGCGACAGCCCGAGCGTCACAATCACGGTAAAGAGAATAATCCCGTAGGAGAGCCCCGTTTCTCTAAAAGCAAGCGCGATTAAGACCGGGGTAAAGGTTCCGAGCGTTTGGAAACCGATAATATTGCGTACCAGTAACACCACCAATACACCAAACGGAATCATAATCATCACCTCATAATCGTGATGCATTTTGACCGGCAGGCTGTAAAGTGAGTTGGCTAAATAGCCCTCTTTATCGGCGGTACTGCTGGCTAAAGTGATCGCTGAGAGCGCTTTATTATCGACGTTAAATTCAAGTTTCACTTTGGTGCCATTGGCGACACTTAAGAGTGGCTCATCACCAATTGACCAGATAATGCGGTCGTGTGGCAGGCCAATTTTCCCGCTAGTTAAATCAAAGTAGACCCATTTGCCTTGCGTCACTACTTTTTTGCTCGCTTCATCGCGCTTACTCGATTCGATATAGCTGCGTACCCAAATTTCGGGCTTTTGATTGGTACTATCGATCAATTGAATGGTGTTGACGCGCTGCACCGGAATGTGCGCTTGAGAGAGCAAGACTTTTAACACTTTTGCCCGATTCGCTGGCGAGTCATCCCCTTTTAGGAGCGCTTTCACCTGATCATTATCAGTCTGTGTGAGCGCGACAATTGCCTCACTAATAAAGGTTGCGGTATTGGATGATCGGCTACGAATCGCTTCAACTAACGCCGTTGCCGCGAGCTTATCCGCCCCTTCGAGCGCAATTTTATCTTGATAGACTTTCCCCGCACGCGCATCATATTTAAAAGGCGTTTCATCAACCCCCATTTTAGACGCAAGCGAGAGACGATAGTAGAGCGTTTCCGTCCCTTCCGCACGGCGCACGGAATAGTGAGCGATCTTATTGCCCAAATCATCCTCCTCGATGACGCGGCCATACTCTTTCGAGCTCACTAAACTATCGGTATAGAGTTCATAATTTTTAAAGGTATCAGGCACATAAAAACGCGCGGTCACGCCGACGTTTCCAGGCACTTGATAGGAGAGCTTCGCATCGATGGTCCAAAGCTCAGATTCGGTATCTTCCGTCATCGGAATTTCAAGCACTTTATGCTCATAATAGATGGTTCCTAGCCCCACAATTAAAAGGAGTGTGATTAGGATTTTTAAGTGTCGCGTTAAAGATTTCATAAGGGGTCTCGTTTATTCGTTACACTGAAGCGGATGAGTATATTTCTCGGAAACGTCCACAATCGCCTTAAAGGAGCGGAGCGCTTTCGAACCGATTAAGAGGGGATAGTTTAAATTTGAGCGATTGGCCAAATTTACCTCCACCTCTTTTTGTTGATTGCCAAGGCAGAGCGTGAGTAGAATCACTGGGCGTTTTGCCGATTTTACTTTGCTTGGACTTTTCTCTTCTTGGCGCCGTTTGACTCGACTCACTTTATGGAGTGGGAATTCATAAGGCCCAAGCTCCATCTCATTAATGCGAGTGGTAAAACGCACCCAGTCGTCGTTATTTTTGGTGAAAAATTCGATATTTTCGGCATGGAGTGATGCGGTGAGCGCGCCGGTATCCATCTTTGCCGATACATTCACGCCGTTAAAATCCACAATGCTCATGGTTTCATAGCGTCCGTAGATCTCTTTTTCCACCGTTTTTGCCTCCAGACTGCTCGCCGTAACGCTTAAAAACAGCAGCGTCCACAGCAACGTTATTTTCCGGTTAAGTCTTGGTGTTAATCGCATTATTTCCTCGTTTTTTGGGTTTATTATGATGTGGAACAGGCCACTTTTTGTGCGTCAACAGGCTATAATTTTAGCACAGCCACAGCAAAATGAATCCCATTTCGTATAAAAAGACCGCGAAATGGCCCCGGAAAAACCGATCTGATGCCCTTAAATATGGACCACTTTTAAGCGCTCAAGCTCCCGCATTAAACGGTATCCCACAGCGCTTCGATCGGGAATTGCCTCAAGCGGAAATTCATCGATTAATAATTGATAGCGGTACCCCTCTTGATACTCAAATCCCTCAATCTGACTGTAGAAAAAGCTCCATTCATCGCTGTCTCCGCGTTTCACCCGCAGGCATTTTTGCGGCCCAACGCCAACGCAATCATAGAGTTTTGAATCCACCTCATAGCGCACGAGCTCCCCTTTCGGGACAGTAAACTCATCCTTTTTCGAGGGCTCAACCGATACGCACCCCGCAAGTAACAGGCTCGCCATCAGCGTTAATCCCACACGTTTTTTAAAGATCTTTTTCATCATCGTATCGCTCCTTATAAAGGCATGAATGATTGATTAAATATCCCCCTTTCCCATAAAAAAAGCTACCCGAAGGCAGCTTTAATTTTCATAAGTATACGGAGATTTACATCAGAGTTCAATCCGTCTGATTCGACCAAACCTCCACAGACTCTAACTTTTATCCATGCGGATTATAGAGGTACGCCCCTTCAATTCCGAGCGGCATGCCCGATAACCACCAGATCATTAAGAAAACGATCCACGATAGAAGGAAACTGATCGAATAAGGAATCATCATCGAAATGAGCGTTCCAATGCCCGTCGATTTCACATAGCGCTGACAATAGACCACCACCAGGGCAAAGTAGGTCATGAGCGGTGAAATAATATTCGTGGTTGAATCCCCAACGCGATAAGCCGCTTGCGTTAATTCAGGCGCGATACCGAGCTGCATTAACATTGGCACTAAGATCGGTGATAATAAAATCCATTTTGCCGAGGCCGATCCAACAAAGAGGTTGATAAAGGCGATAAAGAGGATCGCACAGATGATCGTCACATAGGAATTAAGATTGATGCTTTGGAGGAATTCAGCTCCAGACAGCGCAATAATTTTCCCTAAATTGGACTGATTAAAGGCTTCCAAGAAGAAGGCGCAGAAGAACATCATCACGATGAAACTGCTCATGCCTTTCGTTGTTTCGCTCATTGCATCCACCACATCGCTCAATTTTTTAAAGCGTTTTGTGATCATTCCAAAGACAATCCCGGGGATGATAAACCCTAAGAAGATAATCGCTACAATCGAACGCATTAATGGCGCACCGGCACTCGTTAATGAGCCGCGCGTTGTGCTGATAATTCCCTCGTTATAGAGATAATTCACCAGCTCCGCACTTGATGTACCTGACGCTAATCCAAAGTGTTCCACTAAAATCGGCCACTCTTTTCCGCGAGGAAGTTGGAGATTGTCAGGCAAGGATAATTGACGAATCAACTCGCCCGCATCGGCGGCTAAATCGGCACGTAAAAGAGAATCCGCTGGCCATGCCCAAAGGGTGAAAACCGCCAATACACCCACCATAAAGAGCGATGAAATCCAAAACGCACGGCTCTCGATCGGGGTGATCTCTTTACTATCATCAATATCGATCTCATCATTTAACGGCACGCGCGATAGACGAGGCTCGACAATTTTATCGGTAACAAACCAGCCCACAATCACTAAGAAAAAGACCGACGCACTTCCAAAAGCCCAGTTTGACAGAACGTTCACCGTATAGTTTGGATCTAAAATACGCGCCGCATCTTGGGTAATTCCTTGGAGTAAAATATCGTTCGTTGAGGGAATTAAGTTTGCTGAAAACCCTGCCGATACCCCCGCAAAAGCCGCTGCAATCCCCGCAATCGGATGACGGCCCGCGGCGTAAAATAAAATCCCGCCAATGGGAATCACCACCACATAACCCGCATCGGCCGCAAAGTGACTTAACATCGCCACAAAGAGCACCATCGGCGTTAGGAATTTTTTAGGCGTAATGCGAAGCAGCTTTTTAAGGCCCACATCCACATAGCCCGCACGTTCTGCAACGCCAATCCCGAGCATCGCCACAACGACAACCCCTAAAGGCGCAAAATTAATGAAAATACGAACAAAATTCTCAAGAAAGTAGATCAGTTTTTCACCGGATAAGAGGTTACTAACATGCTCCACTTGCGTCACCGATTCGCCGGTGATGGTTTTGGTGGTAAAGCTAAAGTCCACTGCGGAAAGAGGCCACGACAGCACCATAATTCCCAGCATTGAATAGAAGAAAAGTAACGCAGGGGCAGGTAATTTATTCCCAACCCATTCAATTCCATTTAAAAATTTATTTATAAGTCCCTTTGAAGGCTCTTGCTTACTTTCAGCCATTGTGCTTCCTTATCTGAAATAAAAAAAACGCCTTTTTCTGCCCTTGGTAATCACGACATGCCCGTACGTTACCAAGCGAAAACGGCGCGCATGCCATCTTTTATAATTTATCTTGATAAAAAACTCAAATTTCATTGATAAATGGACGACTTGAGCCAATTTAAGGGCAATTTTTTGATGGAAATTTCCCGCCAATTAGCCAAAAAATAAGCAAGATAAAGCGTAATACAACTCACAAACGCCAAAAAGCAAAAATAGCCAATAAAAATGGTTATAATGGGGGGCTGAATATAATACTATAAATGAAGAGAGGAACCTTTTCGATATGGCGAACATCCCTACTATTGCCTCCATTATTGCTCGTGAAATTAACGCAAATGTCACCCAAGTGAGCGCTGCCGTCACCCTGCTTGATGAGGGGGCGACCGTTCCGTTTATTGCGCGCTATCGTAAAGAGGTAACCGGCGGACTTGATGATGCGCAGCTTCGCGAACTTGAGACGCGCCTTGTCTATCTTCGCGAGCTTGAAGATCGCCGTAGTACCATTATCGAATCGATCGACTCTCAAGAAAAACTCACCGATGAGCTTCGCGGTAAACTTGAAGCGGCGACCACAAAAACCGAGCTCGAAGACCTCTATCTTCCCTATCGTCCGCGCCGACGAACACGCGCTCAGATCGCCATTGAAGCCGGCATTCTTCCGCTTGCAGAAACGCTCTTTCAAAATACTCTACAAGAGGATTTAGAGACGCTCGCGGCACCCTATATTGATGAAGAGAAAGGCTTTGCCGATACAAAAGCAGTGCTCGATGGCGCACGCTTTATCTTAATTGATCGCATTTCGGAAGAGGCGGAGCTTCTCGGAAAGCTCCGTAATTATCTCTGGGACAATGGCGTTATTAGCGCATCGGTCAAAGATGGAAAAGCCGATGAGGGCAGCAATTATAAAGATTACTTTGAATTTAGTGAGGCCATTAAAACCATTCCCTCACATAGGGCCTTAGCGCTCCTTCGGGGACGCAATGAAGATATCTTATCGCTCGACCTTGTTTTACCCGAACCGATCGAAGAGACGCCGCAAACCTTTATTAAAGATCACTTTGGCCTTAGCAATCCGCACGATTGGCTGAACGATACCATTCGTCTTAGCTGGCGCGCGAAACTCAATCTCTCGCTCTCCCTTGAGCTTATTAATCGCATGCGTGAAGAGGCGGAAGCGGAAGCGATTAAAGTCTTTGCTCGCAATTTAAAAGATCTTCTGCTTGCCTCCCCTGCGGGAAATCGCGTAATTTTAGGGATCGACCCCGGCATTCGAACCGGCTGTAAAGTCGCCGTTGTTGACGATACCGGAAAACTTCTCGATACCACAACGATCTATCCCCATCCGCCCCGTAATGACTGGAATGGCTCACTGACTGCCCTTGCAGCGCTCTGCCAAAAACACTCACCGAGCCTCATTGCGATCGGGAATGGAACTGCCTCACGGGAAACCGATAAACTCGCAGGCGAACTCTGTAAAGTGGTAAAAGGTTTAAGCCGGATCGTCGTTAGTGAAGCGGGAGCGTCTGTCTATTCCGCCTCTGAACTTGCCTCAAAAGAATTCCCCGAGCTTGATGTCTCGTTACGAGGCGCGATCTCCATTGCTCGCCGTCTGCAAGATCCGCTTGCTGAACTGGTTAAGATCGATCCAAAATCGATCGGCGTTGGGCAATATCAGCACGATGTAAATCAAACCGAGCTCAACCGATCACTTGCCTCGGTGGTGGAAGACTGTGTAAATGCGGTGGGAGTCGATGTTAATACAGCCTCAAGCCCGCTACTTGCACAAGTCTCTGGCTTAAACAATACAACGGCTGAAAATATTGTCAAATATCGCGATGAAAATGGCGCCTTTACCAATCGTAAAGAGCTATTAAAAGTTCCGCGCCTTGGGCCAAAAACCTTCGAACTGGCTGCGGGATTCCTACGCATTCGTGGCAATAATCCGCTCGACCGCTCTGCCGTTCACCCTGAAGCTTACCCGGTTGTGGAAACAATCGCGAAAAAAACCGCCAAATCAATCGATGAACTAATTGGCAATACCTCACTTTTGCGTAGCCTTAATCCCAAAGAATTTACCTCCGAGAAATTTGGGATTCCTACCGTTAAAGATATCATTGATGAGCTAGACAAACCCGGCCGTGACCCGCGCCCTGAGTTTGTCACTGCCACCTTTAAAGAGGGCATTGAATCGATCAAAGACCTTAAAGAAGGCATGCGTTTAGAAGGTGTCGTAACCAACGTTGCAAACTTTGGCGCCTTTGTCGATATCGGCGTGCATCAAGATGGATTAGTCCATATCAGCGCCCTTGCCGACCGCTTTGTCAAAGATCCGCATGAGATTGTTAAAGTTGGTGACGTGGTAACGGTTAAAGTATTGGAAGTCGATATTCCCCGCAATCGGATTCAACTCACCATGCGCATGAACGATGATGCAAGTGCATCCGATAAAGGGCAAAAAAGCTACGTTCCCGCTAAAGGGAAACAAGCAAAACGTCATAGCGAAAAGCCCTCTAATAATCCTTTTGCCGATGCTTTAAAAGGATTAAAGCGTTAAGCCTTAATCTTGTAAATTACTCTTAAGAGAAATCTTAAAATACACACAATAAAAAAGCCTCGGGAGCGAGCGTCTTACAATAACGCCACCGAGGCTTGTTAAATTAGCAAGTGAAATTACAATAAACTGTTTTGTAATAAACTGTAGTACTTTTTAGCCGTTTCCATTTTATGTTTTTGCAAACTTAAACTATAGCTTTCAATGCCTACGACCATTTTATTAAAAATACCTATAATTTTAGAAAAGTTATCACCCACTTTGATAAGTTCTGCACAAAATCCTTGCACAGTATCAGAACGATTATCATGAGCAATCATCATGCCAGGAATCCCCATCGATGCCGATATGCCAATACCATGAACTCGACAGCCAATAACTAAATCAAATTGATTATAGATATCTAAATAATCTTTTGAATCATATGAATAATGCAAGCGAGAATCTGGAAAATCTTTTTTAAACTCTGAAAGCTCATCTATATAATGAGCAATAAATTCAAATTCATAATGTTCGCCAAATTTTTCTAATAATTGCTGATACATTTTCATCATATAATGATATGTATCTGTGCTAATCTTATTTCCATTGGCAGCTTTATTTGTGCTATAAATTAAACCAACTTTTTTTACCTGTTTAACCGTTTTTTCCTGAGTGCTTGAAAAGAGCGCAGGACATGGTAAATGATAAACAGGTAAAGGCTGTAAGTTTTCACGGGCATATCGATCTCTAGCCGTTATAAGCTTCGCATTATTGAACACATACTGCTCATCTTTTGAAAAATACTGGTCTGTAAATGAAAACTGACCACCCGCGCCTAATCCTATCCCCAAAAAGAAGGTCGGTATTTGATACTCAACAATTGATCGATACAATTTTATTGTTCTTTTTCCACGCCACTCAGGTGAACCGGCAAAGACAACTAAATCAGCATAATCCATGGGATTATACTCTTTTACAGAATTATCTAGGAATTTTTCTAACACATTTTTTCCTAGTAATCCATCAACCATCTTTATAAAATCAAAATGTCTACTACGTCTTATTTGAGGGTTTCGATTATATAAAATAGGGTTAAAATCCGATATATGTTTTTTTAAGAGGTTAATCGCACCCATTAAAATAAACTCATCACCCGGATTCCACTGCCTTGTAGCAGAAAACACTATATTCATATATACTCACCCATTTTATTTTTTCGGTTTCCCGTAACGCACTTTACCCGCACGTTTGATCTCTTTTTTCGTTGGGCTTGGCGCTTTTCCGGCATAAGGATTATCGCCCCCGCGGAAATTGATGCGCACCGGCGTTCCGTAAAGTCCCAACGTTTCGCGATAGGTTTTACTTAAATAACGCACGTACGAATCTTTCACATATTGGGTACGGTTACCGTGAATAATAATGCGCGGAGGATTCTTACCCCCTTGGTGCGCAAAGCGTAATTTCGGTGCAAACCCTTTTTCCATCGGCGGTTGATGCGCGCGAACGGCATCTTCCAAAATGTCAGACAGTTCGCTCGTAGAAAACTCCTGCATCGATGAATCGTACGCCTTAATCGCCTCTTGGAGCACACGGCTCACACCGGTTCCGCGTAGCGCTGAGATAAAGATCGGTTTGGTGAAATCCACAAACGCGAAACGGCGGTCAAACTCCTGCTTGAGCCACTCTTTATCATCATTTTCTAAGGTATCCCACTTATTGACCGCGAGCACCAATGCTTTACCTGAATCGAGCACATAGCCAAGCAGCGTTGCATCTTGCTCCGATAGACCTTCTTCAGCATCAAAGACAAAGACCACTACATTGGCTTTTTCAATGGCATCTAAGCTTTTCAGTACGCTAAATTTTTCGATCTTATCCGACACACGAGCACGGCGACGCACCCCAGCGGTATCGATCAAGATAAAGTCGCGATCTTCCATGGTAAAGGGAATTTCGATACTGTCACGGGTTGTTCCCGCAACGTCAGAGGCGAGCACGCGCTCTTCCCCTAAAATACGGTTAATGAGCGTTGATTTCCCTGCATTCGGGCGACCAAATACCGCAAGACGAATAATATCATCCTCTTCGTCGATCGCTTCAACAAAATCTTCTTCATTAATATGGCTAAACGCTTCATCAACAAGCTCGATAAACCCTTGGTTGTGGCTCGCAGAAACTGGCACAATATCACCTAAACCGAGCGCATAGAAATCGCTCATAATCAGCTCAGGATCTTGCCCTTCCGCTTTATTGACTACCACAATGCAAGGCTTATCTGAACGGCGTAAACGATTGGCGATATCTTCATCAAATGCGGTTAGCCCTTCACGGCCATCAACCACAAACAAAATCACATCCGCCTCATCAACCGCTTTCCAAACTTGCGATTCAATGAGCTGATCCATACGATTTTCATCGCCGGATAATCCGCCGGTATCTAAAATCATATAGGGATTATCACCGACAACGCCGTGACCATATTGACGATCGCGCGTAAGCCCGGGCTGGTCGGCCACAAGCGCATCACGCGTTCGCGTTAAAATATTAAAAATGGTGGATTTCCCGACATTCGGGCGCCCCACTAGAGCAAAAATCGGTAACATACTTATATACTTCTAATGTAATTCGTGAAAGATAAAAAGGGGCGATTATAGCACTACTTTAATTAAGCGCCCTGCTTTTTCTTGGAGGAATACTGCATTTCCGATCACCGTTAAATCAGGTAAAAATGCACCGTTTCCTACTTTAGTTGAACTTAAAAGACGGCCGGTTTGTGGATCAAGTGCATGCACATACCCTTCAAAGTCAGCCACAACGAGTTTTCCACCTGCGATCACAGGACGACTCACACCGCGTCCTAAAAGATCGGTATTGGCCCATTTTTCATCCCCATTTTGGGTTGAGAGTGCAACGATGCGTCCTTCATCTTCAACGGATAAAATATTCCCGCCGTGGTGGGCAATCCCCGCATAAACACCATTGCCTTTTGTCCAAAGGAGGCGACCTTGTGCAGTAATTTTACTAATGCCTTGGCGAATCGATGCAACGTAGAGATCATTTCCGACCACAAGCGGTGCGGAATCGATATCGAGCATGCTACCAACAAGACCTGAATCGCTTACGCGTGAAGTTTTAACGCCCCATTTAACCGCGCCCGTTTGCACATCAAAACGAATCACTTGGCCAGCATCATTACTCACAATGAGATCATTTTGGAAAACGATCGGTTCAGCAGATCCGCGCATTGAAAAGCGAGTCGGCGCCATCATATAGGCCCATTTCACCTCTCCGGTTGCGCTATCAAATGCTTCGACTGCGCCCCCTTGGGTGACTGTAACAACAACGCCATTGTGTGCTTTGGGTGTCACAATGCTTGCGCCATATAAGCCTTTACGCCAGAGTTCTTTACCATCAACGGCTGAGAGTGCCACTAATTCGCCCTGTTTGGTGCCGACGAAGACTTTATCGCCTTCAACGCCAACGCCGGTATAAAGTGGATCGGTTTTTGCATTCCAAAGAACGCCACCGCCTTCAGAGACTGCGCTGACCATGCCGTTATCACCCGCCACAAAATAGCGTCCATTTTGAACGCCGAGGGTAAAACGATTGCCCGACGTTGCTTCAACTTTCGCTGACACTGAGCTACTCCACGCGGTTTGCGCTAAGTGGCTAGGGACTTCTTGATTGAGTGGGGTCGGTTGAATGCGGTTTGATTTTCCTGAAATCAAGCCACTGCACCCTGTTAGCGTGACTACTGCAAATGTGGCTAATGCCATGGATCGTTTCATCGACATCAATCGCTCCTTTTCTCGTTCCTGTAGCGCTTTCGCGACATGATCGTGTGAGTATTAATAATTAGTATTTATTACGATGCTACTGCATCAATTTTTGATTCTGTTTCTGGCTCAACCGCATTTACAGGGGTATTATCCACTGGCGCTTCGCCTGCCTCACTACCTGCTAGTTGCGCAAGTTTTAATAATACGCCATCACGCGGGGCATTCGGTGAAGTCAACGCCGCTTCATATGAAGCAATCGCGCGTTTTTCATCGCCTTTTGCGAGATGAATATCACCGGATAACGCTTGCGCAAGCCCTCTAAATGAGATTGAATCCATGCCATCTAAAACCTTTAACGAGGCATCGTATTCCTTTAATTCAAATAACACTTTCGCTAAACGAAAATCAACGAGTGCTTTTAAGCTTGGATCAAATTTTTGCGTATCAAGGCCAGTTAAAAGGGCTTTCGCTTCTTGATATTCACCGCGATTTGCAAGCTCACCGGCAACGGTCATCACGCCTAATGCCTGATGATCTTGGTTGTTGTTTTTATCTAAAAACTCGGTTAATTGCGCTTTAGAGAGATTCCCCTCAGTGCCCTTTTCCATCGCAAGCGTATCAAGCGCCGCAATATTATTCACGGTTTTCCCCGCTTTATGGGATTGATAATAGTTCTGACCGACAATCGTTCCTACAATCACTACCGCTAAAAGCAAGATAAAATTACTGTTTTGTTTCAGCCAATCAACAAGTGCTTCGGCACGTTGTTCATCGGTTTCAAATTCTTTAAGGCTCATCCCGATCTCCTAATTTGCGTTTTTTAACCATGCGACGAGCTCTGATTGTAAAATGGTCTCTTGCGAGCCATCTTCACGCAGATCTTTCACCACAATCGATCCATTTTGAAGCTCATCTTCACCCATAATTAATGCCCAGCGCGCGCCTGACTTATCGGCTTTACGCATTTGTGAACGGACGCTGCCGCCACCTAAATTAAGCATAATTTTCTCACCAGGCATCGCATCACGGATCGATTCAACCAGCGTTAAGCCAACACGTTCCGCCTCTTTTCCAAGAAATACAGTGGTCACAAGCGGCGCAATCTCTTTTGCTTCCACTTCGCACGCTTGGCAAAGCAGGATCAGACGCTCCATGCCCATACCAAAACCGATCGCAGGGGTGGCTCGTCCACCAAGCTCTTCCACCATTTTATCGTAACGTCCACCACCGCATACCGTGCCTTGCGAGCCGAGTTTATCGGTGGTCCACTCAAATACGGTACGTGTGTAGTAATCCATTCCGCGCACGATGCGAGGATTGATAATATACTCGATGCCAAGCGCATCAAGATAGGCACAAAGATCATCAAAATGAGCTTTTGATTCCTCATCAAGGTAATCAATGAGCTGAGGCGCATCTTTAATAATGCCGTCAAGTTCAGGATTTTTCGAATCCAAAATACGGAGCGGATTGCGATAGAGACGGCGCTGACTGTCTTCGTCAAGTTTATCTTGGTATTGCTCAAAATAAGCGATGAGCGCTTCACGATATACCTTACGGCATGGTGCGGTACCCATCGAGTTAATCTCAAGTTTTACCTCTTGATCAATGCCTAAACGCTTCCATAAACGGTGAAGCATCGCAAGCATTTCCGCATCGGCATCGGGAGTTTCAATGCCGAAAATCTCAATATCCGCTTGATGGAATTGGCGATAGCGCCCTTTTTGAGGACGCTCATAACGAAAAGCAGGTCCAATTTGCCATACTTTTTGGGTTTGATTATAGAAAAGCCCATGCTCAATACCCGCACGCACGATTCCCGCCGTCATTTCAGGACGAAGCGTTAAGCTTAAATTCTCATTTTGATCGGGGAAAGTATACATCTCTTTTTCAACGATATCGGTCACTTCACCGAGTGAACGCGTGAAAAGGCGAGTCTCTTCAAGGAGCGGAGTACGCAACTCAAGATAGCCATATTCAGTGAAAAGATTTTTCAGTTCCGCCTCAATCGTTTGCCAATAGTGGCTTTCAGAGGGGAGCCAGTCGTGCATCCCACGAATTGCAGTAATTTTTTTGCTCATAGTTTTCTATTTTTATTGATAATCTTCAGGATTTAAGTTGAAGGTAATAATATTACGTTTGCCTTGAGGTGTATAGAGCTCGGGATCGACGGTTTTACCATTGACGCGAAGTTCCGTCACCGCGCGACCATTGCCAAATTTAAGGCGCATCGATTTTTCACCATTTTTGGTAATAAAATGACGATCTTCCAGAGTTAAACGGAACGGCTCACCGGGTTTAACAATCGCTTGTACCGGCGTATTGCCACTTCCATCATAAAGGCCGATCCAGCAATCATCATTGGTCTCAATGTAGAGAAGATTTTCCTCTTCCGCGATCACGCTCTCTTGATTGCTCCCCATCCCTTTTGTCGGCACGCCAAGCTTGGCCAAGGATTTAATATTTTCAATCTCCGCTAAAATTTCAGGACTTGGTTCATCCGCATCATTTAGATTATTTGTTTCCGCTTCAACGGTTTCATCGATCGGACGGGTAAATCCGTAATCCCCCACTGTCTCGTTTGAATCATCGGCCATTTTTCCGCGATTCATCTCAATCAGCGGATCAACGGCGCTCGGTTCTGTGAAAACGGATGGGCCTTGACGGCGCGGTTCGGTTAAGGGTGGAGGCACGTCGCTCTCGTCGATAATCGCTTCATCTTGAGGCGTTGGCGCGATGCCATTTTTAAAGAAATCGCCATGTTTATCGAGAGTAAAATAGAGATAAACTGAAGCTAAAATCAGAATCACCACAAAGAAATAGAGGCGTAAAATGAAGCTCTTTTTACGACGATTCTCTTTATTTTTAATCTCTGTGTTGAGTTTTAAATGTTGATAGCTCTTATCTTCGACTGGAATGCTCTCGATCATCGCTTCGATCTCATCGGGCGTGAATCCCAAATAGCCGGCGTAGCGTTTTAAGTAATTTTTGGTATAGAGGAGCGCATCGATTTTCGAGTAATCGCCTCGCTCAAGCTCTTCAATAATGGAGCTGCGTAATGAGATTGCACGGGACACCTGCTCGATCGTGAAGCTCTTCTCTTCCCGACGGGCCCGTAATGTATCACCTAACTCTTCAATTTGCATCGACTAAACTTCTTATCTGTTCGTTATTATTTAAACTGCGTTTCGATCACATATGTGAACTTTTGGATTTCCGCTTTATCGTTAACTTTCTTCGCCATTTCGAGCCCTAAACGAGCGCCTGGCGCAGTATAGCCTTTAATATCATGGAATTTTGCTAACGATTGTAACCCATCGCGGTATTGGCGTTTATGATAGAGCGCAATTGCACGGTTAAAATAGGCAAGACCGTAGTTCGGATCGGCATTAATGGCTTGGTTCGCATTTTTAAGGGCGACATCATAGGATTTTTTCCCAAGTGCACACTCAGCGACGCCGGTGTAGATTCCTGCACGTAATACAGGATGTTGCGCTTGATAGGCGATCATCTCAAGCGAATCCGTTCCGTTCTCGCGGCATTGGAGACGGGTATAGTTTTGCATGGCAATATCTAAATTGGGATTGAGTTCGATCGCTTTAAAAAAGAGAGTTAGCGCATTGGTAAAGCGTCCGCGACGTTCACTCAATACGCCAAGCGCGTTATAGACCTCTGGGAAATTAGGGGCGCTGGTGACTACCTTCATCAGCTTATCTTCTGCCACATCATAGTTGGCATTTTCGATATAGCTTTTACCGAGCTGATAATTGATGCGGTCGATCTCTTCGAGCTCTTCGTAGGTGACGTATTTTCCACGGCTCCCACTTGCGCCGGAGCTACCACCGTTGGTTGTAACACATGCCGATAACATGATCGCAATTAACCCAGTAATAATGACTCTCACAGATCTATTCCTCTCTTGAATTTTGACGTTGGACTTACTCTTTTCCGGCGGTACGTTTGGTTTTATCTAATACTCGACCAGCTAATTGCCCACATGCGGCATCAATATCTTCCCCACGAGTTTTACGGGTAACGACTACTATACCATAACCTTTTAGCGTGTTTCTAAAATGATTAATCTGCTTTTCGCTCGATGTTTTGTAGTCTGATCCGTCAAATGGATTGAAGGGAATTAAGTTGACTTTACCGGGGATATGACGAATTAGGCGCGCAAGTGCATGAGCATCTTCTTCACGGTCATTAATGCCTTTCAGCATTACATATTCCCAAGTGATTTTCTTACTCGGCGTTCCCTCGATATAAGCTTGGCACGCTTCAAGTAACTCTTCGATCGGATATTTTTGATTGATCGGAACGAGCTCATCACGCAGCGTGTTATACGGCGCATGAAGGGAAATGGCGAGCGCTAAATCAAGATCCTCTTTCAGACGATAGATCGCAGGTACCACGCCCGAGGTACTTAAGGTCACCCGACGTTTTGATAACCCTAATCCATAATCATCTAAGAAGATTTTCCCCGCAGCCACCACATTACGGTAATTAAGGAGCGGTTCCCCCATCCCCATAAATACGATGTTGGTGAGTTTACGCGGCGTGAAATTATCGATCTCTTCAAAATCATTTAAGAGCTTTTTCGCAAGCACCACTTGGCCGACAATCTCAGCTACGCTTAAATTGCGGTTAAAGCCCTGCTTACCCGTTGCACAAAAACTGCAATCGAGCGCACAGCCTACCTGTGATGAGATACAAAGTGTCCCGCGGCCATCTTCTGGAATATAGACCATCTCGATCGAGTTTCCAGAATCCATGCGCACGAGCCATTTTCGCGTACCATCGTTTGACGGCAAATCGCGAATCACCTCAGGCAATCCCAATGTCGCTACATTATTGAGCTTCTCACGCGTTTTTTTCGAGATATCGGTCATCTCATCGATGCTTGATACGCCCTTATGATAGAGCCACTTCATAATTTGAGTGGCCCTATATGGCTTTTCACCAAGCTCTTCGCAAAACGCTTGCATCCCGTCAAGCGGTAAACTGTATAAGTTTACTTTTTCAGTAACGGGAGCAACACGATCTATTTTTATCTCTTGCATACGAACTTATTTTGAACAAACGCCTACTTTACCAACAGCGTTTTCGCCAAAGAAATATTCGATTTCAACTTTCGCTGTTTCAGGCGCATCTGAACCGTGAACTGCGTTTGCGTCGATTGAGTCAGCAAAGTCATGACGAATCGTACCCGCTAATGCTTCTTTAGGGTTGGTTGCTCCCATGATGTCGCGGTGTTTAGCGATAACATTTTCGCCTTCTAACACAGAGATCATTACGGGGCCAGAGATCATGAATTCAACTAAATCGTTGAAGAAAGGACGCTCTTTATGCACTGCGTAGAAACCTTCTGCTTCTTCGCGAGTTAATTGAGCCATTTTCGCCGCTACAATTTTGAAACCTGCAGTTTCGAAACGTGAATAGATTGCACCAATTGCGTTTTTTGCAACTGCATCGGGCTTGATAATTGAAAGGGTTTGCTCTGTCATACAATCTCCTATAAAAACATCGCTATATAAAACATTGATTTTCCGCAAACGAAGACCGTTTACGGGAAATGGTAAACGATCAATTTTAGCATACTCTACACTCATTCATATAGTTTTAAATTTAAAAGGCGAATCCGCTTGTTAAAACAGATTCGCCTTCAAATTATTTTCACGCCAAATTGTGATTTGGTGCGTTAAAAAGGATTAACGGTACTCATCAAAGAGCGCCGTTGAGAGATAACGTTCACCAAACGAGGGCACGATCGCCACAATGCGTTTGCCACGATTTTCCTCTTTTTTTGCTTCTAAAAGCGCCGCGTAGATCGCCGCTCCTGAGGAGATACCCACTAAAAGCCCCTCTTTACGCGCCGCTGCTTTCGCCGTTTCAATGGCGCTATCGCTCGGCACCTTCACAATTTTATCGTAGATATCGGTATCTAATACGCTTGGGACAAATCCCGCACCGATCCCTTGGATTTTATGAGGGCCTGATGGCTCGCCCGATAAAACCGCCGATTCCGCAGGTTCAACCGCAATAATTTCAACATTCGGATTATGGGCTTTTAACACCTCGCCAATTCCGGTAATCGTACCGCCCGTACCGACGCCCGCAATAAAAATATCCACTTTACCATCGGTATCGTTTAAGATCTCGATCGCGGTGGTTTCTCGGTGAATCTCAGGATTTGCAAGGTTATCAAATTGCTGAGGAATAAAGATATTGGGGTTTTCTTCCGCCATCTCTTTCGCCTTGGCAATCGCGCCGCTCATGCCGGCTTTTCCATCGGTCAGCACAAGATTTGCGCCGTAACCTTTTAAGAGCATTTGACGCTCTTTACTCATGGTTTCTGGCATGGTGAGCGTTAATGGATAGCCCTTTGCCGCACAGACCATCGCAAGCCCGATTCCGGTATTTCCCGAGGTGGGCTCCACAATTTCAGAGTCTTTGGTTAAAAGCCCCTCTTTTTCTGCACGCGCAATCATCGCTACCGCAATGCGGTCTTTAATGGAGTGAGATGGATTGAAATACTCAAGTTTTACCACCACTTCCGCCGGCATGCCTTCAGTTAGGCGATTAAGGCGAACAAGCGGCGTATGCCCTACGAGTTCAGTCACATTATTTGCAATTTTCATTGTATATTTTCCTTCTGTTTATCAATAGAATTTGGCGACTCTGATTGATCTAAAACGGTTATCACCTGTTCCGCAATGGACTCCATCGCTCGGGGCGTTGGCATCATGCTCCAATACCCTTTTAATTCGTAAACCTGTCCGTTTTTCACGGCATTCATTCCCTCAAGACACGGCCATTTCACCTCAATGTTACGCACCGTTAATTGCTCGAGTGTGTCATAGTTTGCCGCCGAATCGCTATTTAAAATAATGATCCAATCGGGGTTGAGCGCAAAGAGCGCTTCGCTATTTATCGTCGGCGCATTGAGCGGCCCATCGTATAAAAGCGTTAATCCTAAATAATTGAAAAGATCTCGATGAAAGCTCTTTCCCACCGCAAGCGTCGGCACGTCTAATTCATACGCTCGTCCATCGCCATAAAACACGAGTCCGTTTCCTTGATCGGCTAATCGGTTTTGTTGCGCAGATAAATCGGTCTTTACCAGCGCTTTCTCGCCCGTCAAATCATCATTAGTAAACCCGCACGCCACTCTAATATTCGCGTAACTTGCTTCAATCTCATCGAGCGTATTGAGTAAAATGGTTTGAGCCGGCAGCCCAAGTTTTTTCATCTTCGCTACCATCTTCCCTGCATCACTTTGCTCAAGAAAAATCATCGTCGGTTTGAGGCGATAGAGCTGTTCTAAGTTGAGATTAAAATAACTACCCACCTCAACGCTTCTAAGCCCTTTTGGAATGAGCGAATATTCACTGTGGCCGACTAAATTTTCAGCTAGTCCCATCTCATCGATAATGGTGGTAAGCGCGGGAGAAAGCGTCACAATCCGTTCACAGCGATGCGCAAAACTGATCTGCATAATGAACGTCAGCAACAGCACAACAAGACTCTGCCTGATTCGCATCACGCGCCCCTCCTCACGGTCTATTTAGATCTCTTTTTAGTATTGAATTATCATACCACCCTTTTAAAGTCCTGTTAATTACAGCTTTTTGTAACTATTCAAGTATTCAATTGCACGGCATAAAAAAAGCGAATGAATCATTTCCAATTCACTCGCTTTCTGATTTTAAAGAGGAATTTATACCCGCTTAGAATTTAATATTGACGCCAACAAACCCTTCAATCCCGGGCTCGCGATAGCCTTTTGCATACTCATGTTTTTTATCAAATAGATTATTGATCTTCGCGGTAATTTCCACACTCTCATTGATTTGATACGTGGCCGCTACATCAAGCGTTGTGAATCCGCCGAGAGTTACCTCATCTTTATCTAATCGGCTACTGTAATACGTTGCACCCGCATTTAAATTAAAACGCTCAGTCGGTGCATAATTAAGTCCTGCACTTACTTGATGGCGTGGGCGACGCAGCATGCGCTCATACTCTTTTTCAGGCGCTTTCGATTTTGCATCGAGATAGGTATACGCAAAGGTCGCTCCAAGCATCTCATTGAGCTGCCATACACCCGCAACTTCAAGCCCCTTCATTTTTGCACGATCCACGTTTTCATATTTCCCTGTCCACGCACCAGGATAATCCGCGACATAATCGATCATGTTTTTATAGCGCGTATTAAAGTAAGTCACTTCAATTTCACTCGCTGTTGTTGGATTAAAGACAATTCCTAAATCAAAACCGCGGCTCGTTTCCGCTTTAAGTTCTTTATTGCCAACCCAATCACCGTACATTTGATAAACATTCGGCGCATTAAACCCTGTTCCGTAGGAGGCTTTTAGCGCGACTTGATCATTCACATTAAAGCGTGTGGTAGCACGGAATGTGGTTTTGCTGCCAAATTCAGAATGATCGTCATAACGCACACCGATCGTATTAAAGAGGCGATCGTTATAATCAAAATGCTGATCTAGATAAAGACTCTTCATGTTAGTGGTTTTAGATTGATCCCAATCGTCTTGAGATCCTTTTTCATGCGTATAAGTTGCACCAAACGCCGTTTTAAAATTTGGATTCAGCGTTAATACATTATTTAAATCAAATGACTGTATCTTTCCTTTAAAACCATATTCTGACTTTTCAGTACCTAGATACTCTCCTGTTATATGATCTTTCTGATCATACCCTGAATAATTATCTCGCTTAATATCATTAATACTATAAGCAACCGTTGTTGCTAAGCGATCATCAAATAACGATAAGTTTCCTGCAATGCGCCCTAAAAACTGTTTGTTACGCATATAGTCAGGATATACTCGGTTACCAGGCGCGTCATATTCAAGATATTGACGATTATAATGCGCCATCAGATCAATATCGAAGTTTTCACTAACGATAAAGTTCATATTGCCCGATAATACACGGTTTTTTTGACGATCTTTATCAAAATCTTTTTCAGGTTTTAGTGGATCATCATTTGATGTAACATCAATCCCCCGTTGATTTTCAACAGACCCTGCAATCGCATACGAAAAACGCTCAAATCCACCTGACGTTGAAAGCGTCGTACGAATGGTCTCACGAGAACCTGCCTCTAAACTTAAAACAGTTTCTGGCTCTTTTTGGCCTTTTTTCGTAAAGATTTGCACCACACCGCCCATCGCACTGGAACCATAGAGCGTACTTTGCGGGCCTTTTAACACTTCGATGCGATCAATGTTATTTAAGCGGCCAAGCAGAGTGAAATCAACCATTCGCCCTGTTCCCATCGCATCGCCCATCGGCACACCATCCACTAATACCAGCGAATGTTGACTACCAGCTCCGCGAATAAAGAGATTACTCGGGCCATTAATACTGGTACGGCTTAACGTGATTCCAGGCTTACTGTAGAGCGCTTCTTCAACGGTGCGATATTGGCGTTGATGGATTTCACTGCTAGAGACAACTTCGGTACGCGTTCCGGTTTTATCTTTGTCCGTTGCGATCCGGTTTGCAGTAAAAACGATCGCTTCTTCATCCGTTTGAGGGATATTTTGCGATGATTCATCTGCGTGTGCAGAGAGAGAAAAGAGAGTGGCAAGCGCCACGATCAGCGCTTTGGGCTTAAATTGATTGGTCATGAGCTCTAAAACCTCGAGAGTCGATGAATGAATAAATATAGGGGTCTGACTAAAAAAGCGCCTTCCAAGTGGAAGACGCTCTTATTACAGTGGCGGGCCCGCGTAGGATTCTCACCTACTTCCCTATGATCGCAATGAATTAGCTCATTAAGCGATGTAATAATGCTTTTGAAATTCCCGTTACTTCCATCAGTCGATCGTAATAACTACGGTCGATTACGAACTGACTAATATCTAATAATTTGAGAATAGATGCAACAATATCATCCCTATTTTCATTGATTTGCTGCGCTTGATCATCCGTTACTAATTTTGGCATTTCTGAACGCAAATAGCTCATGCTTGACGCAACAAAGAGTGGCGCAATGTGCATTTTTGCGTGAACGCGGCCAATCTCCCATTGAGTTTTAACGTATGCCGCATCCATCACCCCGGTAAATAACCCTTTTAACCAGTTAAAGTGCGTCTGTTTTAACGCCTCTAAACGGCCTTCTAAAAATGGCGCGGTTGCTGAGTTGTTGGTTAATTGATCATAAAAACGATCGGTTAACTGAGGTAACTGAGGAACGATAATCTCACCGACTTTTTTAAGACGCGCTAAATCTTCGTCTGTAAATTGGTTGATATCGAGTAACGCATCTAAATCTGTATCATTCGCACGAACGTCCTGTAACATATTTCCTTCCTATAATTAAGCTAATTAATTAAAGCGTGTCTTGCCTTTATCTTTTTAATTTGAAGACCACGCGCATCATCAGTTCGTTTATTAACCGTACCATTATGTCAGCACACTATGACGAGCGTATGACTCCCAATTGACGACAGAATCATAGCCTATTAATTAAGAAATGTTAAGTCTTTTTAACGCATATTAAGATTATAATTTAAAACGGAAAAATATTGTCACTAAAAACCGTAGAGTTGCTACAAAGCTAACAATAATCGGCATAAACAGCCCCCTATCGATTATCTGTAGTCGATTATTACAATTCATACCAATCGAAGATGGCGACAATATTAATTTTTTTAATCGCTCTCATTTGGAAATCCTCTCCACCAGATTCTGATAATCAATTGCAAAGAGAAGCAATTATTTATTCGACAATAGAAGGTATAAAAAGAGTGGTGCGCCCAAGATCGAGGTGATTACGCCCACAGGAAGATCGGCGGGATAGAGCATCGTTTGCGCCACAAGATCGGCACTCATCAATAAAACAGCACCAAGTAACGCCACCACCGGCCAATTTTGGCGATGATCATTGCCTAAGGTAATTCGCACAATATGCGGCACAATGAGCCCCACAAACCCAATTGGTCCTGCGAGCGAGACGGCATACCCCACCACCACGCTCACCATAATAAATAGAAGGGAGATCACTGGTTTTAGCGAAAGCCCGCGAGTTTGCGCTGCAACGCGCCCTAAAGAGAGGAGATTAAGATGCGGGGATAATCGGTAGATCGCCAATAAAAAGAGCCCACTTATCACCGCTAATTGCCAAAGTTCATGGGACTCCACGAGTGTCAGCCGGCCCATCATCCAATCGATCATCGCGAGCACTTTATGGGGCTCACCGATCGCTTGCAATAACATAATCAGGCTCGAAATAAAGAAGTTTAAAATCACCCCCACAAGCAGCAGCGTCAGCGTCTTTTCAAGATGACGAAAGCTCAATAGATAGATTAGCCCACTTACCGCGAGCGCCCCCAAAAACGCGCCAATTGCCGTACTTGATAGCCCAAAAATAGACAAGGCTCCCACTGAAATCCCAAAATGGATCACGAGCGCCACCCCGAGCGCCGCCCCACTGGCAACACCTAAAATAAAGGGCTCGGCAAGAGGATTTTGCAGCATCGCTTGATAGATCATCCCCGATAGTGCTAACACTGCGCCAATCATTCCCGCCGCCATCAATCGCGGAAGGCGAAAGGTCTTAATGAGCTCAAATCCGTCTGCAAAGTGACGTGTTTGATCATCCCACAAACCGGTCAAATTGCTGGGAAAAAACCACGGCACGCACCCCAATAAAATCAGCACGCAGAGCGTCAATCCGATCAGATACATTCGCTGTTTCATGATAAGAATGCTCCTCGCCCAGAGGTATCCTGCACAAATCGAAACGGAATCTCAAAGAGCGTCTCGAGGAGCTCGCCCGTTAAGATCACCTCTATGCTCCCCATTGCTAAAATCTTTCCACCCTTAAGCGCAATCAGATAATCGGCATAATCGAGCGCATCATTAATATCGTGGGTCACGCGTAAAATAGTCGATTGTGGCATGTTCGGATCTTGATGAATGGCGCAGATCAACTCATTTTGGGTATGGCGATATTTGGGATCGAGAAAACTTGCCGGTTCATCCAAGCAAAGATAAGGGGTATTTTGCGCAAGGATTGAGGCGAAAAATGCTCGCTGCCGCTCACCACCACTTAGCTCCCCGAGCCTACGGGTTTTAAAACTGGTCATCTCTGTTAATTGAAGCGCGCGCTGGATGATCGATTCATTTTCTTGGGCATCGCGCCCCCGATACGGAAACCGCCCCATCTCCACCAACATCTCCACCGTCATATAAGGATCGATCGTTTGTGTTTGCGGCAAAAAGGCGAGCGTTTGGGCAAGCGTTTGCGTGGAATAACGATCGAGCGACCGGCCATCAATAGTAATCGAGCGATACGAGAGAGAGTGGCGCTCAATCAACCGTAATAGCGCATGCAAAAACGTACTCTTTCCGGTGCCATTTGGGCCAATAATGGCGATATTTTTCCCTTTAGGAATGTGGCAATGATCGATCGCAAGCAGGGTTTTCCCGCCTTTAATTACCGTTAGTCCATCAATCTCAATACCCATAACGCCCCTCCTCCTCTATCTCCACAGTCTCCCCTCTTTTCATCCCCACCTCTACCGTAAACGAAAATGGATCGGAGGTAATGCTAAAACACCTGCCGCCCGATTCAGTTTCTCTCCGCGAAGTGCCTTATTAACCGCCTGTTCTGCACAACGATCAAGCCGTGCATAGCCACTACTTTGCGTGATTTCCGTCCGCTCCATTTGCCCTTGATGATTAATATAGAGATTGATCCGCACAATTCCCTCTTCACCTCGACGCCGTGAAATCTCAGGATAACAACTTTCGATGCCGCGTAAAATTCGCCCTTCAATGCCATGGCGTTGCGCCGGTGTTTGAAAGCCAATCTGTACCGCGCCGGCATGCTTCGCCCCTTTTTTTTGTTGATTGGCCTTTATCTTGGTCGTTTGAGGACGCGTAACGGGCTTTTTCTCCGCTGGCGGTTTTGTATGAGATTTCGTGTGAGGTTTCAATTCAGTTTTTTTAGATTCGGGAGTTTTAGGATCAGTATTATTAGACTCGGGGGCTTTAGAGGGCGCATCAATGGTGACCTCCGATTCCTTTGTACTCATCACTTGGTCTATTGCTGAGGGAATAATGGGATCATTGAATGGGTCATTGGTCGGTTCAGGCTCTTTTGAATCCGTCGGATCTAATCCTGTTTCAACCGGCTCAAGCTCGACCCAATGGATTGCCCCCGGTTCTGCTAAACCTTGCTGATCGTTTGCAGAATGAAGCGCAGCGAGCGCGCCGGCAAGGGTTAATGTTTGCTGATGATGCTGAGCCGATAAAAGATGAAATGCCCAACCATTTAGGCCAAGCGATAAGAGTAGCGCTATGCTAAAAATCCAGCCTTTCATCGGTTTTGCATTCACAGCGATACTCCTGCTTCAATCACGCATCACGCCTTTTTCGGGACAAAAAACTCCTCGATAATAATTCCGTGGAAAAGATAGTAAAGCAGTAGCGCACTCACCACAATCATAATGAGTCCCATCACCTTTTCATAACTGCCCGAATTGAGTTTCACCCCGTAATGATTGGGGCTTTCACGACTAAAAAGTAAGAGTGCCGAGAGGAAAATCACGCCACTCATAATCGCAAGGACCAAGAGCGCATCCCGGCTCTGCATCAAGATAAATTCAAGCCGTGGCAAGATCACCGACATAAAGCCCTCTTTAGTGGGAAGCGAGATAAATGTCCCCACCTCAAAGAGTTCAATCGCAGAGAGATCGAGCTTTAAAAACGCCTCGCGCACCTCGACAAAAAAGTAGGCAAGCGCTCCATAAAAAAGAAGCAAAGGGAGGGATGAAAACCACGCCGAAAGATTAACGTCATGAAGGCGTTTAATATAGAGCCAACCAAAGACCGCATAGTAAAAAAGACCATAGCCCGCAAGATAAAAACGAAGGTCGTAGAGCTTTTGTAAACTCGATTGATTAATCTGCGTCGCTTGAGCGTAGCTAAGATCATTATTGAGGTGCACGCCCATATTAATTTCATAGAGATCGCGAGTGTAAAGATTCGCCTCATCGATGCCGAGCACGCCAATAATAAAGCGGAGATCGTAAAAATAATGGAGCGCAACCGCCGCCAAACAGGAGACGATCACGAGCGTACCCATCCCTGCAAAAAACTGCAACGCTGTAATGCGGCGCGTCACCCAACTAGTCGTTCGTCCCATGCTCCCTCCCTCAATATTCAATTTATTTTAATGAAAAAAAGATCTCTAATCATCCATATTTTTCAGCATCGCGCGTAGATCACTTAAGGTCTGCGATGTCTTTTCCCGCTTCTCCTCATCGCTCACCGTCTCCCTATTTTTCCAAATCGCGTGTTCATCCGGTAATTCCCGTAAAAACCGGCTTGGCTGACAGCTCTCCCATTCGCCAAACCGCTTCCGCTGACGGCAATAAGTAATTTTAAGCTCTTCGCGCGCGCGGGTAATGCCTACATAAAAGAGCCGGCGCTCCTCTTCCACCATGCCCCCATCAATGCTGTTTTTATGGGGCAAAATATCTTCTTCAAGCCCCACCATAAAGACCGATGGAAATTCAAGCCCTTTTGCGCTGTGTAACGTCATTAAGGTTACCGCATCTTCCTCACGACTTTCCTCTTCATTTTCTAAAATAGAGACCAAGGTCAAATGTGAGAGAATTTCTGCGAGCGTTTTGCCCTGATCTTTAAACCAATCAGACAGCATTAAGACGTTGCGCTGTTTTCGCTCAAAGGCTTTTGGCGATCCGGCGGTTTCCCGCAGATAACTCTCATAATCAATATGCGCAAGCAGCCGCTCAAAGAGCTCGGCCACCTGAAATTCTTTCTCTTGGCACTTTTTAATAATTTGATAAAACGCATGACATTGATGCGCCGTTTGTCGCCCTAAATAGCTGTGCAATTGCGGATGGTTGAGCGTTTCAAAGAGCGTTAATTGATTGGCATCGGCAAACTCGGTGAGCTTGCGTAACGATACCGCCCCAATTTCCCGCCGTGGAATATTGATAATTCGCAACAGCGAGGCGCTATCTTCAGGATTGGCGATCAATTTTAAATATGAGAGCAGATCTTTAATCTCCGGCTGATCAAAAAAGCTCGCCCCACCCACCACTTTTGTGGGAATACCGCGCATGCGAAGCGCCATCTCAAAAGTTCGCGCTTGGTGATTACCTCGGTATAAAATCGCATAATCACGATATTTTCGATGATGAAACATCACCTCGTGTTGAATGGTAATCGCAACAAAACTCGCTTCATCGTCCGCACTTTTACACTCATGAATCTCAATCTTTTCCCCCTCACCAAGGCTCGACCAGAGCTTTTTATCATAAAGATGGGGATTGAGGGAAATCACATGGTTGGCCGCATTTAAAATATGGGAGGTGGAACGATAATTTTGCTCCAATTTCACCAGTTTCAACGCGGTAAAATCCTTCTCGAGCTGATGCAAATTTTCAGGACGCGCCCCACGCCATGCATAGATCGACTGATCGTCATCGCCGACCACGGTTAAATGCACGCCATCACCAATCAAATAACGCACCAGATCATATTGGCAGAGATTGGTATCTTGATACTCATCGACAAGCAGATATCGAATCCGCTCTTGCCAGGTTTTCCGCACCTCAAGATCATTTTTAAGCAGCAGTAGCGGCTTTAAAATTAGATCGTCAAAATCCACCGCATTATAGGCAAGTAACTGCGCTTCATACTGTTTGTAAATGAGGGCATTTTGCTGAGCAAGCTCATCTTTGGCAAAAGAGAGCGCTTCATCGGGGAGAATTTTATCGTTCTTCCACGTTGAGATCTGTTCAAGGGCAATTTTCGCCGCATCGGTATCTTCATGCAGAAGGGATTCCATCAGCTCAAGCGCATCTTTTTGGTCATAGATAGAGAAGTTTTTCCGAAGCCCAACCGCTTTCCCTTCCCGTTTTAAAATCGATAATCCCAGCGTATGAAAGGTGGAAACCCGCACCGCTCGCCCCTCTTCTCGCCCCAGCGTTTTTATTAAACGCTCACTCATCTCTTTTGCGGCTTTATTGGTAAAAGTCACCGCGTAGATCGTTTTTGGCGCATAGAAACGCTCACGGATTAAGAATTTAATCTTCTCCGTAATGACGCGGGTCTTCCCCGATCCCGCGCCCGCCAACACAAGCAGCGGCGCATCAATGGTGCGAACCGCTTCGGCCTGTTCTCGATTTAGATTAAACAAGGATTAAATCACTCGCGCTTTCAGAAGATGATGCATATTCACAACGCCGAGCAGCTCATTGTCATCACTTAATACCGGCAGTGCGGTAATGCGTTTTTCCTCCATAAGCGCCACCGCATCCACCGCTAAGGCATCGTGTTCGATGGTGTAAGGGTCGGTCGTCATACAAGTTTCAAGCGTCAATTCTGTAGGGTTTTCCCCTTTAACAAGCACTCGGCGAAGATCCCCTTCGGAGAAAACCCCTTCCACACGGCGCGCAGAATCGATCGACACCATAATGCCAACAGGGAATTTTGTCATCTCAAGCAGCACATCCGAGAGCGTTGCCTCTTTTGGCAGTACCGCACAATCTTCAAAGGGTTCCATCACATCGGAAACCCGCAGTAATAGACGGCGCCCCAATTTTCCACCAGGGTGAGAAAAGGCAAAATCATCAGCGGTAAATCCGCGCATCTCAAGGAGCGTCACCGCGATCGCATCGCCCATCGCAAGAGCCGCTGTGGTACTTGCCGTTGGCGCGAGCCCTAAAGGACAGGCCTCCTCTTTCACCTTCACTAAAATATGATAATCACTCAAACGAGCGAGCGAGGAATCGGCATTTCCGGTCAGTGAAATAAGCGGAATTGATTGGCGCGCAATGATCGGCACCACCGCCAAAATCTCATCGGTCTCCCCTGAATTTGAGAGCGCAATGACGATATCTTCTTTCGTTACCATGCCAAGATCGCCGTGGCTCGCTTCCGCTGGATGAACGAAAAAAGAAGGCGTTCCGGTACTTGCTAAGGTCGCGGCAATTTTACTGCCCACATGGCCCGATTTTCCCATTCCGGTCACAATCACGCGCCCTTTAATATTCTTAATGCGCTCGCAAACCTCAATAAAATACTCATCGATTTGAGATTGAAGATTTAACACTGCCTCGGACTCAATCGCGAGGACTTTTTTCGCGCGATTAATATAATTAGTTTGATTCATGTCGTGCCATTAAGATTAAAATTAAAGGTTAAATTATAACGGAAAACCGCGATGAAACCTAGCGGGACAAATTGGCGCGTTAAACGATCAAAATCATCACGTTTGCCATGAAACTCCGTTATAATGCCCCTTTATTCGCGATTTTAATACGGTGATATTCGATCTATGACAGCCCCTTTGCTTATTTTATATGGCACCGATGGTTGCCACCTTTGCGATACGATGGAAGACTTTTTAAAGGCCCATGAAATTGCATTTCACTATATCGATATTGCAAGCAATGATGCGCTCACCGAGGAGTTTGGCTGGGTAATTCCGGTACTCAAATATGGCGATCATTGCCTCACCGCGCCTCACAATTACGACACGCTGTTAGATCAACTCAATTTGAAAGGATAATTGCCATGCTGATCGATCTCTACGTCAACAATTTTGCCATTATTGAAGAGCTCAACCTCGATTTTGAGCCGGAACTGACCGTCATTAGCGGGGAAACCGGTGCTGGTAAATCATTAACGGTAGACGCGCTCGCCATTGTGCTCGGTGGCAAAGCCGATGCCTCGATGATCTACCAAGGCCACGATCAAGGCGAGGTAATTGCAACCTTCGATATTCGCAATATTCCCGATGCCAAACGTTGGCTTGAAGAGAATGCCATCGAAAATAGCGATGATCTCTGCATTTTACGCCGGGTTATCTCTTCAAAAGGGCGGAGCCGCGGCTTTATTAATGGTCGATCAATGCCCCTTCACGCCCTAAAAGCGCTTGGGGAAAAGCTCGTCGATATTCACGGACAACATGCACACCAATCGCTCACAAAAACAAGCGAACAACGTAAACTTGTCGATCAATATTCGGGCTCAACGGAAAAAGTGGCGGAACTAACGGATCTTACCCGCCGTCTGCAAGAGCTGGAAACTAAATTACACGATCTTAAAAACCAAGATGAAGCAGCGCAAGATCGCATCAACTTTTTAAAATTCCAACTCGCTGAATTTACCAATATCGCCCCTCAGGAAAATGAGTGGGAAGAGATCTCCGATCGGTTTGATTATCTGAGCAATTTTGAGGAGCGTTTAAGCGGGATTCAGCACTGTCTTGATCTGCTTGGCAATGACGATCAGGGCATCACGCGCATGCTCAATCAATTGCAACAAGGCTTGGAAACCTTAAGTCGCCAAAGCGAGAGTTTTAACGACCTTGGCGATATGATCAATAACGCGCTCATTCTCTGCTCAGAGTCGGAAAATGAGTTGAGTCGCCGTCTTGATCTTGAAAATTTTGACCCAGAAGAGATGCAGATTGTAGAAGCTCGGATGAAAGAGCTCAACAGCCTCGCGCGAAAACACCGCATCGACCCGGAGCGACTCCTCGATAAACAGCATGAGCTCGAAGCGGAGCTTAAATCGCAAGATGTCTCTGATGAGGAGCTTGAAGAGCTGCAAGCAAAAATTGATCTTCTTAAAGACGAATGGCAAGAGCGCGCCGATGAGATCACCCAACTTCGCTTAACGGGCGCGGCGGAACTCAATGAAAAAATCACCGATTCAATGCAAGGTCTTGCGATGGAAGGCGGGCAATTTGAGGTGAGTTTTGTCCCCGCGATGCCCTATCATCCTTACGGCAATGAGGCGATTGAGTTTTTAGTCTCCGCAAACCCCGGCCAGCCACTGCAACCCCTTGGAAAAGTGGCCTCCGGTGGGGAGCTTGCGCGAATTAGCCTCTCCATCTCCGTAATTTTAAGCATGCGCTCATCGCTACCGACATTGATCTTTGACGAGGTCGATACCGGTGTTGGCGGTGCAGTTGCGGAAATTATCGGAAAGCATCTTCAAGATATTAGTATCGGGCGCCAAGTCTTCTGCGTAACCCATCTACCGCAAGTGGCGAGCTTTGGCCATCACCATCTTAAAGTCGAAAAAACCAAAGGCGAAAAATCGACTCAAACCGCAATTCGTACCCTTAAAGGCGATCACCGCGTTGATGAAATTGCCCGCATGCTCGGCGGCGTAAAACTTACCGATGCCACCTATCAACACGCCCGCGAAATGCTCGAAGGGAATGCAGGAAAAGTATAGTTTCATTCACTAACCGTATTATAAATAAACAAAACGCTCATGCAGATTACGCTTATCGGCCCAAGGTATCGGCCGGTTTAGGTTTTAACGCATGGGCGTTTTTTATATCAAACGAAGGGAGCGCCACCAATTTTCGTGCCAATTAATCCCACTTTAATGGGAAATTGCTGACTTCTATCAACTTACAAAAAAGATATATCGTCTTCCCACTAGTATTTGCCGATCTTTATGATAATTTACATTGTATAAATATAAATAAAAAAGTAACTAAACAAAATAAAGCGAAGTAGTAGAGACCGGGCCCTTTAATTGAAAAGATAAGGAGGATCATTTTTATGAATCCACGCCGCAAAAAAAAGCTTCTTCCACTTCTGGTGGTGGCTGCGATTGGGTTTGTGGGCGCCTATGGAGGCGCTAAAGCAATCACCAAAAGCCGTACACTTCCGAGTGCGTCAACTGCTACCAACAACTATTCTCCAGAGATCATTGCTCGCGGTGAATATATTGCTCATACCGCCGACTGTGCTGCCTGTCATACCGCACCGAACGCGCCTAAATATGCCGGTGGCCTTGCGATGCAAACGCCAATTGGTGCAATCTATTCGACCAATATCACTCCCGATAAAGAGACCGGGATCGGAACTTATACGCTCGCAGAATTTACCACTGCGGTAAAACATGGGGTTCGTCAAGATGGTGCTCCGCTCTACCCTGCGATGCCCTATCCTTCGTACACCATCATGCCCGATGAGGACATTGAGGCGCTCTACGCCTATTTTATGAAGGAAGTGAAACCGGTTAAATTTGCGAACGCCGATTCGACGATTCCTCCGATCTTAAACTGGCGCTGGCCGGTGGCGTACTGGCAATTCCTCTTCTCGCCCGAACGTGAATTTACCCCTGAAACCGATAAAGATGCTCTTTATAATCACGGCGCATATTTAGTGGAAGGCCCGGGACACTGTGGCGCCTGCCACACCCCTCGCGGCATTGCTTATCAAGAAAAAGCCTACTCAATGAAAGATGGGAATGATTTCTTATCCGGCGCGATTATTGATGGCTGGCGTGCAAAATCCCTTCGTGGTGAAGCGCGCGGCCTACAATCGTGGAGCCAAGAAGAGATTCAAACCTTCTTGAAAACTGGTCGTACCGATAAAGTATCGGCCTTTGGTGCGATGACCGATGTAATCAATCACAGTACGCAATATTTCACCGATCACGACATTGAAAGCATTGCCTATTACTTAAAATCGCTCTCTCCGGCACCGGGTAAAGAAATCACCCTTCCGAAGAAAGAAGATACTACGACCGCAGCGCTTCTTGCAGGCAAAGACAAATCAAAAGGCGCAATCCTCTATATGGATAACTGCGTTACCTGTCACCGCGTTGACGGAAAAGGGGTAGCTCGCGTAATTCCTGCCCTTGCCGATAACAGTGCGATCTTTGCGCGTAATGCTCAATCGATCATTCAGATCACCCTTGATGGCGGTAAAATGCCTGAAACTCCTGCGGATATCATGGCGTTCACCATGCCCGGATTTAGTCATTTAGGCGATGAAGATATTGCCGAAGTGATCAACTTTATTCGTAACAGCTGGGGCAACCAAGCACCGAAGGTTGATCCGAGCGATGTGGCGCGTACTCGCCATTTCCTCAAAACTAAATCCCCGCATATCGTCTATGATGCGAACGCACAAGGAGATCGCCATGAGTAAGCTACGTCTCGTTTCATCCCTAATCGCCATCTGTGCTGTGGGCGGATTTGCAGCCTATTCTCTCATGAAAGCACCGCCTTTAACCGAGAGCAATGGCACGGTTTATAACGTTATCGATAAAGATAAAAACGTCGTCGGAACCTATACAATTCCAAGCGATGTAGAGATCTTAAACGAGCCCAATGCCGATGAGATCTTATGGGGCAAACGCCTACATACCGATACCAAGCGTCTCCTACCGGATAATGTTGGTGCGGCGATGAACTGTAATAGTTGCCATATTGCTGGCGGTAAAGCAGCATACGGCGCGCACTATCTCAACTCGAAAAATCGCTATCCACGCGTCATGCCCCGTTCTGGAAAAGAGCTTGATCTTGCGGGACGCGTCAACGGTTGTTTCCAACGATCAATGAATGGAAAACCGCTTCCGGTTGAGTCCAAAGAGATGAAAGCGATGATCGCCTATATGGATTGGCTCAGTAAAGATATTCCAAAAGGCCAAATGATCGATATTCCGATCGCAGGCCCGGTAGATGAGAGCCTTGTAGGCGATACCACTCGTGGCGCACGAATCTATGCAGAAAACTGCGCATCGTGCCACGGTAATAATGGCGAAGGCCTGAAAGATGAGCGCGGCGACATTATTTTCCCACCACTTTGGGGCGATGAGTCCTTCAATATCGGTGCGGGAATGGCGCGTACTTATAAAGCGGCGGCGTTTGTGAAATACGCGATGCCAATGAGTATCAGTCACCAAGGCCTTTGGGGACAAGGAAATCTCTTAGATGACCAAGATGCCGTTGACGTATCGGAGTTTTTCACTCACATGCCCCGTCCTGACTTCCCCGGTAAAGTCAATGACTGGCCAAATGGCAATAAACCCAAAGATGCGCGTTATTAATCGTTATTAATTCTTAATTATTGATAACCCAATAAATAAAATCCTCAGTAATCGTCACTTATGGTGATTCATTACTGGGGATTTTTTATGCTTGGATACACGTGAAACATCGCATCTATGGCGGTTATTCAAGTTCCGCAGCTAAAAACGCTTCAACGGATTCTTTTTCATCCCACGCTCTGACAACCGTTGGGTCAAGATGAAAGAGAAAATGCCAACCGGATTCATCGGTATAGGTGAGCGCTTCTCCATCTTCAGAACCGGCAAATTCTCGTGAAACGGGAATCCCTTTTTCAGCAAAATGCTCAGTGACCGCGACGACGATCGCCTCGCGAGATTCAATATAAGCAAGCGCCTCATCATTTGGAATAATATAGGCATCAACGCGGGTCATTCCTTCGATGAGATTGGGCTCATCTGCCTCATCGCTCCCCATCTCATCCCAAAGATGCACCGGCTCCCAACTAAAAAAGATCGCGTTTTCATGATCGGTAAACATCGTGTGAGACAAAAGAAAATCTGCCCCGCAATAACGCACTAAATAGGACGCAGGCAAGGATTGATAGGGAATGGAATAATCGGTAAAGGTCACATCATCGATCTCGTAGGTTTCAATCTCGACAAACGGGATCGATCGAATAAAGGCGTGGATATTTTCCTCAAACTCAAAAACGCCCACGGTGTGCATCTGATCGAACTGACCGATTTTTAATAGATATGGCATAAACGCTCCTGCATTCGCTCGTAAAGTGAGCTCTATTATAGGATATGCGTCTTAATCTCGTAGCCTAAATCACGATATTCACGATAGCGATTCCGACTAATTTGAATGCTGTCAGGATTTTTGGTGATAATCTCGAAAATGCGCTGAAATTCGGTATGGCGCGTTGGAAAGGTGCGCGAGAGATTGATCAACAGAGAGCGATTCGGTACCGCAAATTCTTCCGCCGAGAGATAGATCAGATCGAGCGTATCAATATCGTCAGCGGATGTTAAGACCGTATGCGGAATAAAGGCATCATCTCGCATGCCCCAGATCGCGCGGTCGGCATCGTTCATAAATTCTTTATCATCAAAAAGAAGGTAGGCCGGCTCCCGCGCTTCATACGCTTTTTCCACGAGTTTTAGCACCAACCCAAGACGCGCACTCTCTTTTGCAGTGGGCAACACATAAAAACTGATCTCAGCCATGGAATCCTTTACTCGTCTCTTGAATATTTTTGCACTAAAGTCTGAAAATTTCGTGGTTTAAGGTAAAATAATAGCATTAAAATCACGATCACGATAAGTAAACGACAAGTTAACCAGAAAACGAATGAAATTTGAATTATTAAAAACTGATGGCACGGCGCGCCGTGGCCGACTTACCTTCGAACGGGGCACCATTGAAACCCCGATTTTTATGCCTGTGGGCACGATCGCGACCGTTAAGGGAGTGACGCCTAAAAACCTAGAAGAGATGAATGCACAAATTGTGCTCGGCAACACCTTCCATCTCTGGCTTCGCCCGGGCCTTGATGTGATTAAAGCGCACGGCGATCTTCATGACTTTATGCGTTGGGATAAACCGATCTTGACCGACTCCGGCGGATTCCAAGTCTTTTCGCTCGCGGAACTGCGAAAAATTGAAGAGAAAGGGGTTACCTTCCGCTCGCCATTTGATGGCCGTAAATGTTTCTTAGATCCTGAAACCTCCATGGAGATTCAGCGGGTTTTAGGCTCCGATATTGTGATGGCTTTTGACGAATGTACGCCCTATCCCGCGACCCATCAACAAGCAAAAGAATCGATGGAGCTCTCCATGCGCTGGGCAAAACGCTCAAAAGATGCCTTTACTAAAAATAATCCCAACTCGCTTTTCGGGATAGTTCAAGGTGGAATGTATGAAGATCTTCGCACCATTTCTGTAGAAAAACTCACCGAGATCGATTTCCACGGATACGCAATTGGCGGCCTTGCGGTTGGGGAACCGATGGAAGATCGTCACCGCATTTTAGAGCACCTCAATCCGCTCATGCCGAAAGATAAACCGCGCTACTTAATGGGCGTTGGGAAACCGGAAGATTTAGTGGAAGGGGTATCGCGCGGGGTCGATATGTTTGACTGCGTGATTCCAACTCGAAACGCACGAAACGGCCATCTCTTTACCCGCTTTGGCGATGTGCGCATTAAAAATGCCCGTTATGAGCTCGATACGCGTCCGATCGATTCAACCTGTAGTTGCTACACCTGTCAGAATTTCACCCGCTCGTACCTGCGCCATTTAACCCGCACTAAAGAAATTTTAGGGGCGCATTTAAATAGCATTCACAATCTGCATTATTTCCTTGATCTAATGCAATCGATCCGTGATGCCATTGATGCTGGTACCTTTGATGAATTTAAGAAAACGTTCTACGAAGAGCGCTCCTATGTAGCGAAAGGACATTAATTTCCGCATGAATCTGATACGCCGTTATCTACGCCGTGAGATCCTCTCGACCTTTGCCGCCGTGCTGATCGTGTTGATCTCCATTTTGCTGGTACAGCGCCTCGCCTTCTACCTCAATCAAGTGTTAGATGGCACGCTGTCGCAATCGGCTGTTTTCTCACTGCTCGGGCTGCAAGTGGTGCGTTTTATCACGGAACTGTTGCCGCTCAGTTTTCTGCTCGCTTCCATTTTAGCGTTCGGGCGGCTCTATAAAGACAGTGAGATGACGGCGATGTATGCGCTCGGCGTATCGGTTTCATCGGTGTATCGCGTCCTTCTCGGCATGGCGATTCCCCTTGGTGTTTTGCTCACGGTACTCAACTTTTGGATTGTGCCCGAAATTGCCAAACAACAAGATGAAGTGCTTCGCAAAGCTCGCGAAGATGCGCAGTTAACCATTATCAAACCCGGTATTTTTAGAGAATTTGCCCGCGGAAAGCATACGATCTATGTGCAAGGCATTGATAAAAAAGAGGATGAACTGCAAAATATCTTCATCAAAACCCGCGAAAAAGATCATACCTATTCCATCACCCTAGCGGAAAAAGGCTATCAAATTATCTCACCGGAAAACGTGCGTTTTATCCTTCTGAATGATGGCTCGCGCACCCATGTGAAGAAAAATGGAGAGACCGATCGCCTCTTTTTCAATGAGATGATTATTCGCCTTGATTCAGACGATTCTCTTACGTGGCCAAAAGCGATCTCCTATAGCGCGAGCGAGGTATTCCCCGGAAAAACTTTGGCGCAAAAGGCCGAATTTCACCGCCGGATCGCATCCCCCATCTCTGTCTTTATCTTAGTGCTGATGATTCCCGCTCTTTCTCACTCAAAACCGCGTGAAGGACGTTTTAATAAGCTCATTTTAGGGGTGATCTTCTATGTGATCTACTTTAACTTAATCGGCGTTGGGCAAGCGTGGATTAAGAAGGGATCGGTCTCGCCAGAGGTTGGCCTTTGGTGGATTCACGGGCTTAACCTTGTCTTTGCCCTCATCATTTCAACACGACACAATAAGGCGGTTTAGATGATTAAGATCGATCAATATACCTTTAAAACGACGCTCTTTTTCACCCTGCTCTGCTTGCTGCTTTTGGTGATTATCGAGACCTTTTTTACCTTTTTAAATGAACTGCAAGATCTTGGCACCTCCGATTATTCACTCATTCATGTGGCAAGTTATATTCTCTTTGATACGCCGACTCGGGTCTATCGCATCTTCCCGATGGCGCTTCTTTTAGGGGCACTTTTAGGGCTTGGGCAACTGGCGAGTAATAGTGAGCTCACCGCGATTCGTACCGCCGGATTTAGTAAGCTTCGCACCATTTATGGCGCGATCTTTGCCACCATCTTTTTAAGCGCGATTGTGGCGCTGATTGGCGAATTTATGATTCCCATCACCGAACAGCGCGCGCAAGAGATGAGCCGAAAAACCACCAAAGGCCAAGGCTTTTGGGCCATTGATGGCCATTACATTGTGGAAGTGGGATCGACCTTAAATGGCGATCTGCGCAATATTACCCTCTATGATGCGCACGATCAGCTCCTTAACCAAGTGACCACTGCATCCAAGGCAGAGATTGACCACGATTCATGGCATTTCCCCGATGCCGCAAGCACAACCTTTAGCGAAGAAAAAATCTCAAAAACACCTAAAAAAGCGGCCGAGATTCCGATCGTGATTGACAATCAAGCACTCACCGCGTTAACAAGTGCGCCAGAATCTTTATCGGCGCAAAAGTTGTGGGAATTTATCCGTTATCTTGATCGCAATGGCCTCGATAGCAGTGAGCATCGCCTCGCTTTCTGGTCGAAGATTTTCCATCCGCTCACCAATATCTCCATGATCTTAATTGCCGCTCCGCTTGTCTTCGCGCAGCAGCGCCAAAAAGGGATCGGTGAACGGATTTTAATCGGCGTCGTCCTCGGGCTCTGTATCTATCTTGCGACCCAAATGCTCGGGCACTTTATCTTGATCGCGGGCTTTGCCCCCATTATTGGAGCGCTCATTCCAACGCTGCTTGCGATTACCATCGCCTTTGTACTCTTTAGGTTGGTGCCCAATTAACGTTTTAGCTAAACAATTAAGCTGGCCACTATCAAAATAAACAGCGACAAAAAAGACCTTATCCTCAAGTTATCCACAGTTAACAGGGTATAAGGTCTTTTTTTAGTCTTAAAGAAATTCAGACAGTCCTTAGTCCTTAACCAAAAAGCGCAATCAATTCTCGAAGCTCTAAAAGTTTTGCTTCCAAAAGATTCGTATCCTCTTTCACCTCAAGATTAAGACGGAGTAGCGGCTCGGTATTGGACGCGCGGACATTGATTCGCCATCTATCAAACTCAAGGCTCAATCCATCGGTATGATCAATTGTGCGCGCTGAATCCCGATAGTGTGCTTCAAGCTCGCGCAGGACTTTTTCTGTTGATTGAACGCTAAAGTTTTGCTCACCACTGCAAGGAAAACGCGCCTTACTCTCGGCAATCAGCTCCGACAAGGATTTCCCCGTCGTCACCAGGAGTTCAACCACCAGGAGCCAAGGAATCATTCCTGAATCGCAATAGTTAAACGCTCTAAAATAGTGATGTGCACTCATCTCGCCACCATAGATCGCCGACTCTTTGAGCATCGTCTCTTTCATCGGAGAGTGCCCACCGGGCGACATCACCGCGCGACCGCCCGCTTGATTAATCTCATATTGGCTATTCCAGATCATCCGCGTATCGGTCACCACCGTTTCACCGGGGCAATGACTCAGTATCTGCTTCGCAAGAAGCCCAACAAGATAGGAAGGATCGACAAATTCACCCTGATGATCAAAGAAAAAGCAGCGATCAAAATCCCCATCCCACGCGACGCCTAAATCCGCGCCATTTTCCCGTACCGCTCGAGCGGTCTCTAAGCGATTTTCATGAAGTAAGGGATTGGGAATCCCGTTTGGGAACTGGCTATCGGGCCTGTTATGAATCTTAATCATCTCGATCGGAAGATGGCTTTGTAAACGATCAAGCACCGGCCCTGCCGTTCCATTACCCGCATTAACCACCACTTTAAGCGGCTTTTGCCCTTCCTTGGCGCGAAGGTTCGCGATATCGATAAAGGAGAGAATCTTTTCAATGTAAGCGGATTTATCATAATGAAAGGAGAGCGCCCCATACTCACCTGAAGCCTTGTCAATCACAGGAAGAAAATCCTGCTGCGCAATTCGCTCGGAGAGTTTTTTAAGCCCCGTTGCATAGCTAATCGGCGCGGACCCTTTGCCCACAAATTTCATCCCCGCATATTCAACGGGATTGTGGCTCGCCGTCACCATAATGCCACCATCAGCCGCTTGATCGGTAGTATGAAAATAGACCTCTTCGGTCCCACAAAGACCGATCGACACCACATCAACACCGGAATCTCGCAATCCAGCAATTAAATAATCCGTTAGAAATAGACTCGCATAACGAATATCAAATCCCACCACCACTTTTTTAGGCAAAAATTCTGTAGCAAACCCGCGCCCGACAGCGTAAAAAAGGCTAGAGTTAATCTCTGAAGGCAATTTTCCGCGCAGATCATACGCTTTAAATCCCGATAATGACAGTTGATTCATCTCCGTTTTCTCCTCTACATAAAAAAACGCATCGATCATTATTACATGCGATGCGTTTTTGACAAATCATTGATGATTTATTGGTGACAATTTATTGGAATGGGTCACGAATCACAACGGTTTCAACACGATCAGGACCGGTTGAAATCACATCGATCGGCGCACCGACGAGCGCTTCAATGCGTTTGATATAGTTGATCGCATTTTGTGGCAGATCATCCATACTTTGCGCACCGACTGTGCTCTCAGTCCAACCGGGCATGGTTTCATACACCGGCTCACAGCGACCGAAGTTTTCCGCGCCATAAGGCGGATAATCCACTTTTTTGCCATCTAAAATATAGTGCGTACAGAGTTTCACTTCGTCCATACCATCTAACACATCAAGTTTCGTGAGGCAGAGCCCTGAGATACTATTGATATCCACTGAACGGCGAAGTACCGGCACATCAAACCAACCGCAACGACGGGCGCGACCGGTTACAGAACCAAATTCGTTACCGCGTTTTGCTAAACCTTGACCAATTTCGCAGGTCAATTCTGTTGGGAATGGGCCTGATCCAACGCGCGTTACATACGCTTTGACAATCCCTAAGGTGTAGTTTAAGTAAAGAGGTCCTACGCCTGAACCCGTTGCCGCGCCCCCTGCTGAGGTGTTGCTTGAGGTCACAAATGGATAGGTTCCGTGGTCGATATCAAGGAAGGTTCCTTGCGCCCCTTCAAACATCACTTTATCACCGCGATCGCGATGTTTGCGAAGTTCGTGAGACACATCTGCAACAAGTGGAAGCAAGCGTTTTGCAAGTTCCATCGTTTCGTTATAAACCTCATCAACCGACATCGCTTCTTTACCAAGATATTCGGTTAAAACGAAGTTGTGATATTCCATCACCGCTTCCAGTTTTTGACGGAACTGTTCTGGGTGGAAAAGATCGGCAACGCGAACCGCACGGCGCGCCACTTTATCTTCATAAGTTGGTCCGATTCCGCGACCGGTAGTCCCGATCTTCATCTTGCCCAATTTCTCTTCACGCGCTTGGTCAATCGCAACGTGATAAGGCATCACAAGCGGACACGCTTCAGAGATTTTAAGACGCTCATCAACGTTGACGCCACGGCTTAATAATTCATCCATTTCACTGAGTAATGCAGACGGTGATAACACCACGCCATTCCCAATATAACAAGTGATATGATCACGCAAAATACCTGAAGGAATCAGGCGAAGCACGGTTTTTTCACCATTAATTACGAGCGTATGACCCGCATTGTGGCCTCCTTGGAAGCGAACCACCGCTTTCGCGCGTTCGGTAAGAAGATCTACAATTTTCCCTTTACCCTCGTCACCCCATTGTGTGCCGATGATAACTACATTATTACCCATCTAAATTGTCCTTATCGTTAACTAATCTAAGGTCGTGAGTGCCTTGCGTTACTCACTAAAATGTTTAAAAAATTTGGAGTTTGGATCTAAGATAAAGAGATCGTTTTTATCTTCAAAGGCTTTTTTATACGCCTCTAAACTACGATAAAACTCATAGAAATCTCGATCTTGACCATAAGCATTCGCATAAATTTCCGCCGCTTTTGCGTCCCCTTCACCTCGGATGACCTCGGCTTTTTCATACGCTTCTGCAAGCATTACCGTACGGTTACGATCCGCTTGAGCCGCTTGTTGAATGTATGCTGCTTCCCCTTTTGAGCGAAGTTCGGTGGCCACTTTTTCACGGTCACGGCGCATACGGGTGAAGACACTCTCAGTAACATCATCTGGTAATTCAACGCCGTTGATTCGCACATCGACGATCTCAACGCCATATTTACCCGCTTCAATAATGAGGGCGGCTTGAATATTATCTTCAATTTCACGACGAACGGTATTGTTAAGATTAACCTTTTGCCCAGCAATTTCAGCAATCTCAACTTCTTTACTCTTAATCACTACTTCCACATCGGATTTGTTGATATCGCGAAGTAGAGACTCATCGGCCGCTAATACATCTTCAGGATTATCAAATACGAGACGCTTATCGCTCTCTTCGTGACGAATTTTCGCTTCCACAGTCCCGCCGACAACGGTTTGAACATCACGCTTACCAAAAGCTGCACGGAAGTTGTTTTTTACAATCGGCTCTAAACGCTGATTGAAGATGATGGGATTGCCCTGCACACTCGTATAGTAGGTGCGCGCATCTTTGACCTTCCATTTAACAAAGGTATCAACGATGAGGTTTTTCTTTTCTGAGGTTAAAAACGGCTCAGGTTTCGTTTCAAGCGTGTGGATACGACCATCAAATTTACGCACGTTTTGAATGAAGGGCACTTTCATGTGAAGCCCGGGCTCTGTGTGCTCTTTAACGATTCGACCAAACTGGAATTGAAGCCCTTTTTCCCACTCTTTAAGCGTGAAAAATGAGTCGCTCAATAAAAATCCGCCCACCAAAACAATCGGTAAGGCAAGCTTTGTTAACATCTTATTATTCATACTGTTTCACCTCTTAATAACCGGTACGTGTACGACTGCGGATCGTTGTATTATTGTTGTACGGTGCCGCTTGTTCGTAGGTTTTCGCAGGTGCCTGCGGTGTAACGGTTGCGCCCGATCGAGTGCTATTAGATCCTTGCATTAAGGGCGATCCTGACTGACTGGGTAACGTTTCGCGCGTTAAAATTGAATCTTTATCACTGTTCTTTTTTGGCGAATCGTTACGCTCTTTCATCATTTTATCGAGCGGTAACATCATTAAATTATTGCTGTTGCCTTCGCTCATGATGATCTTATTGGTGCCTTGTAATACCTCTTCGATCGTTTCTAAATAGAGACGTTCGCGGGTAATTTCGGGCGATACTTTATAGGCCGTATAGAGTTGGTTAAAGCGTTCCGCCTCCCCTCGCGCCACCGCAATTTTACTATCACGATAGGCTTCGGCTTGCTGGATTTCTCGGCCCGCTTCCCCGCGTGCCTCTTCTTCTACTTTACTCTTATAGGCAAGCGATTGATTAATCCGACTCTGTTCATCTTCACGGGCACGAATCGCATCCGAGAAGGCATCTTGAACCGCGAGCGGTGCTTGCGCATCTTCCAAGTTGACGTTCGTGATTGTCAAACCGATGCCGTAGTTATTAATAATGCTCTGAGCGAGCTCTTTCACCTCTTGCATCAATTTTTCACGGCCGTCCGTTAAAATATCATCAAGAAGGGTCTGCCCAACGCGTTCACGGGTGGCACTGTCGACCACCTCTTTAAGGGTTGCATCGGGATTGACCGAGGCGAACCAATATTTATGCGGCTCTAAATTATCGATCTGATATTGCACTTCAACGCGCACATCGACAATGTTCTCATCTTTGGTTAACATCGCAGAGCTACGACCACCATTAGTGGCTGATCCGCCAATTTTTTGCGAATAACGACGCTGAATATCGATAATGCGATGCTCACCGAGCGGACTTGGGAAACGCCACGTTAACCCCGCATCTTTCGTTTTACTGTATTTACCTAAGAAAAGCTCAACCCCTTTTTGCCCCGCATCTACGGTATAAATTCCGGTTGAGAGCCAAAAGCCGAGCGCGACCACAAGCCCAACGCCGACATAAAGGCCAAGCCCTTTAGGAGTGCCTGCCGATGAACCGCCGCCTCCTAAACTCGATTTTACTTTTTTAAGTAATTTATCTAGCTCAGATTCCCCACCCTGATTCGGCGGACGATAGCCATTATTGCCTCGATTCTGACCTGAATCTTGCCCATCATTGGGCGCTTTCCAAGCCATTTCTAAAATTCTCTTTTTCATCAACTACCTTTACATTTCTGATTGACGTTGTGACGATCTTAATTTTTCTTGACACCATAAGATACCAATTGTTGGGAGCTTTTGCACCTAATTCTCAGCTATTTTTCAAGGGCAAAAAACTTTTTTGCACTCGGAAATTGCTTCATCAATCGCGCTAACTTATGGCGTGCTAAATAGACCTCAAGTTCCGCCATTCCTTGCTCATTAAATGCTTCACTCACAACGGCATCAAGCTCATAAAGCTCCGCGCGTAAGCGCCCTTCATCCGGTGGCAATACTATCGTTTCGCGCACATGGGATTTTTGGAAAAACTGAGCGATCGCGTCCAATAATAGATCGATCCCCAAGCCTTTTTCAGCCGAGATCCATACCTGTGTAATCGCCCCATGTTCATTTTTACCAACATGCGGCTCAATGTGGGGGTCAAGATCGATCTTATTGAAGACTTGAATGCGTGGCACCTCATCAGCGCCAATCTCTTCTAAAACCGTCGCCACTTCGTTAATTTTGAGATCGCGTTCAAGGTCAACCACATCGATCACCTCAAGCAAAAGATCCGCTTCCGTTGCCATATGAAGCGTTGAGCGGAATGCATTGACTAGATCATGGGGGAGCTTTGAGATAAAACCAACCGTATCCACTAAAATAGTTCGTCCGACATGCTCTAAATCGAGCCCGCGGTGCGTGGGATCAAGCGTCGCAAAGAGCTGATCTTTCGCATAGACTTTCGAATCGGTTAAATGGTTAAAGAGTGAGGATTTACCGGCGTTGGTGTACCCAACAAGTGCAATGGTCGGCACCTCATTACGGCGCCGAGCTTGACGACCCTGTTCACGCATTTTCTCGACGTTTTCAAGGCGTTTTTTAAGCTGCTTAATGCGAGTTCCGATCAGACGGCGATCTTGCTCAAGTTGCGTCTCACCGGGGCCCCGAAGTCCTACCGCCCCACCGCGTAACTGCGCTAGATTACTATGCTTATGCACAAGGCGAGTGGAGAGGCGTGTCAGCTGAGCGAGCTCAACTTGAAGTTTCCCCTCAAAGGTTTGAGCTCTCTGGGCAAAGATATCTAAAATGAGTCCTGTTCGATCGACGACCCGACACTCACACTTATTCTCTAAGTTTCGTGTCTGGCTTGGCGTTAAATCATGATTGACAATAATGACGTTCGCTTCGAGCCTTTCAGCGGCTTCCGCGACTTCATCGGCCTTACCACTGCCTAAAAAATATTTAAAGTCAGGCGTATCACGTCGTCCCGTAATAAATTCCAGCATTTCTACGCCTGCTGAATCGGCAAGTTCTTGGAACTCCTCAAACTCACCGGATTCGGTATCGGGCATGGTCAGTGCCACTAAAATTGCGCGGTCGCTGACCGGCGTCGGTGTCTCAAATGTACTCATTCAGGTCTGTCTAATACCCCTTTTATTTAATATTGATTAAGGTTGATTAAAATGGACGGCGTTTCATCGTCGTTAACAATGATTATTACGCTTCATCTCCATTATCATCACGGCCATCATCCATCGAAATATTGCGCGCTGGCACGATGGTTGAAACCGCATGTTTATAGATCATTTGGCTCACATTTGAGCGCAGTAAAATGACAAATTGGTCAAATGATTCGATTTGACCTTGTAATTTAATTCCATTGATTAAAAAGATCGACACAGGAACACGCTCTTTACGAAGCGCATTTAAAAAAGGTTCTTGTAAGGATTGCATTTTTGCCATGGTTTTTCTCACTTATTTTGTTTCATTATCGTTATTGTTATGCAGGCGCATCCAAGATTTATGACCCACACGCTGACATCTGTATAAGTATAATGCATAATGCCGTTAATATTCAAAATATGTTGCCCATTTATCGGGACGATAAGCGCAATAAACTCTCTTTTTCCTTCAATTTTCAGTATAATTGACCCAAATTTTAATCTAAACGCACAGAAAACATGTCGATCAAAGCTATATTTTTAGACCTCGATGGCACGAGCTTAACGCCCGCCCACACCTTTTCCGAGCCCTTGATGAAAACGCTCAAAATCCTACAAAATGAAGGGATTGAGATCATCTTTAGCACCGGCCGAAGTTATGCAAGCTCACATCGCTTTGCCCTTGAGCTCGGAGATTGCCGTTACATCATCAATTACAATGGCGCGCGGGTCTTTGATTTCCTTGATAACAGAGTTATTTCACAGCATACGCTTCCGGCTAAAACGGTCTTTGATGTGCTCGATTTTGAGAAAACTCACGCCCTTGATACCGTCTTTTATCACGATGACATCATCTATAATCGCGGCGGACAGCAACACGCCTCCTTTTATGAAAATGAGACCTATATCGACACCGATTCAATTACCAATTGGGATGCGATGACCTTTACCAAAGCACTCTTTATTGTGCCGCCGGAAAAATCGATCCTCTATCAAGATAAAGCCCATGCCCATTTTGAGCGGGTGAACATTATGACCTCAGCCTCCAACTATCTTGAAATTATGCCTGAAGGGGTGAGTAAAGCCACCGGCGTTGAGGCGGTGCTTGAGCGGATTAATGTTTCTCCTGATGAAGCGATGGCGGTGGGCGATCAGCTCAATGATCTTGCGATGCTCAATCTCGTTGGCACCTCATTTATCATGGAAAATGCAACGCCGCAGCTTAAAGAGCAATTTGATTCAAGCCGGATTATTCCAAGCAATGCCGAGGATGGCGTGCATCAAATGTTGACCCGTTATTTTGATCTCTAACGGGATCCTCGAAGCGGATCATCCTCACTCTCAATTTACCGATATTTAACGCAAAAGGACCTTCATGGATACGTTCAAACCCTTGACCTTTCGTTTTACCGCTGTTTTCTTACTACTGCTCGCGATTCCACTTATCACCTGGGCGATCGGCTGGAATTGGAGCGCTGAGCAGGCCTACACCATTTTTGATGCATTTCTCTATGGCTTAACGGAAACGGGATCGGCGCCCTACTATGCCGGTGCCTTTTCACTGTTTCTAGCGATTCTGCTCGTCCTTCTCTGCCGTGATAAAAAGCATGGTTGGATCATGATTTTCCTCAGCGTGTTTATCCTCCAAGCAGGGACGCAAGTGATTAAAACCGGCTTAAAACAGCTCTACAAAGAACCGCGCCCCTATATGAGTTATGTGGTGGAGCTGGCAAACGGCGAGCTCGATGACCTTACCGATTTTTATCAAAACAAACGCAAACATCGCGGAGAAATTATCGCCCATTTAACCGAGAACGACACCCATACGCCAAGCTATCTTAAAAACCATTGGAAGCATGAAACCGGATACTCATTTCCCTCCGGGCATACGATTTTTGCCGCGTGCTGGGTCTTTATCTTTTTAGGTTTTTTAACCCGCGAAAAACATCCATGGACGCTTGCGGTGGGCTCGATTCTGACGCTTTGGGCGGTCTTAATGCTGATCAGCCGCCTTCGCCTTGGCATGCATTCCCCCATTGACCTCCTTGTCAGTACGGTCTTTGCCTATTTAGCGAACCTACTCTTTTTCTACGCCCTTGATCGCAATGACGCGCATAAAAAACGCCTCGCACTTGTGACCTCGCCATAAGTGCACACTAAATAAAACACCACTGGTTGCCCATTCAACTGATTATCTAAAGGAGATTTTCGATGTTATTTCTACTCTCCCCGGCTAAAACACTCGATGAGACCACAACCCCGCCCTTTCGCGGCGACTCATCACCTCGTCTGCTTGAGCATTCTGCCGAGCTCGTTGAGATCTTAAAACGCTACAGCTCTGAGGATATTCAGGCGCTGATGAAGGTCTCTGAAAAGATTGCTGACCTAAATGTCGAGCGCTTTCACAATTACGAAACACCCTTCACCCACGAGAATGCCAAAGAAGCGCTATTTCTCTTTAAAGGCGATGTCTATGAAGGAATCGACGCATATACGCTCTCTGAAAAAGAGATGACTTATCTAAACGATCATCTTTTAATGCTCTCGGGATTGTATGGCGCGGTTAAACCGCTGGACCTGATTTTCCCATATCGTCTTGAGATGGGCACCCGCCTTAAAAACGATCGAGGCACCAATCTCTATCAGTTTTGGGGCAATCAGGTCACTAATCGACTCAATGAGGCGATCGAGGAACAGGGCCACAAAGCGGTGATCAATCTCGCATCGAATGAATATTTTAAAGCGGTTCAGCCAAGGGCACTAAACGCGCCGGTAATTACGCCGGTGTTCCAAGATTTCAGTAAAGGCACTTTTAAAGTGATTAGCTTCTACGCGAAAAAAGCCCGTGGCCTTATGACGCGCTTTGCCGCTGAAACCAACGCACAAACCGTCGACGATCTTAAAGCCTTTAATACCGATGGGTATCAATTTATCGAAATGAATGGCAAAAATGAGATGCTTTTTCAGCGTAAACTCGGCGCATAATCGATCGTCAACCGCCCGCCTTTAAGCGCTTAGATGATCCCGAGGGAGTGGACAGATCAGTCTCACTCCCTTCTTTTTTAAAGAATATGCTAAAATCAGTGCACAGAAAATTTAGGAGTTAACATGAAATCAGCGGATAACTTACTCTGGATCGACCTTGAAATGACCGGTCTAGACGAAACCACGCACCATATTATTGAGATCGCATCGATCATTACCGACAAGCAACTCAACATTATCGCCAAAGGGCCGAACATCGCCATTCATCAGCCAAGCGACATTTTAGGTTTGATGGACGAGTGGTGCACTACAACTCACGGCGAATCTGGCCTGACTAAACGCGTCGAAGAGAGTACGATCTCCGTTAAAGAAGCGGAAGCGAAAACTCTTGAATTTGTGCGCCAATATATCCCTGATGGAAAAACGCCTCTGTGTGGTAACAGCATCGGCACCGATCGCCGTTTTATTAAGAAATATATGCCGCATCTCGATCAATTTTGCCACTATCGCAATATCGATGTGAGCACCATCAAGGAGCTCGTGAAACGCTGGTATCCCGAGCATCCGGGCTATGAGAAAAAAGGCGTGCATTTAGCGCTTGATGATATTGAAGAATCGATTGGCGAACTCAAGCATTATCGCGATCATTATTTTGTGAAAGAAGCGTAATTCGCGGAGATCTAGCGACCATGACTCAGCCAAAAATCACCATTAAAACGCCCGCTCAATTTATCGCCTCCGGCTTTGGTTCAGGGTGTGCGCCTGTTGCGCCCGGCACCTTTGGAACACTCGCGGCACTCCCGTTTTGGGTGGGATTAACATTTCTCCCTTTATGGGCCTATCTTCTTGTGATTGTGGTGGCTTCCCTCTTTGGATTTTACATCTGCCAAAAAGCGAGTGATGAGCTTGGCGTACACGATCACGGGGGCATTGTCTGGGATGAATTTGTCGGGCTTTGGATCACCATGATCGCGATTCCCTTTAGCCTGACTAATATGGTGATCGGGTTTATTCTCTTTCGCATTTTCGACATCATAAAGCCGTGGCCGATTCGCGTTGCAGACCAAAAGATTGGCGGCGGCGTTGGCATTATGATCGACGATATGATCGCGGGCAGCATTGCTTGCGGCGTATTTCACCTCATTCGCCTCTATGTGCCAATTCCTGGGCTTCTGTAAATCGGTCGTTTTTAAGATTTTGGAGGTCATTTTTCGTTATGCAGATCAATAAAAACAATCGCAATAACCGTCTACTCAAAGAGCTCGTGCAACACCTTTACGGGCTCTTTTCAAAACAGCAAAAACGGGGCAAGCGCTACGTCAAACAGAGTTCAAAAAAGATCATCACCGATCTTAAAAAAGGTAAGAAACCGACGCTCTACGCGATCCTTCCCATTGCGCTCATCTCGATCGGGCTCTTGGTCTTTTCCTATTACCAAGACCCCTATGTGGTCGATAATACTATCCCGAAAAAGACGACGCTCACCGCGTGTAAAATCCACTCCATTAGCGATGGGGATACGGTGACCGCGCACTGCTTTTACGATGAGAAAAATACCCGTTTAAAGATCAGAGTTTGGGGCATTGATGCGCCAGAGACCGAGCAAAAACCGTGGGGCGAGCATTCAACCGCTTATCTTAAATCCCTCATTACCAATAAAAAGGATGTGAGCGTTGAGATCCTTGATATCGATCGGTATCAGCGTTATGTGGCGAAAATCTACCAAGGCGAGCCCATCGAGGAAAACGATCTCGGACTAAAAATGGTCGAAGCAGGGCAAGCAGTTGTTTATCATCAGTATAATAATGATAAACTATACTTCGCCACTGAAAAAACCGCACAACATGAAAAAATTGGCATCTGGTCCAAGCCTGGTGATCAGCAAAATCCCGCCGAGTGGCGCAAACTAAATCGGAGATAATAGTAGGTTACGCATGCAAGAATTGAAGAGCACAGAGACGACACCATCCATGCAATCATCAGGAATTCCGCTTCGCCAGAAAGAGGAAGTGCCCCTTGAGAAAAAATTATCGATGCCTAAGTTAGCGCTCAATAAACCGGCATTTAATCTGCCTAAATGGCCTAAAAAAGCAACGACCGATTCACAAGATGCTACTGAGAAACGTGCGGTGAAAAGTCATTACGATAATGGGGATTCAAGCACGATCTTGGGCGATCATGAAACGCTTGAGTCGATCGTTCGCGTTCATTATTGGATTTTTTTGGTGCCGCTTTTATGGCTTCTGTTAGGGCTCTATCTCTGGCTCGGGGCGCTCGCCAAAGGCCCATTCAACTTAATGTTTGTGCTCGATATTTTTGAGCTCCCTGCCCGTTCAAAAACGCTGATGGCTAATGATCTCTATTCTCAAATGGCGCTCGGTTTTGCCACTCTTCAAGATAAGATGCCCGAAGGAATCACCCATCTTTTAAGCACCACCTATCTCCATCCGCGTAAATGGCTGAGCTACGGGGTATTGATCTACGCAGCGTATCGCCTGATTCGCGCGGCAATCTACTTTATTACCACCGAAATTCTTCTTACCAATCGTCGCCTTGTGATTAAAAGTGGGCTGATTAAACCGGAGATTATCGACATTGCGCCGAAACAGATCAGCTTTTTCCAAATTAAAATGGGCATCGTGAGCCGTTTTTTAAATGTTGGGCGCTTAATTATTCAGACAAACGGCGGTTATATTTGCGAGCTTCCAGCCATTCCGCGCCTTAAAACGCTGCGCAAATCACTGCTTGATCTTGGTGACCCACAGGATAATGCCTCATGATTACCGTTCATTCAGATTCAATTACCCTCTCCGGAGACTGGATTTTGCCCAAAATGGATACGGCAAAATCAGCGATGGATGCACTTAAATTTAATGCGCTTTCCGAGAATTTCACCCTCGATGCCAGCCATATCGAATCGATCGATACCAATGGTTGCTACCTTATCTCGAAGCTCCTTTACACGGCTTCAGAGGCGGGAAAAAAAGGCACGCTTACCGGGCTTAAAAAAGAGGATCTCGATCTTTTTAACTTTATCGATACCAAGCTCAATTTTGATCTGCCGCCTGCGAAAACTCCGGCGCTGCTCAATTATCTCAGTCAGCTTGGGAAATATGGAATCAACCTCACCATCGATGCTATGGGGTTTCTCGCTTTTACTGGTGAGGCCTCGCTTGAACTCTTTAAAAATCTTCTGCGTCCGTGGCGCATTCGTTGGCGTACCTTTTGGGCCAATATCCAAACCGCGGGGGTCAATGCCCTTGCCATTGTGGGACTGCTTAACTTTCTCGTGGGGTTTGTGATCACCTATCAAGGCGGAACACTACTGCGAATGTTTGGCGTCAATATTTTTGCGGTCGATCTGATTACCATCTCGACATTGCGTATTTTAGCGCCGATGCTCACGGCAATTATTATTGCCGGGCGAACGGGATCGGCCTTTGCCGCGCAAATTGGGACGATGAAGGTCAATGAAGAGGTGGATGCGCTCGAAACGATTGGGATTAATCCGATCGATCAGCTCGTGATTCCAAAACTCCTTGCGATGCTGGTGGCGATGCCGTTTTTAACCATTTTTGCCGATATCTTAGGGATTTTAGGCGGGATGGTGCTCTCTTATACCTTCCTCGATATCAGTTTTGCGGAGTTTTTAGAGCGTATTCCGCAAACCGTCACCATCAATAGCTTTTTGGTCGGGCTTGCACAAACGCCAGTATTTGCCATTATCATCACCTTTGTGGGCTGTTATCAAGGCTTCCAAGTGCAAGGCGGCGCTGACAGTGTCGGACGTCAAACCACCACCGCCGTGGTACAATCGATCTTTTTAGTGATTATTTTCGAGGCGATCTTTTCGATCACCACGCGCAACATCGGACTGTAAGGAGCAACAGGAACAATAATGGATCCATTAAAACACTATGCCCCCAAAGATCGAAAGATCGTGATTCGCCTTGAGCATATCTATAACCGTTTTGGCACGCACTCCATTCATGAAGATTTGAGTATGGAGGTGCACGAGGGTGAAATGATCGGCCTTGTCGGTGGTTCAGGCTCGGGAAAAACCACGCTGGTTCGCTCGATTATTATGCTATTGCGCCCGGCTTCCGGCCAGGTCTATCTGATGGATCGCCCGGTGTGGGGAATCTCAAGTGGCGAGCAACTAAAACTTAAAAAAATATTTGGCATGCTCTTTCAAAGTGGTGCGCTCTTTAGCTCGCTCACAGTGCTTGAAAACATTATGATTCCGCTTAAAGAGCACTATTCCCTCTCTGAGTCGAGCATGAAAGAGATTGCGATGCTCAAAATCAAACTCGCGGGCCTTCCCGATCATGCGGCAACGCGCCTTCCCAAAGAACTCTCAGGCGGGATGGTAAAACGGGCAAGTTTAGCGCGCGCACTCGCCCTTGAGCCCAAAATGCTCTTTTTAGATGAGCCAACTGCCGGGCTTGACCCGATTTCTGCCGGGGCATTTGATGAGCTCATGTGCCAGTTAAAAGCCTCGCTTAATTTAACGATTGTGATGGTCACCCACGATTTAGATTCGCTCTGGGCCACCACCGATCGCATCGCGTTTTTAGGTGAGAAAAAGCTCCTCGCCTTTGAGCCGATGGAGATTTTAGTCAATAATCCTCACCCATTAATTCAAGATTATTTTCAAGGCTCGCGCGGCCGTGCGACAAAGGATGCATATGGAAAATAAATTTAGTTACACCTTAGTTGGTGCCTTTATTGTAGGGTTTTCCCTGCTGTTTATGGCCCTTTCTGTCTGGCTTACGGTCGGGACGGAAAAGGTTAGTTACGTGCAATATCGTGTGGTTACTCAGGAATCGGTTGCCGGACTTTCCGTCAATAGCAACATCGATTATCAAGGAGTGCAAGTTGGTAAAGTTGCAAATATTTCGCTCAATCAAGACGACCCGCGCTTTGTGACGATTCTGCTTAATATCAATTCAGGAACGCCCATTAAAGAGGACACCAAAGCGGTGCTGATTGCTAAGGGAATTACCGGGCTTGTAGGCGTCAGTCTCACTGATGGTACGCCGGATTCGAAGCTGCTTCTTCCTACCGATCATGAGCCGGTGCCGCGCATTCAAAATGGGCCCTCGCTCTCAAAACGGCTCGATGAAGCGATCAACAATATCACCACCTCCGTTGCCGGGCTTTCCGATCAATTTGATGGTCTTTTAAACGATGAAAATATCGCGAGCATCAACGTCACCATTAAAAATATTGAAGCGATTACCACCGCGCTCAATCAGAGTGCGCCAAAAGTAGAAAAACTGATTGATGATACCTCGGTATTGGTGGCAACAGGCAATGATATCGCCGTTGGTGCAAAACCGCGCATTAATAAACTGCTCGAAGAGCTCAAAACAACGCCCGAAGAGATTAATGCTCTTTTAAGAGAGTGGCGTACCGTTGCGAACAATACCGATGGCACCATCAGCCAACTTGGGCCGGAACTCTCGCAAATGCTCTTCACCATTTCAACCCTGCTTGAGGAACTTCGCCATCAGCCAAGCTCGCTCATTATGGGGAAACCGCAAAACAAAAAAGGCCCGGGTGAATAAGGAGATATTCGATGAAAACACTCTATAAATTATGCTTAACTGCCGCTGCGTCGCTTCTGCTCATTGCCTGTCAATCGGGTCCTGCGCCGCAACATTATCTCATTACGCCAGATGATCAGGCTATTACCGCCTCGCACGCAAAACCAAAGCCTGCGCTTCGCGTTGAACCGGTGAAATCTTCAGCGATCTTAAATACCACACAGATGGAATATAAACGCCACGACAATCAGGTGGAGTTTTACACCCAAAGTCAATGGAGCATTCCTGTGCCGCGCATGATTCAAGATCTTATGGTGGAGAGCCTCGTCAAATCAGGCCGTTTTAGCGATGTAATCAGCGCACCGAGCGACTTAAGTACCCCGCTTCGCCTTGATCTTCATCTCTATACGCTCGAGCAAGATTTTACCAAGTCCCCCTATAAAGCAGTTGCGCGCATGCATGTTCGCCTTGTCGATACCCATAACCAACGCATCATTCGCTCAAAAATGTTCTTCGATGAAGAGACCATTTTGGACTATAACGCGAAAGCCGGCGTGGAGGCGTACAATCGTCTCTTTAGCCGCATGATTCCTAAAGTGATCGACGAGATTGCGCGCTAATCGGTCGAGCCGATCGAACCGATCTCAATATAAAAGTGATATATCACGGATGATTAATTATAAAATTGCTCTCGAACGGATCGCATCCCCCCGTTTCGAGGATTTTTATGCCTTAAAAAAAACCAATAATAGCGCCCCGATTGGCTGGATTCACCGCGATCATGCGGAGATTATTGCGCCGTTTCATCAGGTTTTCACCATCGATCAAAGTTCAGATACCATAACGCTTGCCGAACCATTTTTATCTCGCTCGTCCGAATCACGAAGTGCCGAGATCGCCGAGATCAGTGCAATGCTTTATGAGGCAGGCCATCTCAATGAATGGCGAGGGGAGCTCTATGGCGTATATGAAACCTCGCTCCGTGAGAATGATCTTCTCTTTGTGATCGAGCGGAGCGCGGCCCCCTTTTTTGGTGTGCGTACCTATGGCGCTCATATTAATGGATTTACCACGTTTGAGAATGAGGAAAATCCGCTTCGTTGCTGGATTGGACAACGCTCCACTAAAAAACGCATTGCCCCGCTTAAGTTTGATCAGATCGCCGCAGGGGGGCTTACCTATGGAGAATCCGTCGATGAGAGTGCTGAACGTGAAGCGATGGAAGAGGCGAGCATTCCCCATCACTTAGCCGTAACCATGCGCTATCAAGGCCTGCTCCACAATATGGAAGAAGTCGATCGGACTATTCGCCAAGAGACCCTCTTTTGTTACGATTTAAAGCTGCCGCAAGATTTTATCCCTAAAGTGAATGACGAAGAGATGCTCCAGTTTAAGTGTCTCCCGCTAGATTCGATTGCAACGCTCATTGAAGAGCATCAATTTAAAGATAATAGCGCGCTTGTAATGCTTCAGTTTATGTTGCGGCACGGCTCGATTCCAAAGACTCACCCGCACTTTGAGCTCTTAACCAAAAGACTGATGAGCGACGCCTGATTTTTCTGGTTTTCATTTGTCACTCATTGATTAAAACCAAAAACCGATCGACATAAAAAAGCCCGTTATGACACGGGCTTTAATTTTTTAACTACTTTAGTGATCGTTAACAGCGATTACTTTGCGGGAACATTAAAAGGGTTACCCTCACTCCACTCATCGACAAAGCCATCACTTGCAATGGTTTGCACGCGGAAGAAATAATCGCCCGGCTTCATCGCGCTCATCGGCATTTCCGCAGCGGCGGTAGTTTCATCAAAGAAGATATGATTAAAGTTCGCATCGGTGGAGACTTGAATGCGGTACTGCGAACCCTCTTCAAGCGCCGGCCAAGTTAAACGAATATCGCTCACCACTACATCCATCGCGCTCAGCGCAGGTTTTTCAAGCAGTACGCGGAAACTTTGTGGCTCAGTAAATGGCCCACGTTGCTCAAATTGATCAAGTGCCGCGACGCGCCAATAATAGACCCCCGCACGAAGCCCCTCTTTTAGATTATATTCAACGCCCGGCAAAATCGGCTCGTTGACAATCGGTAGACGGAAGCTCTCATCGTCTGAAATTTGGAGATAGTAGCCACTGGTTAACGCCTCATCTTTCGCATCCCATTTAAAGACAAGCTCACGAAGGAGCTGTTTTTGTTCATGGGTCGGCGCACCTAACACCGGTGCGTAAGGACGAGCATTCACAATAATATCGTGTTGCGCAGGTATCCCCATTACGCCCAATTCATCAATGGCGCTGACAAACAGATGGTAACGTCCATCGTCAATTTGCGAGCTCTCCACCACATTTCCGCTAACGCTTTGGCTAAAAATCGGCTGTTTTGGATTCTCTCCAAAAGGCACGATCGATAGATGATATCCCGTTGCTTTTGGATTTTCAGGAAGCGTAATGCTAAAGGGCGAGGTTTCGACAATGGTCTCCATCTCAAAGATCGGCGGTGGCAAGAGTTCAACCGCTTTAATCTCGGTGGTTGTGGCATCGAGCACCACCGCTTCACCACGTTTAAGTAAGATGGTTTGGCTATCGGTATTGCGATCCGCTTGCACTTTTCCTTCCAACACCTCGGTAATTGCCGCATCTTCAGCGCCAACGCTCACCCGGAAAGTCGTTCCGCGCACCGAGCTTACGCTCACATCGGTCGAAACGCGATAGTTGGTGTTTGAAATTGGGCTCGAAGGAATCGAACTTTCAACGCGCCCTTTATGCAGTTTAATCTCAATATCACTCAGTGACCCATCGCCAAGCGCATCAAATTGACGCAGTTCAAGCTCACTATTACTTTGCAGCAGAAGTTGCGAGCCATCATTAAATTCAATGGTGGCTAAGCCCTGGTCATGCGTGGTGATCGTCGTTCCCGGCAATAAAACAACGCGATCACTCGCCATGGTTGTACGATCAAGCTCAATCTCTTGATTATCGCGTTTAAGCTCCACCTCACCTTTAATCGCCGTCAGTGTCGCGCTCGCCTCACGCTTTTTAAGCCACGCTTTCGGAATACGAATAACGGTGCCAAGCTCGATATAATCACTATTGGGCAGGCCATTTAATTTCTCGAGTTGCACCCAATGTTTAATATCGGTTAAGTGGCGCTCGGTAATATTCCATAAACTATCGCCCTCCACCGTTTTGTAAAGAAAATATTCTTCTGATTCATCGGCCTGTGCCATGGCCGCCATAAGGCTCAGAATAAGGCCCGATATAAGCGCCACAAAGCCCATAAGAGGCTGGCGCTTGATTGAAATATACTGATTCACCGTGAACGATCCTTCATTAATAATACATCGATAAATAATGGGCAAATTATAACAAATATTGCCCAATCATTAAGAAATATCGACAATCATCTGAGGAAAAGACCGCTTATTTGATTTTTATTAAGAAGCGTATGGGAGTGAAAACAACTCTCTATTATTCTATATTAATCTCTAATAACCCCAATATTCGATCAGAGCAACGAGGAGGAGAGATAGATCGCTTTTTCAAAGAAAATCCGCGCTTTCGAACGGCTCTTTTTCCACTCAAGCGGATCGATTTTTGTCGCGTGTGTGAGATCTTCAAAAAAGTCGTCCGCCATACGTTTTGCAAAGGCTTCATCATAGACGACCGCGTTTACCTCAAAGTTAAGGTCAAAACTTCGATTGTCCATATTCGCCGTCCCCACCATCGCAACTTTCCGGTCAAATACCGAAGTTTTCGCATGGATAAAGCCACGCTCATAATGATAGATCTCCACTCCCGCATCCATCAGCGTTTCAAAGAGCGAATTCGCGGCGCAGCGTACAAAGAATGAGTTAGTTTTCTTTGGAATTAACACCTTCACCTTCACATCGCTCATCGCCGCCATTTTCAGCGCCGATAAGACCATTTCAGACGGGACAAAATAGGGCGTTGTAATGAGTACCTCACGCTTGGAATTAGCGATCGCTAAAATAAGCGAATTCATAATCATCGGTTCCGGTGAATCGGGGCCACTTGCCACAATTTGAGCCGTTTCTTGGTGATGATCAAACTGCGAGCGGTCGATATGAGGGAAATATTTTTCAGAAGGAACAATGCGCTGATTGGCGCAAAAATTCCAATCCGAGAGAAAGATATATTGCAACGAATAACAGCTATAGCCCACCACTTTAACGTGGGTATCGCGGTAATAAAGATCCTCCGCGCCTTTCCCCTCGTTGATATATTCATCGCCAATATTGATCCCACCAACAAACCCAACAACGCCATCCACCACAATAATCTTACGGTGATTGCGATAATTGAGGCGATTAGCGAGCATAATAAAAATGAGTTTACGAAACGGATAGATCTCAACGCCCGCATCGCGAAGCTCTTTTGCATAGGCTTTACGAATGGCACCACTGCCAAAATCATCGTAGATAAAGCGCACTTTAACGCCCTCTTTTGCCTTACGAATCAGCACCTCTTTAATGGCGTTGCCGATCTTGTCATTCCGCACAATGTAATATTCAATATGGATGGTGGATTTCGCGTTTTCGAGCGCTTTGAGCACCTCTGGAAATTTCTCTTCCCCGTTATTTAAAAGGGTCACATCATTATATTGACTGAGCCAATGAATCCGATCTGAAGCAATATAACGCGCGAGATTCTCATACTGCTGAATTGCGGGGTTATCGAGCTCAAGCGCCTCATGTTTTAGGGTTTTGATATAGCGTTTTACCTCCGCTTCCGTCGCATCATCGGCCATCACTTTTTTACTGTACATATTTCGATTGCGATAATTGACTCCAATGGAGAGATATAAAATCACCCCAAGGAGCGGAATAAAGATGATCAAAAGCAGGTATCCGAGCGTTTTACTTGGACTCGTTGTCTCATAAATTACCTGCACCGCAACACCAATAATCGCGCCGGTGTATAAAATAAGCACGAGCCACGTCAAAAATGGCACTATAAAATCGGTCAATTCTTGCATAACGATAAAATCATCCTATAAATAAGCAGAGTGAGCCCTTATCATATCATGCTCTTAACGCAGATTGATGCCTGCGATTGCGCTTCCACTCGCCACGAAAAATGCTACACTATTGACTTAAACCTTTTGTTTTAAGGATGCATCATGTTACCGAGTACCGGCTTAATTTTAGGGAAGTTTTTCCCATTCCATCTTGGCCACATCAATATGATCTTAGAGGCTTCCTATCGCGTCGATTCGCTCCATTTAATCATTTGCAGTGAATCCAATCGCGATACAAAACTCTTTAACGAGAGCCTTTTTAATGCGATGCCGAAGCCTGAAGACCGCATTTCTTGGGCGGAAACGATCTTTGCCGGGCGCCCAAATATTCATGTGCATCACCTAAATGAAGATGGCATTCCACCCTACCCCAATGGCTGGGATGAGTGGACCAATCGCGTCTTTGATCTCATCAATCATCTTGGCATTACCCCGACCCATATCTACAGTAGCGAGCCACAAGATAAGACCTTTTATGAGGATCTCTTTAAGCTTCCCGTAACGCTGATGGACCCCAAACGCTACGAATTTGATATCTCCGCAACGCGTTCTCGCACAACCCCCTTTCGTTATTGGAGCTTTATTCCAAATTTAATTCGCCCATGGTTTCATAAAAAGATCGCGCTTTATGGGGAAACTGCCGAAAGTATCGCGCCGCTGCTAGCGCTTATTTATAACAGTAAATTTTATAAAGTCTGCCCAAGTACGATTCCCGATTCGATCACCATGTTTAGCTTTGTGATTATTCAATCTGAAGAGACCCTATCGAGCGTCCCCTTTCATGCGGTGATTAGCGATCAAAAAGTGCGTACCGAACGGCCGTTACTCGATCTGAGCGCCCCTCTAGAGAATGCGACCGAGCAAAATTCTCCCGCCACTGCTGAAATCAATGGCAATTCCGAAGCGCCTTTTAACCGCGCAAAACACTTTATCGAGACTACCTTTCGCTTAATTCCCCCGAAATAATCTCACAATACACTCATCATTTTAAACCCAATCCGGTGCAATAATCTGCCAATTCCCGGCCTCCCTATTGCACCCTTTTTTATTCCGCGCTATGCTAACCATACAGAGCTGTATGGTTGATATAAATCAAACGGCTAAAGAACAATAAAAAATAAAACCGTTAAATTGTGAGGAGGAGAACAATGGAATCCATTGTCATTATCGGGGGCGGTCAAGCGGCGGCATTTGCGGCGCAGACCTTGCGTAAAGAGGGTTTTGAGGGAACGCTCTCCATTATTTCTGATGAAGAAAAGATCTTTTACGAGCGCCCGCCTCTCTCAAAAAGTGTGCTCGCCGGCGAGGAATCCCCTGAGATTTTATCGTTTTTTTCACCCGAGGTGATCGACGCGCTCAACATCGATTGGCATAAACCCAAGCGCGCAGAAGCGATCGATCGTGATGCGCAAACCGTCACCTTAAATGATGGGACAACACTCCCCTATGATCGCCTCATTTTAGCCACCGGTAGCCGTCCTCGTGTGCCAAATGCCAATTGGACTGCCTTTGAAAATGTGCATACCCTTCGCACCATTGATGATTCGTTAAAACTGCAAGCGGCTTTTAAAGCCGGAAAACGCTTAGCGATTATTGGTGGCGGCTGGATTGGGCTGGAAGTGGCCGCAACGGCGAATAAACTTGGGCTTAATGTGGATCTTTTTGAGCTTGCACCGCGTCTATGTGGCCGAAGTGCACCGCCTGAGGTTTCTGAGTATCTCTACACTCTTCATACCGGAAAAGGGACCAACATTCACCTTAATTGCGGGGCGATCGATCTTGCAGAAAATGCCGATGGCACGCTGACTTTAACAACGGAATGCGATGAGGTGAATGCCGATATCGTCCTTGTTGGGGCGGGTGCTGAGATTGCTACAGAACTTGCGGAAAATGCGGGGCTTGAGATTAAAGGCGGGATTATCGTCGATGAGTTTGGCCAAACGTCTGACCCGAATATCTATGCTGCAGGCGATGTGGCGATTCACCCCGTTGTCGGCTTTTGTACGCAATCCTGGGCCAACGCACAATATCAAGCGATGATCGCCGCGAAAGCGATTATGGGGAAAAATCCGCCGGCCTATGGGGAAATTCCGTGGGTGTGGTCGGATCAATACGATCATAACATTCAGATTATGAGCCTTCCCATCGATGAGGAGTGCACGCTCATTATTCGCGACAGTGGCGAGACGCAAAAAGCCTATATTCACCTCGATAGTGAAAATCGCGTCCGCTCCATTGTAGCGATCAATGACCCAAAAGTGATCGGCATTGGACGCATGTGGTTTAAACGCAAAATGGTGCTTGATCCGGAAAAATTAGCCGACACCTCAATTGATGTAATGACCTTGCGTTAATCTTTTTGCCATATCGAGATTCCGATATAACAAGAAAAAGCCTTATTCTAAGCGTAAAACTCAATCAGAATAAGGCTTTTTTTAATGCTGCTTTAAGGCATTACTTCATAAAACGCATATCGCCTTTTTTCGCGCGCTCTTCCCAATCACCCGTTTTCGCCTCGATGCTTTGCTTCATCACTCCGCGCACTTCATCCATCAATTTACGGGCATTATCCCCAAGTAAAAACTTACGGTTGAGCGTCTCACGATTCGAGTAAAAACCGAGTTTATGGGCGCTGATATATTCATTAATCAGTTTTTCATCTTCCGGCATTCGCGGCGTTTCTAAAATGGAGTCTTTACCCATCGGCAGATCAACCACCGATCGGCCATCACTGCCCTGCCAAAACCCGGGAACCAGCGAATACTCTTCAAAGTTATTTAAGGTAAATTTACGTGCTTTATCATCCCAATGATAGGTGATTTTTTGCCCACCAAAAGGGCTCACCGGCGCATCGCCTAAACGGGCCCAATAGGTGTAGAGCGTTAAGGTTTTACCGTCCCATTTATAACTGCCAAGCTCCACCGATTCACTGTTATGATCGGCCCACGAGCCATCTAAAATATGGTAAAGCACCTGCCCGCGACGATTTTTCTCAAGCGATTTTACCTCAATTTTAAGGAGCGATTCATGATACCCCTCAGAGGCCACATCGCCCGAAATCACTTGGGCATTAAAGCGCGTCGCATCAAATTCATTAAGCGGTTTACGTTTAATATTGGTTAGATCAAGCGCGGGATCTTTCGCGACATTATCGGTCAAATCACTCGACGCTAGCGGCTCAACGCGCATCTGATAATAGTGCCCATCGAGCATAAACATCAATCCATTATCACTGCACCAAAAGAGCTCATCGAGGGTAAATCCGGCATGTTCTGCAAAAGCGATACCAAGGGGAAATGCCGGCGCAAACCCCTCATCCGTTGCCACTTCTAGATAGATATTATCGCGGGATTCGGTGCGCTCTGCGGTGAGTTTTAATGCATTGGATGGGGAGACTACGCCCTCTTTTTCAGCGAGTACATTGATCCATTTTTCTTGACCAATCAGCTCATTTTTACGGTTTTGATACGCCGTTTCGGCAATTTCATGAATGTTGGCTTGAACGTTTAGATCAAAATTGTAGTAACGATCTTTATAGAGCGCGATAGGGAAACTTTTATAGGCCTCTTTGGCAAGATAGACCTGCATCTCTTTGGAATCGGTGCGGTCTAAATAGGGCCCGACAAGAAGACGATAACGCCCGTTATGTTGATCGATACTGATGTTGTGGCAATGGCGGCGATTTTCCTGATAAAACGGCGCCGATTTAATGTCTTTTTCAAGCTGATGAAATGCATCGAGCGCTTGGAGATGGGAGATAAAATTGCCCGTTTCTAAAAACCATTGCGGGGTCTGTTTGGTCACCACTTCTACATCATAAGGAGAATATTCCGCGGAATTTGTAGCGGGATTAGTGGTGGTTGCGATATCGGCCTGCGCCATGGCAAAGGTCATGCAGGAAAGTGATGCTAGGAGCGAAAAAAGATGTTTCATAAGCCCTCCAGAAATAAGGTTACATATACCCTTCCATGCTATGTGAATAGCGGTCTCTCGGCAATTTTACCGAGGCTCTTTTTAATCAATATCAAGATTCGAGTGAAATTGTTTAAATCCCCCATAAAAAAGGCTTAGATCCCTTACCCAGAATCTAAGCCAATGCGATAAATCGCGATATATCATGGAGATATAGTGTGAGTAAATTATCCATTACTCCTGGAGATCAAAGTTCGCGCCCTATCCATTAACCAAGTCAATCAAATCAATTCATAGGGACACGTTTAGGTATGTCTAACGTCTACGGTTAGCCTTGACGATTGAGAAGATCGAGCGCCACGTCGACGATCATATCCTCTTGCCCGCCCACCATCTTACGTTTGCCAAGTTCAAGCAAAATATCGACGGTTTTAAGCCCGTAACGTTCAGCCGCCACTTCCGAATGACGGAGGAAGCTTGAATAAACGCCCGCATAACCAAGCGCGAGGGTTTCACGGTCAACACGAACGGGGCGATCTTGAAGGGGACGAACGATATCGTCAGCGGCATCCATCAAGGTATAAAGATCTGAATTGTGCTTCCAGCCAAGTTTATTGGCTACCGCAATAAAGACCTCAAGCGGCGCATTTCCTGCACCAGCGCCCATTCCCGCTAAACTTGCGTCCACACGGTTTGCACCCTCTTCAACGGCCACTACCGAGTTCGCAACCCCGAGCGATAAGTTATGATGCGCATGCACGCCGATCTCCGTTTCCGGCAATAAAATATCCCGTACCGCACGGACGCGATCGCGGACATTATCCATCGTCATCGCCCCGCCGGAATCGACCACATAAACGCACGTTGCGCCGTAGCCTTCCATCAATTTCGCTTGTTTGGCGAGATTTTCCGGCGTTGTCATATGGCTCATCATTAAAAATCCGACCGTATCCATACCAAGCTCACGGGCATAATTGATATGCTGAGCCGATACGTCCGCTTCGGTACAATGGGTTGCAACGCGCACCACACGCGCCCCTGCGTTATACGCATTTTTGAGGTCGTGCGTGGTGCCAATCCCGGGGAGGAGGAGCGTTGCAATTTTGGCGTTTTTAACTACATCGGCCGCCGCTTCAATCCACTCAAGATCCGAGTGCTTGCCAAATCCGTAGTTAAAACTCGATCCTTGTAATCCATCACCGTGAGCCACTTCGATGCTATCGACATTGGCATCATCGAGCGCTTTGGTAATGGCTTGAACATTTTCAATCGAATATTGATGACGAATCGCATGGCTGCCATCGCGAAGCGTCACATCAGAGATATAGAGTTTTTCAGGTACGCTCATGATTAGGCCTCCTGTTGGGTGTGTAAATTGGTCGCGATTTTCTCAGCGGTCGCAAGCGCGGCTGAGGTCATAATATCGAGGTTTCCAGCATACGCAGGCAGATAATGAGCGGCGCCTTCCACTTCAAGATAAACCGCCACTTTAAGGCCTGATTTATAGCCAATCTCAGGGAGATTAAGCGGTGCATCTTCCGGAATCACCTCAAACTGAACGTCTTGCTTTAAGCGATAGCCTTTCACATATTGATTCACCTCTGCCACGCGTTTTTCAATCGCCGTGCGAATCGCTTCCTGATCGGCATTATCGGTAAAGCAATAGACCGTATCACGCATGAGTAATGGTGGCTCGGCAGGATTTAAGACGATAATCGCTTTCCCTTTGGTTGCCCCACCGATCATCTCAATCGCTTTGGAAGTGGTTTCGGTAAATTCATCGATATTAGCGCGCGTTCCAGGCCCTGCGGAGCGGCTACTAATTGAAGCAACAATCTCTGCGTAATGCACCTTGGTCACACTTGAAACGGCATGGACAATTGGAATCGTCGCTTGACCACCACAGGTCACCATGTTGACGTTTTTCTTATCAAGATGCTCCTCAAGATTGACTACCGGAACGCAGTACGGACCAATCGCCGCGGGCGTTAAGTCAATCAGTTGAATCTCTTTTTTATGCTCGCGTAAAATGCGCTCATTAAAGAGATGCGCGCCTGCTGAAGTGGCGTCAAACACAATGTCGATCGACTCAAAGCTAGGCATTTTAACTAAGCCCTCGACCCCTTCGTGCGTGGTATTTACGCCTAAACTGCGCGCTCGTGCCAATCCATCTGAATCGGGATCAATTCCGACGACAGTATCGATCGCGACATTTTCCCCTTGCTCTAAAATTTTGATCATCAGGTCGGTGCCAATATTGCCCGATCCGATAATCGCTGCACGTACTTTCTCTACCATACGTCACTCCTTTAACCTCTGTTTTTGTTGTTTTTACTTCGAAACGGAAGGAAGATTGCCCGCCTCCCGTCTCTATTTCTGATTAATTGCGTACACGTTCCGACAGACGAATCACTTCTCGGCCCGGTTGCTTGGTGTAGAGTTTTTCCACTTGATCACGGCGGCGCGCTAAGGTTTTCCGCTGATTAATATACGCTTTATCCGTCGTCTCACCCGATTCCAAGCAGGGCGGATGATCGAGAATAATGAGGCGTTTAATATGGCGTGATGACGCAGGATTGTCCTTTTGGAACGTACTCATGCACTCAAGTAACACGGTGCGCACTTTCGGGTGATCGGAGAGATCTTCCATCGAGAGCGCCATCTCAGGATCGTCTGCGAGTTCGTGGAGATATTTCGTTGCAAACATCATCGCACTCACATATTCCTGATCGTGTCCGGTAATGACAAAATCGAGCGCATAAGGCGAGAAGGCATCCACTAAGAGCGGGCGCATCACCCCGGCTGAAACCCACGTTCCAGTATTGAGCTTAAAGTCCTCAGTGATTCGGCCATCGAAGATAATGCCTTGCTCAGGGCGCTCGGGATTCGCGAGATGTCCCGCATCGCCGGTGTGATAAAACCCTTCCTCGTCAAAGGCTTTTTGAGTAATCGACGGGTCGCCTAAATAACGATTAAAGATCGACTCACCGCGAACGCGCATCTCAAATTTATCCTCGGTGGGAACAAATTTCACCTCAACGCCGGGAACAGGCAGCCCGATATTCCCCGGGCCATCCAAAGTGTAGTGAACGTTGGTAATCACTGGTGCTGTTTCCGTTGTGCCCCACTCAGTTGCCACAAATAGAGGCTTATCGCGAACGGTATCTGAAACCGTGACTAAGCGGTCCCACGCATTTTTTGGAAGCGCCGCCCCTGCATAGAAGAGAAGCTCTAAACGCCCAAAGAATGCTTTGGCAAACTCCGGATCATTTTCAAGATAGGGGAGCAATAATTCATAACCGCGCGGTACGTTAAAGTAGAGCGAAGGTTTCACCATTTTGATGTTTTCAACGGTGCGATCAATGAGCTGATCGGTCGCCATTCCATCATCAATATAGAGACTTCCGCCATTACGCAGCACGATATTAAAGTTATGGTTTGAGGCAAAAACGTGACTCCACGGAAGCCAATCCACCACTACAATCTCTTTTTGCTCCACAAAGCGCCAGCACTGCGCGATCGCCTGCTGATTTGAGCAGAGAATGCGTTGTGTGTGCACCACAAATTTCGGATCGGCGGTTGAACCTGAGGTCATCAGATAACGCGCCACCGTATTGGGGGTAATTTGCTCAAAGTAGTCAGAAACCTCATCCGTCTCTTTTGCATTTAAGAGCGAATCAAAGGTGACCGCTTGGGGGAAGAGCTCTGCGTTATGCTCGATAATGAGACGGCTATCGACTTCCACACCGCGAAGGGCATTTTCATATTTTGCGCCATCATCAACAAATACCGCCGAGGGTTCAAGCGTATTTAAGATCCAATTAAGACGACTAAATTCTTTCGGTCTTAAAGAGTAGGCAGCGGAGATCGTTGCCACAGGAATACCGACATGGTACGCCGCTAAAGTCATAAGCGCTTGGCTGATTCCATTTCCGGAGAGAAACACAATCGGATGGCACGTCGGGATCTTAAGATCGAGAAGACCTTGCGCAATCCGTCCAATCTGCTCACGCACTTCTTTATAGCTAAGCGTACGCCAGCCGTCCCCCTCACGCTCCGCTAGAAACGTGTGATCTGGCTTCTCCGCTGCCCAAAAGTCGAGCCACTCGCCAACGCAACGGGCGTAAGGTTGCAGCTCTTCTGGGGATCGCATAATAAAACTTCCATCGGCACGGTATTCGCACATGACCGCTGCAGGGGCGAGATCGGCTCGCTCACTCTCTGCCGCGTGATGGCGTTGCTGAAAATTATTCAGTACCGTTGCAGACACTAAACTCCGATTCCGGCCCAATGTCCTACACATAATTGCTTCCTCCAATCATTTTTGTGGTTTTTTATTCTTATCGTTTTGTGTGCTTTTACAGTCCAGCGTAAGAGAGATTTCCCCTTTTTTAGGCGTGAAAATCCCGGCTTCCCTTTATCGCAAAGGTAAGTAATTGTTCTTTTTATATTGATATTGGCGGTTATTTAGCCCGCACTGCTATCGAATCTAATTCGATCAAATGATCGTAGATAAACCCCTTAGATAAATTCGCAGCTCACTTCACCAAGACGGGTCAATTTCATTGAAATCTTATCGCCCTTTGCCACATTGACCATCGGTCCGAGCGCTCCTGAGAGGAGAACATCGCCACAGAGTAATGGACGGCCCTTTTGCGACATGGTGCGTGCAAGCCAGAGGCAAGCATTGAGCGGATTGCCAAGACACGCCGCCCCAACGCCCATCGAGGCAAGCTCACCATTTTTATAGAGCAGCATGCCCTCTAATTCAAGGTTGAGCGACTCAAGGGTGATCGGTGTTTTACCGAGGACGTAGAGCCCGCTTGAGGCGTTATCGGCGATGGTATCGGCAAGGGTAAAATCCCACTTATCGATCACCGTATCCACCACTTCAAGCGCCGGGAGCACGTAATCGATCGAGCTAATGAGCTCCGCAAGACTCGTATCTTCCGTTGGCAGATCGCGCTTTAACACAAAGGCAATCTCCCCTTCCACTTTCGGCTGGACTAGACGGCTTGAATCGATCGCTTCGCCATCGCCCACTTCCATATCGGCATAGAGCATGCCAAAGTCCGGTTGATCGACGCCAAGTTGCTCTTGCACCACTTTTGAGGTGAGCCCAATTTTACGGCCCACAATGCGGCGACCGTTTTTGAGCGCAAGCTCAGTATTGATCTCTTGAACGCGATACGCATCATCCATGGTATGAATGCCATATTGATCGGAAATGCGCCCACAGGTGGTGCGATTTGCACGCGCGGTCGCGAGTTGCTCCGCTGCCTTTTTGAAATGATCTAAAATCATGTCCCCCTACCTACCTTTTTTGGTTTTACTTATCTCTGTCACGCTTACAATGAGCGTCGATTTGTTTTTATTGTTCTTTGGTTTTCTTATAGATCTTCTTAGATCTTTATTTATCTTAATTAATCTTTGTTAATATTATATTTTATTAACTTGTATAAATTACAATACTCTAAAATCTTCTAGGTGGCGATCAAATTATGCAGGTGAACGTCCCTTTTTTCCTAAGCTCGCCTCATATTCAGCCAAAAGTGTCGCTACAATCTCTGACACCGTTTGAAACGTTGTGATTTGTCCAACCCCTTCACCAGCTGACCAGATATCCCGCCACGCTTTTTTATCGTTAGCGATATTGCCTGAAAAATCCGCCGCTTTCCCCGGCAGGGTCTCAATCGAAACGCCGCTTTTCTCTAACGACTTTTTAAGCCAATTCGCCGGAACGCCGCTCACTTTATCGCTTGTGATTACATCCGTTAAATCCGATTCCACCAGCATGGTGCGATAATCATCCACCACCAAACTCTCTTTTGCGCCGATAAATCGGGTGCCCATCACGCTAAAATCCGCGCCGAGTACCTTGCAAGCATGAAGATCGCGACCATTCATAATCCCGCCGGAAAGCCCAATGTAGCCATCCCAAAACTTCCGCACCTCAGCAATAAAGGCAAAGGGATTATGAAGCCCTGTGTGCCCGCCTGCGCCATGACAAACTAAAATCAGCCCATCCACGCCGGCATCGATCGCCTTTTTCGCGAGCGTCACATTAGTAACATCGGCAAAGACTTTTCCGCCATAGGCATGCACATCGGCAACCACTCGTTTTGGCGAACCGAGCGCCGTAGTTACAAGCGGTGGCTGATATTGCTTAACAAGCTCAAGCTCCGCATCAAATCGGTCATAGGTGCGATGGACGATCATATTTAAGAGCCAAAGGGGCACATTTTGATCATTCTCATCTCTCTCATTACGCTCACCACCTTCACCACGCTCTTTTTTGATCGTGGCAATGCCCTCTTGAATCTGATCGAGCCAACTGGTTAAAATCGTTAAATCCCGCGCGTTCGGCGTTGGTAAACTGCCAATCACCCCCGCACGACACGACGCAAGGAGCAGCTCCGGCCCTGACACCAGAAACATCGGCGCCACCATCACTGGAAGCGTTAATGATTGAAGTAAATCCCGCTCTGTCATCGCCATTGCCTCACTTTTCTTTGTTAATTTTAATATCGATATTTTGCCCGTTACGAGCGATTATGAACGCCCGGTTTTCGCACTTCCCACCCGCCATCACTGTGAATAATGGTGGCTGTAGTGAGCGCTGAATTTTCCCGCGACGCGAGCAGCACATAGTGCCCAGTATGCTCTTCTGGTTGTGCCACTTTTTGAAGCGGTACCGCCATCGCAGCATTTTTCTCAAAATCGGGCAGCTCATTGAGCGGCACACTGTTTTGATTAAGCCCATCTAAGCTCGACATCGCCGTATCCGTCGCGCCGGGAGCCACGCCATTGACGCGAATATGGGGCGAGAGTTCAAAGGCGAGCTGACGCACAAGGCCCACAACTGCATGCTTTGAGGTGACATATAAAATCCCGCCACCGCCGGCATAAAACGAGCTATTGGAGAGCGTAAAGATCATCGATCCTTTCGTTTTACGCAGCTCTGGAATCGCCGCTTGCGCCCCGAGCAGATAGCCTTGAACGTTAACCGAAAAGAGCTTTTGGAAACTTGCCTCAAACTCCTCAGGGGCAATCTTTTCAAGGCGAGTAAAATAATCAAATACCGCGGCGTTTGCCACAAAAGTATCGAGTTTACCGAATGCCTTGACCGTTTCAGAAACGGCGCGCGCATTATCCTCAGCCTTGGTCACATCTCCGCAAATGGTGATGATCGAATCGCCGAGTTCCTCTTTTAATTTGGCAAGCTCCGCCTCATTTCGTGCAAGCACGCCCACTTTCGCACCCTCTTTAACGTAGCGGCGCACGATGGCACTACCAATGCCACCGGTGCCACCGGTTACAAGCGCGCTATAGCCTTCTAACCATCCCATCATTACCTCCTATAGGAAGGTGTTGAGGTTTTTGAATAAAAGCGACGCGTTCGGGATTAAAATCTTACGGCGATAGAGCTTTAATTCACCCTCTTCGCGGCGGATAATATCCTCACGACGGCCCGCAAGCTTATATTCCTCATCAAGCCCACGGCTACGCACGTTATAGATGCATGAATGCACCTCATATTCACCCTCATTTTCGCCATTAAAGACCTCAATGTTGGTGACGATATGTACGTTACGAGTTTGTGGGTTTTCTGCCCACGCCGACGGTTGCTTAAAGCGCTCAATCCGACGATTTAAATCACGCAGACCATCATCGAAATAGGCCATGTGTTCGCGGGTATATTGCCCTAATTTATCTTCACGGCGACGATTTTCAATCCCGGGCATCCAGTAATGAATCTCTTCCGAAAGCGTCCCGAGCCATTCATCCCAACATTCCCAATCAAGCAGACGCGCCTCTTTTAATAAAAAGCGTTCCACTTCGCGGGTTGCATCGATATCAGCATACTGTCTATTTGAATCTGTCATGGGAGCCTCCTACTTCATTTTGCCATTGCGATCCGGTACATCTTTCCAGCTATCCGCTTCGAGCAGATCTTTCCAGCGCTGATAGTACGCACGAGCATTCGCTTCGTTAATTTGACCGGTAAAGACGTTGCCTGGAAGTTCGGTGTCATCGACACGGGTATTCATTCCAAGTCCGATGAAAAGATCCTGATAACGCGTTACTGCGCCACGGCTTGTCTTGGTACAATATTCCCAGTTCTCACCGTCATCCATCTCGAAAACGCCGGTCGGAGAGAAGGTCATCATCGCCCCTTTACGCCATTTTTCTTTAATCTCTTCGGGGGCATTTTTATTGACGAGCACCCAAGTAAAGAGCTCAATTTTATTGGGGCCACGAGGTTGCCAAACGCGCATCGTATTTTGCCCCGGTAAAAATGAGAAGTTCGGGAACACAGTACAGGATGACACCGCACCAATCATCGACGCACGGAATTCACCTAAACGTTCTTCCGCTTTCGGGCGATGTAAGTGAAGATATTTGTTGATCGCACGCTCGCCAAGTACCGCTGCGTTTCCAACAAAGTCGCGGGCAAATTCATAGCCGTGACCGTTCCAGTTCACTTGATAGGATTCTGGGAAGTCACTCACTTTTGCCACAGGGCCGCCAAGCATTGCGCGCGCTGCTGAGTCATGCGTCCAGCCGGCGTGTAAAATGTCTGCAACGAAGTTTTCCGCCGCTAATTTCCAGTTACACTCGATCGTTGAACGAATACAGCCGCCCACAAACTCTGTGCCGCCTTCATCGTTATCTAAAATCGCATCGAGATACCAGGTAATCTCCCCTAAATACTCTTCTAATGAAGGGGCTTCTGGGTCAAAAGTGGCAAAGACTAATCCTTTATAGGAATCGATCTGCGCCACGGAACGAAGGCCGTGCTGAGTTTTATCAAAATCGCTCTGCTCATAAATATCCGACTCATGAACACCGCGAAGCGCCCCATCTTGCCCAAAAGACCAGCCGTGATAGTTACAGATAAACCCGCGCGCGTTGCCCGCTTCCGCAAAACAGACTTTGTTACCGCGGTGAGGACAGGCATTTAAAAACGCTTTGATCGATCCGTCACGTTGACGCACCACTAACACCTCATCTTCACCCATGGTGGTGGTGAGATAATCGCCTGCATTCGGGATTTGTGATTCATGTGCGATAAAAAGCCAGCAGCGTGCGAAAATCTTCTCTAGCTCCTGCTCATAAATGTCTTGATCCCAAAAAATCTTTCCAGCTAAACGCCCCTCTTCCATATCGCAGAGACGATCTAACTCCGTTAGTGCGGGAGTCGCCTCTAAAGGACGTAATCTCGATTGATTCGCCATATCTATTTCCTCCAAATCGTATTTTTTATAACATGCTTATTGTTGTTATTATCGGTATCGTTTTTAGTATGAGCGCCCGTTATTATATTTTTAAAGTGTGGTGGGCGCGTTTGTGTCAGCTCAATTTAAGTGATGAGCCGACCTTATTACGGCTCAATATTGGCTTCAACGGCGGCATCGGCATGAGCGTCTAAATCCGCAAAAACCTCGCCATCTTCCACATAAATCTTAAAGGTGCGCAGATGCTTCTCGCAGGGAAACGCCACCGCTTCACCGGTACGAATATCAAATTGGCCCCAATGGACTGGGCAAGTGATAAGATCATCTTCGATATACCCATCGGCGAGTGATGCCGTTGCGTGGGTACACATATCTGATGTTGCGAAAAATTCGCCATCGAGATTGTAAACACATAGATCGCCGACCGCTTCATTGGACACTTTTTTAAGTGAATTTGGACCTAATTCCTCGGCACTGCATAAAAAAACTTTAGACATTGTTCTCCCCTTTACAGCTTAAGCTTTTACAACTGTTTTGCCGCCTGATGCGACGGCATTATTATTTTTATTGTGATTCTGATTATTTATTAATCATTGATGACCATTAATGGCCGACTTACGCATCATTGGCGTGAATCTGTAAGAATCCGAGCCCTGTGACCCACTCGCGCACCGGCGCATAATCGATCACTTCACCTTTTGGATTCGGAACTGCGGCCATTGCGCAGATAAAGTTACGAATCTCCATCGCCCCATTGCCACCGCGCTCTAAAATCTCTTCGTTTGAATAGCGGGTTAAGCCATCGAGATCGCCGTTCACCCCAAGATCGAGAATTTCATGGTCGAAATCTTCCGCCACTTTCCCCATCTCAACGGTACCCACCCAGTGACTAATCCCGCCACTGCCGATAATGACCACGCGCTCATCCTCTGGGAATGATTCCACCGCGCGACGAATGTGTTCACCCAGTTCGCGAGTCCGATTGAGCGAGATAAACGGATCCACGCCGCTTGCAAGGTAGACTGGAATCGATGGAATCGTACGGCCTAGCTCTTTTTCCGCCACAGAGACTAAATATTGATGCGGGATCGAAAAGGCATGATCAACGGTGAAACTGCGCGCCACTGACCAGTCGAAATTCTCCACATCGCCCTGTTTGACAATGTGCTGCGCGAGCGCTTGGTGATTTTCCACTACGCCCCGTTCAAGCCCTTTTAAATTCTCGATCGGTCCATCAACATCGCCCGTCCCAATAAGGTAACGCGGTAAACAGTTGGTACCAAAGAGAATGTAATGGTCATTTCCAACGATAATCGCAGCCGTTGCATCGAGCTCTGCCATGCGTTTTCCGCAGGTTTCATACGCTTTCCACATACGATCCGCTACCGATTTTTCCGGCGCGTCCGGCGCTACAAACATTACTGGGTCATGAGGCACCCAAAAGCCTCCTACAATTTTCGCCATTTCCTACTCCTTTAACGCCGCTGAAAACGCATTGAGATCTTTCCCCGCAGCGCCCAATTTCTCTTTATAGAGGCGCATACTGCGATTTGGAGACATCTCCTGCCAAAAGCCCATGGTGAGCATCGGATTCACCCCGATTTTTTGTAAGCCCGCCACATCAAACTCAAGCACCATCTGTTTCTCATCGTCATCTAAATCAAAACGGGAGAGATAGCGTTCAGGATCTTCGCGGAAACGATCTTTCGCAAGACGCTCCACCGACAAGTGCCACAGCACTCGTTCTAATACATTACGGCTCATAATTATGCCTCCAAGAATTGACGCACAATCGATACAAACTTCTCAGATTGCTCGGTTTGTACCCAGTGACCGCATTGGCCAAAGAGGTAGAGATCGGCGTTTGGAATCGTTTTTGCAAGGAGTAATCCACACTCAGGCGGCACTACATTATCTTCACGGCCGTGCACTACTAATGTCGGCGCTTGAATGTTGACAAGCGAGGTATCCGGGAAGCCACGAACCATGGTCACCCCATCATCTTTTGGCTTGGGAAGGAGTTTACGCAACGCTTCTTGCGCCCCTTCACGGGCAGAGGCTTCGTAACGGCTTTTCACCAGCTCGTCGGTGATAAAAGATTTATCGTATGGGAAGAGCTCCAATAAGGAACGCATGTTTTCAACTGAGGGCTCATAAGTCCACGCGCCACGTAATCCAGGCGTTTGGACAAATTCACCGGCCGGTGTTCCAAGTAGGATCAATTTATCCACGCGGCTTGGATCAAAAAGCGCTAATCCGATCGCAAGAGCGCCGCCAAATGAGTTACCTACAAATGAGGCTTTCTCAATGCCAAGCGCATCCATAATGCCGATTAAATGATGCACCCAGAGCTTGATGTTGTATTTTGAATCTTCTTTAAATTCAGTAAACCCAAAGCCTGCGATATCGGGCACAATCACGCGCCATTTATCATCAAATTGACCGATGGTTTTCGACCAGTTGGTCCAGCCTGAAACGCCCGGGCCTGAGCCGTGGAGCAAAAAGAGGGGTGCGCCCTCACCACTTTCGTGATAATTCGTTTTGTGGTCTGCCGCCATTAGGCTTTTGCCAATCCCTTCCATTGTGATTCCTCCCAAGTTTTTATCGTTCTTCTTTATTTGTTTTTTATTTTATTCCCCTGTATCGTTTGACCGAGATCAACATACAGAGCTGTATGGTTTCATCTTAGGAGTGCTTTTGACGAAAGTCAATACACTACTGTATGTTTTTGTATTATTGCATGATTTTTAATCAAAATATTGGAATTAATTCGATTTTGAGCGGGATCTATGAAATGATAATGCGCCTGATTTTATCGAGGGTTTCAGCGACTCAATAGGGTAATTTGTTCTATATCAAGGCCCCATTGCCTCATATCATGCACAATCAATCAAATGGGGAATTTCTCCCCAAAAAAAGCCTCGCTCATGATGGTAAATCGCAGGTGAAACCACTAAAATAGAGCCAAATCAACGAAGGGATAATCAGCTATGGTCAAACAATCATCGACCCCGCTCTCACGGAGTGATTGGATTAAGGCGGGTCAACAAATGCTTATTAAAAGCGGGATCGATTCCGTTCGCGTCGAGACATTGGCGCAAAATATCGGCATCACCCGCGGCAGTTTTTATCATCACTTCAAAGGGCGCAATGAGCTTCTGCAAGAAATCTTAGTCGACTGGAAAACGCGCGCGACCGATCAGGTGATTCGCCGGCTTAAAAATACCCATTATCCCCCCCGTGAGCAGCTCGCGATTATCTTTAATCTGCCCACCCGAGGTGAATCTGCGAAAGCGGCAGCGGATTTTGAGCTCGCCATTCGCGCTTGGGCCCGCCGGGATAAAGTGGCGCGTAAAATGATGGACGATGTGGATACCTTTCGTCTTGATTACATCAGCGAACTCGTTGAAAACTTAGGCTTTGAGAAAAAGGAAGCGTGCCAGCGGGGCTTTTTAATCTACTCCTATCTTGTGACCCTCTCCCTCTCTAACCCGAATGATTGGCAAAAAGGGCTTTTTGATGAGGATAATGACCTCTTTGCGCTCCTCCTTCCTGAGATCTGCGACACAGAAAAATGCCCGAAACAGGATGCCGAATCGGCGTAATAGAGCGCCCTTAACACAGCTTAACCAAGATTCCCTTGATTATTAAAGCAGAAAGCTAGACGCAGCCGCCTTTTGTGGATTACTATAGAATTCTTTGTTTCACTAATCACACTAAGAAAGGAACGCAAGGATAATCATGGATCCATTAATTCGAAGTATACTGGCCGCCCGGGTGTATGATGTTGCGATTAATACGCAGCTCGACCATCTCTATCTCTTAAGCCGTCAATTTCAGACACAAATTTGGCTTAAACGTGAAGATTTGCAACCCATTTTCTCCTTTAAAATTCGCGGGGCCTATAATCGAATTTTTAAGCTGACGCCTGAAGAACGCAATCGTGGCGTGATCTGTGCGTCAGCCGGAAACCATGCGCAAGGGGTTGCCTTAAGTGGCCGTCATCTTGGGATCGACACCACTATTGTGATGCCGGCAACCGCGCCGATGCTCAAAGTGAACGCCTGTAAAGAGATGGGCGCGACCGTCATTTTATATGGCGAAACCTTTGATGAAGCGTCCAATTACGCTCTAGAGCTGGCCAATCGCGAACAAAAATCCTTTATTCACCCCTTTGACGATCTCGATGTGATTGCCGGACAAGGCACCATCGGTAAAGAGATGCTCGAACAACAGCCCGATCTCGACGCGATCTTTATTCCCGTTGGCGGTGGCGGTCTCATTGCGGGCGTTGCCAAATATGTCAAAGCGATTCGCCCAGAGTGTAAGATTATCGGCGTTGAGCCAGAAGAGTCGGCCTCAATGCTCGAATCTCTTAAGAAAAAAGAGCGCATCACCCTCGATCAAGTGGGCACGTTTGCTGATGGTACGGCGGTTAAAAAAGTGGGCAAGCTCACCTTTGATCTAGCGCTCCAATATGTCGATGATATCGTCACCGTAAGCACCGACGAGATTTGCGCGGCGATGAAAGATATCTTCAATAATACCCGTGCGGCGAGCGAACCCTCCGGGGCATTAAGCGTTGCGGGAATTAAAAAATATCTGCAACAACATCACGATCACGGTTTTAAACATGTGGGCGGGATTTTAAGCGGTGCCAACGTTAACTTTGAGCGCATTCGCTACGCGGCAGAACGTGCCGAACTTGGCGAAAAAACCGAGGCGCTGCTTGCGGTATCGATCCCTGAGATTCCCGGCAGCTTCAAAAACTTTATCGATATGATCGGTAAACGCAGCATCACCGAATTTAACTACCGCTTTGCCGATCCAAGTACAGCGGTTGTCTTTGCCGGCATTCAACTGACCGGCGCCGATGTGGAAAAAGAGAGCATTATTGCGAAACTGCAAGAGCAAGGCTTTGCCGTTGTTGATCTTAGTGATAACGAGATGGCGAAAGTGCATATTCGTCACATGGTCGGCGGGAAAGCCAATCACATTACCGATGAACGTCTGCTCCGCTTTGTCTTCCCCGAACGCCCCGGCGCGCTGATGCAGTTTTTAGCGACGATGGAGAGTAAATGGAATATTAGCCTCTTCCACTATCGCAATCACGGCTCGGACTATGGCCGCGTACTCGTTGGAATGCAGGTCCCCAATGATGAGAAAAATAATCGCGAATTTGAGGATTTCCTCAATCGTCTTGGCTACGAATATGCCGATGAGTCGGATAATCCCGCGTTCCATCTCTTCCTCTAGCCCCATTAAATTTACAACATCAATTTATAACGCATAAAGAAAAACCGCAGAGTGTTACGCCCTGCGGTTTTTTATGTCTGTTTTTTTTAATCTGTCTTAATCGACTTTAATCGCTCTGTCGATCGCTAAGATTGTCCGATCCCTATTTTAATTCTTTGGGATCGCGCGTTTCGATATCTAAACGAAGCGGCTTCGGTAGCGCAAAGACGATATCTTCCGGCGTTCCGGGCATATCCCCTTCAAGCGTTGCGCCTCCTTCATTTTGAAGGCACTCAATCACTTCACGCACTAAGATATCCGGAGCGGACGCGCCGGCGGTGACCCCAATTTTCTCATGAGTTTCAAGCCATGCAAGATCAATATCGGTTGCGCGGTCAATGAGATACGCTTCCGCCCCTTCATTTTCCGCAAGCTCGCGGAGACGATTGGAGTTTGAGCTATTTTTCGAGCCCACTACCAAAATGAGTGAGCATTTCTCTGCAAGATTTTTCACCGCATCTTGACGATTTTGCGTTGCGTAACAGATGTCGCTCTTTTTCGGCCCCTCAATATTAGGGAAACACTCATTGAGACGATCAATAATTTTTGAGGTGTCATCGAGCGAGAGCGTTGTTTGCGTTACATAAGCAACGTTATCCGGATTATTGACCTTTTCCACCAGTGCATCGACATCGTCAACGGTTTCAATCAGGTGCATTTTTCCGCCATGTGAGGTATCAAACTGCCCCATCGTCCCGATCACTTCCGGGTGTCCGGCGTGGCCGATCAATACGGTATCTTTCCCGTCGATAGCAAATCGGCTCACTTCTAAGTGCACTTTTGTCACAAGCGGACAGGTGGCATCAAACACTTTTAACCCGCGACGCTCCGCTTCCGCTTGCACCGCTTTTGATACGCCATGCGCGGAAAAGATCACAATCTTTCCATCAGGCACTTCATCGAGCTCGTTTACAAAAATCGCGCCGCGATCGTTTAAGGTATCGACCACATATTTATTATGCACCACTTCGTGACGCACATAGATCGGCGCGCCAAAGATATCTAGGGCACGCTCCACAATGGTGATCGCTCGGTCAACCCCCGCACAAAAACCGCGAGGATTGGCTAAGTAAATTTTCTTTGTCATAGTCTCTTTTTAAATTAACAATGAATGAAAGCGATTACGCTTTTTTGGTTGCTGATTCAATCTCAGCGGCGACCGCACTTTTATTCGGGTCCACGGCATCACTCAGTTCTAACTCAGAGACGCTGCAATCTTCAAGGTGATCGCCTGAACAGCAGCATGGCACCGTGCCCTCTTTTTGATAAGATTGAAGGAGATCTGGAATATTGGGATTGGTCTCATTTTTATAGCCATCAACCACGGTATGAAGTTTCCCGGTCGTTGGATGCATCACAAGGCCGTGAATGGCGACATGTTGCGGCATGAGTGGATGATTTTTTACTTTTTCAACGGTATAACGCACCGAATCGGCCACATTATCAAACCCGCGTAACCAGCCATCAAGATCAATCCCGGCGTTACGAAGGGTGGTGATGGTCTCTTCTTTGATGCCACATTTCATCGCTTTATCGAGCAGATGTTGTGGCTCAAATCCGCGCATACCACAGTCGGTGTGCCCGATCACTAAGATCTCTTTTGCATTAAATTCAAGCGCTGCCACAATCAAGCTACGCATCACCGCCCCCCAAGGGTGACTCACTAATGCGCCGGCGTTTTTGATGATCTTCGCGTCCCCATTTTTGATGCCCATCGCTTTCGGTAATAATTCCACGATGCGCGCATCCATACAGGTTAAAATCGCAATTTCACGGCTAGGATATTTATCCGTACGCAGTTCGCCATACTCTTTTGCATCAACGAACTCTTTATTAAAATCTAAAATCTCACTTAAAATGGTCATTGTTACTCTTTTACCTAATTCTGAGTTAAATGCTTCGTTTGACGCCCCTCGAAAAAAGAGGCTATTAAAATAATTACGACGCCAACGGAGACAAAAATGTCGGCTACATTAAAGACCGGCCAGTTAAACCAGCCATAGGAGACATGTATAAAATCGATCACTTTCCCGAGGAAAAGTCGGTCAATAAAATTGCCCACTGCACCTGATAGAAGGAGGGTTAATCCCCACAATTGCAGGCGATCACGGCGATCTGTTTTCACCATCCAATAGGCGATGGCGATCGAGGCAAAAAAGGAGACCGCGGTGAAAAACCAACGCTGCCACCCTCCTTGGTCGGACAGAAAGCTGAATGCAGCCCCTTTATTATATAGTAGATTCCAGTCCAAAAAGGGCAAAACTGGCACCGAAATCCCAGGAATTAATTGAGTGTGGGCGATCTGTTTGGTCACAAAATCCAAAATGATTCCCACCAATGCAAAAAAGAACCAGCGATATTTCATCGCCAGTTCTTTTCTAAATAGACGTATATTACGCATATTTTCGTTCTTCACCTAATGGAGAGAGGTTCTCAACACAGCGACCACAGAGCGTTGGGTGCACTTCCACTTTGCCCACATCATCACGATGATGCCAGCAGCGTTCACACTTGTGATACTCTTCACCAAGCGCCGATACCGCTACTGCAAAGGTCAATCCTTCCACCTCTAAAGTCTCAAGATCGCTTGGTTTTTCCGCCATCGGTTTGACTTCCGCGTATGAAGTGAGAAGGACAAAGCGTAACTCATCTTCAAGGGCAGCAATATCATTATAGAGCTCGCCGTCGGCGTAGATTACCGCGCGCGCTTCTAACGAGGCACCAATTGCCCCTTCGTTACGCGTTTTTTCGATCGCTTTCGCCACTTCCGCACGAACCGTTAACAGCTCGCTCCAGAATTTATGCGAAAACGCACTATTTTCATCAAGCGGCACTAAACCTTCGTAGAACGTCTCAAGAAAGACCGATTCACTGCGCTCATCGCCACGCTCACGCATGTTGAGCCAGATCTCTTCTGCAGTAAATGATAAGATCGGCGCCATCCAGCGAACCATCGCTTCAAGCACGTGGAACAGAGCGGTTTGACACGAACGGCGTGCCAGTGACTCTTTCGCACAGGTGTATTGACGGTCTTTAATAATATCGAGATAGAAACTGCCTAAGTCGATCGAGCAGAAGTAATGCAGCTTTTGATACACATTATGGAATGAGTAGCTCGTGAACGCTTCCGCAATCTCTTTTTGCACTGTTAGCGCGCGGTCCACAATCCAGCGATCAAGCGGGAGCATCTCATCATAACTTAATCCATTTTCATCCATATCGAACTCATTGGTGTTCGCAAGGAGGAAACGCATTGTGTTACGAATACGGCGATAAGTGTCCGCAGTACGGGTTAAAATCTCATCAGATACCGGAATTTCAGTGCGATAGTCGGTCGATGATACCCAAAGTCTTAAGACATCCGCCCCACGTTTTTTGATCTCTTCGTGTGGATCGACCCCATTGCCTAATGATTTAGACATTTTGCGGCCTTGACCATCAACGGTAAATCCGTGGGTTAAGAGCGCTTTATAGGGCGCAATGCCGTTAATCGCGGTCGAAGTACAGATCGATGAGTTGAACCAACCTCGATGCTGATCCGATCCTTCAAGATAGAGATCAGCAGGATATTGCAGTTCATCACGACGTGATAAGACGCTAAAGTGCGTCGTTCCGGAGTCAAACCAAACGTCTAAAATATCGCGGTTTTTCTCATAATCATTGGCTTCACCGGCGGGTAAAAAGTCTTCTACCGTTGCGCCAAACCAGGCTTCTAATCCATCTTTACGAATGCGATCTGACACCTCTTGCAGTAATTCATCGGTACGAGGATGAAGCTCACCGGTCTCCTTATGAAGGAAGAACGGAATCGGCACACCCCAATAGCGCTGGCGTGAAATACACCAATCACCACGACCTTCGATCATGCCGTAAAGGCGCTCACGCCCCCAGCTTGGAACGAATTGAACTTTATCAATCTCGCTTAAAATATCCTGACGCAATCCTTTTTTATCCATGCTGATAAACCATTGTGGTGTTGCACGGAAAATAGTAGGCGTTTTATGGCGCCAACAATGAGGATAGCTATGGCGAATCTTGCTTTGGCAGACTAAGATCCCTTTTTCCTCAAGTTTTGCGAGGATTTCAGGCTCTGCTTTACGGATATTCATGCCCGCAAAGAAGGGCGTTTGTGAATTAAACGTTCCGTTTGCAAGGACGTAGTTTTCAAAACTAACATTGTATTTTTGCGCAACAGCGTAGTCTTCCTCACCGTGTGCAGGTGCGGTATGAACAAATCCAGTACCGGCATCTAATGTGACGTGATCGCCCAAAATAACGGGCACAGTTTCACCTGAGAATGGGTGAAATACGCGTAGATTCTCGAGGGCTTCCCCTTTAAATTCGGCAACAACCGGAAGCGCTTTCCCCCAACGCTCGCGAAGTGATTCTGCAAGTTCAGCGGCAACAAGATAATAGGCCTCTTCAGCATCAACAACCACATAATCAAATTCAGGATGTGCGGATACGGCGGCATTTCCCGGAAGTGTCCAAGGCGTTGTGGTCCAAATTACGACAGATGCCGGCTTATCAAGGCTCACATTAATGCGTTTTTCAAGCTCTGCTTGATCTTCCACACCAAAGGCCACATCGATACTGAGCGAGGTTTTATCTTCATACTCCACCTCAGCTTCCGCAAGTGACGATCCACAATCGATACACCAGTTAACCGGACGGGCACCCTTCTCAATATGACCGCCTTTTACGATCTCTTTAAGTGCAAGTACGATATCCGCTTCGGTATCTTGATTCATCGTGATATAAGGGGCTTCTTTATGAGATAACACCCCTAAGCGCTCAATCCCTTCAGCTTGAATATCAATTTGGCTTTTCGCAAATTCGCGACATTTCGCGCGGAATTCCGCTTCCGTCAGTTTTTCACCAACTTTACCAAATTTACGCTCAACCACTAATTCAATGGGTAATCCGTGACAGTCCCAGCCTTGAACATAGGGCGCATCATAGCCCAATTGTCCGCGGGACTTAATAATCATATCTTTTAATATTTTATTCACTGCATGACCTAAGTGGATCGCTCCGTTCGCATAGGGAGGGCCATCGTGTAAGACGAATTTAGGACGGCCTTCAAATTTTGCACGTTGCTTTTTGTATAGGTCAATATTATTCCAGTGATCAATAAATATAGGCTCACGAACCGGTAAGTTCCCGCGCATCGCGAAATCGGTCTGTGGTAAATTAAGCGTGTCCTTATAGACACCCTCATCTTTCAATTTATTATTTTTTTGTTTAGTCACTGCGTATTCCCTAGTCATAAAATATTAAAAAATATGTCCTCAATTGAGCGCAAGCATTCTCGATATGTAAGAAGTCGTTCATTCTCAACAAGGCTCTGATCGGTGGGATCACCCCTCCAGAAAATCAATTTAAGATGACGTCGAATGGCTTCAACATTATCTTAAAGGAATCTTCTAAAGTAAGCTTAATTCCCCGAGAAAGCAAATTTACTCCTACTAGTTTTACCACAAATTTGTGCAATCGGCAGAAAAATAACCACAATAAAAAAGCCGGCTATATCGCTATAACCGGCTATTTAAACTATATCGCTTTATTAGTTTGCTTCTTCAACTTGAGGCAAAACACGATCGACTAATTCAACATACGCCATAGGCGCGTTATCGCCGGGTCTAAAGCCACATTTCATAATTCGAAGATAGCCACCATTACGCTCTTTGCAACGTGGTCCTAAATCATCAAATAGTTTTGCAACCATTTCTTTAGAACCTAAACGAGCAAACGCTTTACGGCGATTAGCTACTGTATCATTTTTCGCTAAAGTGATTAGCGGTTCAACAACTCGTCTTAACTCTTTTGCTTTAGGAAGAGTTGTTTTAATAATTTCGTGCTCAATAATAGAAACTGACATATTTTTGAACATTGCCGTTCTATGTGCGCTTGTGCGACTAAAGGCACGACCTGATTTACGATGACGCATTTTTTTACTTCCTATTAAATCTTAATTATCTAAATTTATTTATGCTGGTGGTTTAGTCGTATCTAAGTGAGGTGGTGGCCAGTTTTCTAGCTTCATACCTAACGATAAACCATACTGTGCTAACACATCTTTAATCTCAGTGAGTGACTTCTTACCTAAGTTAGGGGTTTTAAGAAGTTCAGTCTCAGTTTTCTGGATTAAATCACCAATATAGTAAACACTTTCTGCTTTCAAACAGTTCGCCGAACGAACGGTGAGTTCAAGATCATCCACAGGTCTTAAGAGTGTTGGGTCGATCTCAAATTCTGGCTCTTCTGGCTCCGGCTCTTCTTCAGGCATTGGTTTGAGGTCTACAAATACCTCTAATTGCTGATGAAGAATCGTCGCTGCATTTCGGATTGCTTGTTCAGGGTCGATGCTTCCGTTTGTCTCAAGAGAGATTACAAGACGGTCTAAGTCAGTACGCTGTTCAACACGAGCGGTTTCAACTTTATAGCTCACTTTTTCAACTGGGCTAAAGGTTGTATCTAACTTAAAAAGACCTAATTGCATAGAAGCACTATCGCCACTTTCAAGCTCACGAGATGCCGCAGTACTATAACCACGACCCATCTCGACTTTAAGGCGCATGTTGACACTGCCGCTAGAGGTTAAGTTTGCGATCACGTGATCAGGATTTACCACTTCCACGTTATGCGGAAGTTCTAAATCAGCTGCAGTAACTACACCTTTGCCTTTTTTATTTAAAGTGATCGTCGCCTCTTCAGCATCGTGTAAAATTAATGACACGCCCTTAAGGTTCTGAAGCAGGTCAATCACATCCTCATGCATCCCAGGAATTGCCGAATATTCTTTTTGAAGACCTTCGATTTCACACTCAGTAATCGCCGCACCTGGCATAGATGACAAAAGAATCCTTCTCAGAGCGTTACCCAAAGTATGAGCAAACCCTCTTTCTAAAGGTTCAAGCGAGATCTCCGAGCGGTGATTCTCATCTGTTTGAATATCTACTATTCGTGGAGTTAACAACTCATTTAAAGCCATAAATATATTTACCTAATTACTGAATTAAGAGACGGATCAATAACAATATTACTTAGAATACAACTCAACTACGAGTGATTCGTTAATATCTGCTGGTAAATCCGCACGATCAGGAACGCGTTTGAATTCGCCTTCCATTTTGTTCGTATCTACTTCAACCCAGTCTACAAAACCTGATCCTTCTGCTAATTCTAAAGCGGTAGCGATACGCGCTTGTTTTTTAGCTTTTTCTCTTACTGAGATTTTATCTTCAGCTTTTACTTGGTAAGAAGGAATGTTTACCTTTTCACCATTCACTAAGATTGCACAGTGGCTAACTAATTGTCTTGCCTCTGCACGAGTCGCAGCAAAACCCATACGATATACTACGTTGTCTAAACGTGACTCAAGGATTTGAAGTAAGTTCTCACCTGATGATCCACGACGACGATCTGCTTCTTTATAGTAGAGACGGAACTGTTTCTCAAGAACGCCATAGATGCGTTTGAGTTTTTGTTTTTCTCTTAACTGTAAGCCGTAGTCTGAAAGACGGGTTGGGCGTCCACCATGTTGTCCAGGAGTCTTATCATGTTTACATTTTGACTCAAAAGGACGTGCGCCTGATTTAAGAAAAAGGTCAGTACCTTCTCTTCTTGCTAATTTACACTTTGGTCCTAAATAACGTGCCATTCTATCTTATACTCCTTAAATTACACTCTACGTTTTTTCGGTGGGCGGCAGCCATTATGCGGGATTGGAGTTACATCAGCGATTGATGTAATTTTGTATCCAATTGCATTAAGCGCACGAACTGCTGAGTCACGTCCTGGGCCAGGGCCACTTACGTTAACATCAAGATTTTTAAGTCCATACTCTTTAGCCGCTTCACCAGCGCGTTCCGCTGCTACTTGAGCTGCGAAAGGAGTTGATTTTCTTGAACCACGGAAGCCTGAACCACCCGCTGTTGCCCAAGATAACACGTTACCTTGTCTGTCTGAAATTGAAACAATTGTATTATTAAATGATGCTTGTACGTGAGCAACACCGTCTACAACCGTTCTTTTTACGCGTCTGCGTACTTTTACTGAAGGTTTTGCCATTATAAATTCCTATTCCTATTATTTAACTAATCTTCTTGGACCTTTACGTGTACGAGCATTAGTCTTAGTGCGCTGCCCTCTTAAAGGAAGGTTGCGACGATGACGAATACCTCTATAGCAGCCAAGATCCATTAATCTTTTAATACTCATAGAAACTTCGCGTCTTAAGTCACCTTCTACTGTGTACTGTCCAACTTTGTCACGAAGAGCTTCGATTTGCGCTTCTGTTAATTCTCTAACTTTGGTTGTTGGGTCAACATTCGCCGCTTCACAAATTGCTTTTGCGCGAGTTGCACCAATTCCATAAATTGATTGTAGTGAAATAACTACATGTTTTTGTAGTGGTATGTTGATACCTGCAATACGTGCCATACTTAACCTTATTCTAAAATCATATCAAGCAGAATATTCTACACGATATTTTATTTATTCTCAATAAATTTAACCTTGACGTTGTTTGTGGCGACCGTCTGAACAGATCACTCGCACAACACCACCGCGTTTAATAATTTTGCAATTACGACAAATTTTCTTTACTGATGCTCTAACTTTCATTTTAAAACTCCAAAATTTTTATATTGATGGTGGGTTTCCACCTAATGCCGAACTAATATTCGCTTTCTTCATTAACGATTCATATTGCTGCGACATTAATTGTGCTTGAATCTGTGCGATGAGGTCCATAACGACCACCACTGCGATCAAGACTGAGGTCCCACCAAAATGCATATTCATGTTAAAAATGCCATTGATAAACTCAGGCAATAGACAGATAGCAGTAATATAAAGTGCTCCCCAAAGCGTGATACGGGTTAATACCTTATCAAAATATTGTGATGTATTAATTCCTGGACGAATCCCTGGAATAAAGCCACCTTGACGCTTAAGGTTCTCCGCTGTCTCTTTTGAATTGAACTGGATTGCAGTATAAAAGAAACAGAAGAAGATAATTAAAGCTGCAAATAGTAAGAGATACGCTGGTTGACCTGGTGCGAAATAACGCACCCCTGCAACGCCGATTTTATTGAAGAAAATCGCCATAGAATGACCGAATTTATCCAAGAAACCGAGGCTCGCTAACGCTTCCGCACTCACATCCTCAACCTTGATATTGCGTAGAGCATCACTGATTGTGTAGACGAAAGAGAGAAACGCTGATCCGAAGATCGCAGGAATTACCCCCGACATGTTAAGTTTTAAGGGTAAGTGGCTTTGCTGGCCACCAAGTGACATCATTCTTCCTTGCTGTCTGCGCGCATAGTTGATCGTAATACGACGCTGACCACGCTCAACAAACACAATGAAGAAGATTACCGCCAAGATCACCGCGAAAAGCACTAAAGGAAGCGCCCATGCGAGCCCGCCTTCAACTTTTGCCATCTCAAAGAGATATGCAAGCCCTGAGGGAACGCCCATCAAGATACTTGCAAAGATGATCATAGAGATCCCGTTACCTACACCGCGCTCAGTGATCTGCTCACCAAGCCACATGAGGAAAACAGTCCCTGTCACAAGAGTTAAGGTAGATAGTGCTACGAAGAACGTGGGTTCTGTGAGCACTACCTGTGTTCCATTTGTAAAACTACCATTTGCGATTGCTACTGAATAAACAATTCCTTGAACGGATGCAAATCCAATCGTCATATAACGAGTGTATTGTGTAATTTTTCGCTGACCGGCTTGACCTTCTTTCTTAATTTGCTCAAGCGGAGGATAAACTACCGTAAGCATTTGCATCACAATCGATGCCGTAATGTATGGCATTACCCCGAGCATAAACACAGACATTCTTTCAAATGCCCCGCCCGAGAAAAGGTTAATCATCGCTGAAATACCACCGGTTGATTTCTGGCTTTCAATAATCGACATTAAGCCAACTGCATCAATACCAGGAATCGTGATATGTACACCAATACGGTATACGATCAGCGCCCCAATCAGGAAAAATAAACGAGAGACCAGACCTGAATATCTGTCTAATCCCCCTGCATTCGTTCTATTCATAATTGTTAGTCTTCTATTTTACCGCCAGCAGCTTCGATCGCCGCTTTAGCACCTTTAGTTACTTTTACAACGTCGACAACAACTTCGTTGCCACGGCTATTTTTAACTGTTTTGGTACCTTTAATGGTTAGAGCTTTGTCAATTGTGCCTGATAACATAATTTTAACGCGCTCAAATTTAGCGGAAATAATGTTACTTGCAATTAACGCTTCTACGGTTACAACATCGCCTTGAAGCTTGTTTAAAGCGCTTAATGGCACTTCTGTTGTTACTAATGAAAGCTGTGAATTAAAGCCCACTTTTGGTAAGCGTCTTTGAAGAGGCATTTGTCCACCTTCAAAACCAACTTTGTGGTAGCCACCTGATCTTGAATGTTGACCTTTGTGACCGCGTCCTGCTGTTTTACCTAGACCAGAACCGATACCACGCGCTACACGTTTCTTCGCTGATTTACTTCCAAAAGCAGGTTTGATTGTATTTAATCTCATGATGTATACCTATCCTATCTGAGCTTATTTACTCTACTTTTAGCAAATAAGAAACTTTGTTAATCATTCCCATATTTTCTGGGGTTCTTTCAACGGTTACGGTATCGTTGATCTTACGTAACCCAAGACCTCTAACGCAATCTTTGTGGCTTTGAAGTCTTCTATTTGTACTCTTAATAAGAGTGACAGTAATTTTTTCGCTTGCCATGACTCTTACCCTCTGATTTCTTCAACAGTTTTACCGCGTTTTGCAGCAATTTCTTCTGGAGTTTTCATCATCGCAAGACCTTTAATCGTTGCTTGAACAACGTTAATTGGGTTACGTGAATTTTGACATTTAGCTAAAACGTCTTTAACACCAGCTACTTCAAATACCGCACGCATCGCACCACCGGCAATTACTCCAGTACCTTCTGATGCAGGTTGCATAAATACGCGAGCCGCATTATGGATACCTGTTACAGGGTATTGAAGAGTGCCATCTTTAAGTGCAACTGTTTGGATGTTTTTCTTTGCTTGCTCGATTGATTTTTTGATTGCAGCAGGTACTTCTTTCGCTTTCGCGTAGCCATACCCGATACGACCGTTACCATCACCTACTACAGTAAGTGCAGCAAACGCAAATTGTCTACCACCTTTCACAGTTTTCGCAACACGATTCACAGTGATGAGTCGTTCTTGAAATGCGTCTGGAGGAGTAATATTTGTATCTCTAGTTGTCATTTTCTATTTCCTTTCTAACTAAATTTAAAACTCTAATCCAGACTCTCTAGCTGAATCGGCTAAAGCTTTAATTCGGCCATGAAACTTAAATCCAGAACGATCAAATGCAACTGAGGTAATATTTAATGCTTTTGCTTTTTCTGCGATATCTTTACCAACCGCTTGAGCAGCTTCAATGTTGCCACCGTTTTTGATTTGAGATTTTACGCTCGCAACGAGTGTTGAGCTTGACGCTAACACCTTGTTTCCTTCAGCGCTAATAATCTGTGCGTAAATGTGTCTTGGAGTTCTATGAACAGTTAGACGATTTACACCTAAATCGCGGATTCTAATTCTGGTTTTTAGACCGCGTCTATATCTTGCTTCTCTCTTACTCATGAACTTCACCTATTTTTTCTTAACTTCTTTCAATGAAACGATTTCATCAGCATAACGAACACCTTTACCTTTATAAGGCTCTGGTGGTCTGTAGGCTCTGATTTTAGCAGCTACTTCACCGACTGCTTGCTTATCAACGCCACGGATGATGATTTCAGTTTGTGAAGGAGTTTCACAAGTAATGCCTTGAGGCATCTCGTGCACTACTGGGTGAGAGAAACCTAAGGTTAAGTTTAACTTAGCACCTTGTGCTTGAGCACGATAACCAACCCCATTAAGGATTAATTTACGCTCGAAGCCTTCTGATACACCAACAATCATGTTGTTCACGAGTGAACGCATGGTACCCGCAATTGCGTAGTTACCTTTGGTTTGCGCTAAATCTGGAACGATACGAAGCTCGCCACCATCTTGCTCAATCCCTACAGCTGAATGAAGCTGAAGACTGATTTCGCCTTTAGCACCCTTCACTTGAACATTGTTTCCTGCTATTTTTACTTCAACACCGGCAGGTACGGGAATCACTTGTTTTGCTACGCGTGACATATCTATTCCCCTTTAAAGATTAAGCAACCACACACACTACTTCACCACCAAGTGAAAGTGAGCGTGCTTTATGGTCAGTCATTACCCCATGAGATGTAGAAACGATCGCGATACCTAAACCACCTAATACTGATGGAAGGCTGTTTTTGTCACGATAGATTCTTAAGCTTGGTTTACTCACGCGCTCAATCATCTCGATTACAGGTTTGTTAAGGTAGTATTTAAGTTTTACTACTAATGCTTTAGTAGCAGGCTTATCACCTTCAACTTTAAAGTCTTCGATATATCCTTCGTCAAGCAATACTTGTGCGATTGATTCTTTCATTTTTGAGAAAGGAATAGATACTACTACTTTCTCCGCAGCTTGTGCGTTTCTGATGCGTGTTAGCATATCAGAAATTGGATCATGCATACTCATTCGTATTCTCCCTTATCCTACCAGCTTGATTTTCTTAAACCAGGAATGTCACCACGCATGGTGATTTCACGTAATTTGTTACGGCCTAAACCGAACTTACGATACACGCCGTGTGGGCGTCCTGTAATGCTACAACGTCTTTGACGACGGATAGGTGAAGAATCGCGAGGCAATTTCTGTAATGCGAACATTGCTGCTTCTTTTTCTTCCATAGTAGCGTCTTCACTACTAATGATTTTTTTTAATTCTTCGCGCTTTTCAGCGTACTTAGCTACGAGCTCAGTACGCTTATTTTCGCGATTAATCATTGATACTTTAGCCATAAAATCCTACTTTAAAATTAATTGCGGAAAGGAAAGTTAAAAGCACTTAGAAGAGCTTTTGCTTCCTCGTCTGTCTTAGCGGTAGTTGTAATACTAATATCCATACCGCGCATAGCATCTACTTTTTCGTATTCGATTTCTGGGAATACGATTTGCTCTTTAAGACCGAAGCTATAGTTTCCTTGACCATCAAACGATTTACCATTAACACCACGGAAGTCTCTTACGCGTGGTAAAGAAATGTTGATCAATCTATCTAAGAATTCATACATAGTTGATCTTCTGAGGGTGGTTTTACAACCAACCGGCCAGCCATCACGAATTTTAAATCCTGCAACTGACTTTTTCGATAAAGTAATTTGCGCTTTTTGCCCTGCAATAGCAGTCATATCAGCAACAGCATTATCCATTACTTTTCTATCAAGCACAGCTTCACCTACACCCATATTGAGCGTAATTTTAGTGATTTTTGGCACTTCCATAGGGTTTTTGTAGCCAAATTGCTCTACTAATTTTGGCACTACGATCTCGTCGTAGTATTGTTTCAATCTTGCTTTCATTTTTATCCTCAACAAATCACGGATATATCTTTTAATGCGATGCATCCTGTGATTTTGCTATTAATCTTAAAAAGAAGCTGGCTATATTATCAAAGAATATCTAATTAGCCAACTTTTTTATTTGTTGATGCAAAGAAGCGCTCTCTAGTAACCGTTACTTTACCAGACTCGTCTTTTGTTTCGGTTACTTCGATTTTTACGCGATCACCCTTGTTGGTCTCTGGGTTGAAAAGCATAACGTTCGAAATATGAATCAACATTTCTTTCTCAATTCGACCGCCTTCAATGCCCGCTTGTGGGTTAGGACGTTCGTGTTTAATTGAGCGATTCACACCGGAAACTAAAACTTTGTCTTCTTTCACTTGAAGAACGTGACCGCGTTGGCCTTTGCTCTTACCAGTGATTACAACAACTTCATCACCTTTACGGATTTTATTCATCTGAGTCTCTCCTACTAGATTACTTCTGGAGCTAATGAAATAATTCTCATAAATTTATCACCGCGAAGCTCACGCGTAACGGGTCCAAAGATACGAGTACCAATTGGCTCAAAGTTATTGTTTAAAAGAACCGCAGCGTTTCCATCAAACTTAATTAAAGAACCATCTTGACGACGAATACCTTTACGAGTTCTAACTACTACTGCGTTGTAGATCTCACCTTTTTTCGCACGTCCACGAGGAATCGCTTCTTTAACAGAAACTTTAATTACATCGCCAACACTTGCGTAACGGCGATGAGATCCCCCAAGTACTTTGATACACATGAGTTTTCTAGCACCTGAGTTATCGGCCACATCCAAAATTGTTTGTGTCTGAATCATTTTTAACCTCTTGCTGCTTCAATCACTCGCACCAATTTCCAAGATTTATTCTTAGAAAGTGGACGAACTTGTTTAATCTCAACGATATCCCCAATGTTACAGCTGTTCTCTTCGTCGTGCGCAAGGAACTTGGTTGAACGCTTAACGTATTTTTCATAAAGCTTATGCTTCATTAAACGCTCAACATAAACTGTAATTGTTTTATCCATTTTGTTGGATACCACTTTACCTGTTACAGTACGTTCTACTTTGTTTTGCTCTGCAGTCGCCATTATTTCTCTCCCGCCTCAGCTTTATCATTTAACACGTGATTAATTCTTGCGATCTCACGACGATTTTCTTTGAACTGATGTGGTTTAGTTAGCTGACCAGTTGCTTTTTGCATACGCAAATTGAACAATCCACGCTGTAACTCTACTCTTGTTTCTCTCAATTCTTCGACTGATTTCTCTCTTAATTGAGATGCTTTTGTCATTTTACTCATTTCAATTCCTACTTAACTTAAAGAACTGTACGCTCAGCAAAAGCAGTCTTAACTGATAGCTTCGCAGATGCTAATCTAAATGCTTCACGAGCCACTTCTTCAGTCACACCTTCGATCTCGAATAATACGCGACCTGGTTGAACTTTCGCTACCCAAAACTCAACGTTACCTTTACCACTACCCATACGTACTTCTAGGGGTTTACCAGTGACTGGAACGTCTGGGAAAATACGGATATATACTTTACCACCACGGCGAACGTAACGGTTAATAGCACGACGAGCGGCTTCGATTTGGCGCGCGGTAATTCTACCACACTCAGTTGCTTTAATACCAAATTCACCGAAGTCTACTTTGTTACCTGCAGCCGCAACACCACGGTTACGACCTTTACGCATTTTTCTAAATTTAGTTCGTTTAGGCTGCAACATAACTATTCACCTTTCCTTCTGCTACTTCTTCTTTTACCTGCTTTAGGCTCTTCTTCATTGCTCGCTTGGTAATCAAAGACTTCGCCTTTGTAGATCCAAACTTTAACGCCTAAAATCCCATAAGTTGTTAATGCTTCTGCTGTACCGTAATCGATATCAGCTCTGAAAGTGTGAAGCGGAACTTGACCTTCTCTGTACCACTCGGCACGAGCGATCTCAGCACCATTTAAACGGCCTGATACGTTCACACGAATACCTTCAGCACCCATACGCATTGTGTTCGTTACCGCACGGCGCATTGCACGACGGAACATTACACGGCGCTCTAACTGCTGAGCAATTCCTTCAGCCACTAAATAAGCATCTAACTCAGGCTTTTTGATTTCTTGAATTGAAACGTGAACTGGGCAACCCATCATGTCTGTCAATTCTTTTCTTAGCGCATCAATATCTTCACCTTTTTTCCCGATAACGATACCAGGACGTGCAGTGTGGATAATCACTTGAGCTGATTTAGAAGGACGAGTGATTTGAATTTTAGAAACCGCTGCGTTAGCAAGTTTTTTACGTAAGAATTCTCTCACTCTAAAATCGGATTCGACAAACTCAGGAAACTCTTGGCTCGTTGCATACCAACGTGAATTCCAGTCTTTTGAAATCCCTAAGCGAATACCGGTAGGATTAACTTTTTGACCCATTTTCTCTACTCCTAATAAACTTCGGCAACTGTAACAGTTATATGACTAGTTCTCTTAAGGATACGGTCACCACGGCCTTTAGCTCGTGCGCGCATTCTTTTAAGAGTAGGACCTTCGTCTACCATTACTGATTTAACTACAAGATTATCGATATCTGCACCGAAGTTATTTTCAGCGTTTTCCATTGAAGACACTAAAACTTTAGCCATAATCTCTGCAGCTTTTTTATCGCTGAATTTTAAGATAGTGAGTGCTTTCTCAACTGGGAGACCTCTCACCTGATCTGCCACTAAACGCGCTTTCTGAGGAGAAATTCGCGCATGGCGATGTACTGCTCTTGACTCAACCATTTTCTACCTCCTAACGTGCTTTCTTATCTGCGGCATGACCACGGAATGTACGCGTAATCGCGAACTCACCGAGTTTATGACCGATCATATTTTCTGTGATTAAAATAGGCACATGGATTTTACCGTTGTGCACTGCGATTGTAAGACCAATCATCTCTGGAAATACCATTGAACGACGTGACCAAGTTTTGATTGGTTTACGGCTTTTAGATTCAATTGCTTCCTCTACCTTTTTAAGTAGATGATGATCGATAAATGGACCTTTCTTTATAGAACGTGGCATATTTTACCCTTTATCTGATTAATTAGCGTGTACGACGACGAACAATATATTTGTCAGTACGCTTGTTAGTACGTGTTTTGTAACCTTTAGTAGGTTGACCCCAAGGTGTAACTGGGTGACGACCACCTGAAGTTCGGCCTTCACCACCACCGTGCGGGTGATCTACCGGGTTCATCGCAGCACCGCGAGTTTGAGGACGAATCCCTCTCCAACGGTTAGCACCTGCTTTACCAAGAACACGCAAGCTGTGTTCGCCGTTGCTTACTGTTCCGATTGTAGCTTTACAATCTGAGTGAACACGACGGACTTCACCTGAACGAAGACGAATTGTTGAGTACTCACCTTCTTTCGCTACTAATTGAACCGAAGCCCCTGCTGAACGAGCTAATTGCGCGCCTTTACCAGGTTTCATTTCGATACAGTGAATAGTCGAACCGATTGGGATGTTACGTAAAGGTAACGCGTTACCTGTACGGATCGGTGCGTTTGCACCTGAGAATACAACGTCACCTGCTTTTAATTTTGCAGGCGCAATTACGTAGCGACGCTCACCATCGGTGTAGCATAGAAGAGCGATATGAGCTGATCGGTTAGGATCGTACTCGATTCTTTCTACTTTCGCTGGAATGTTGTCTTTATCACGTTTGAAGTCAATTACGCGGTAATGTTGTTTATGACCACCACCTCTGTGACGAGATGTGATACGACCTGCGTTGTTACGACCACCTGTGCTGCTTTTACCTTCGAGAAGGCCTGCGAAAGGTTTACCTTTGTGTAAACCTTCAACTTTAACTTCGATTAAAGAACGACGTCCAGGCGATGTTGGTTTTGCTTTTTTAATACTCATTACATCTCACCTAAAAAATCAATAGTTTCTGAACCTTCTTCAAGAGTGACATAGGCTTTTTTCCAGTCTTGTCTTTTTCCTGAGAAACGGCCGAACATTTTGCTCTTACCTTTTTGATTAAGAACTTTAACATCAACAACTTTTACATTGAACATTAATTCAACAGCGTCTTTAATTTCGTTCTTGTTCGCGCTTTTAAGCACTTTAAAGGTTACTTGATTGCTGTCCTCCTCAAGACGTGCAGTTTTTTCTGACACGTGAGGCGCAAGAATCACTTTCATTAATCTTTCGTTTGTGCTGATACTCATGCTAAACACTCCTTAATTGACTCAAGTGCAGGTTTTGTCATGACAACTTTTTCAGCGCCAACTAAGCTAGCAGGATCCACGATTGATGCTTCGATCGTGTAAACGTTTGGCACGTTTCTCGCGCTTAAGAAGAGATTATAATCTACAGCTTCAGTTACAACTAAAACTTTGTTGCCCGCAACGCCAAGCTCTTCTAATTTTGCTACGAATTGTTTAGTTTTTGGCTCAGCCATTGTCAACTCTTCAACAACAACTAAACGCTCAGAACGGATTAATTCAGACAAAATGTTGAGCATTGCTGCACGATACATTTTACGGTTTACTTTTTGAGACCAATCTTGAGGTCTTGCAGCGAATGTTACCCCACCGCCTCTCCAAATTGGGTTTTGCGCTGTACCAACGCGAGCACGACCTGTGCCTTTTTGTCTCCATGGTTTTGCACCACTTCCACGAACGTCTGCACGGCTTTTTTGAGCTCTAGTACCCGCACGGCTACCTGCTAAGAACGCAGTTACTACTTGATGAATCAAGGCTTCGTTATATTCGCGCGCAAATAATGAGCTATCTAATTGTACGGGTGTTCCCCCTACTACTTGAATTTCCATTACGCTTTACCTCTTTTAATTTTAACCGCTGGGCTTACGACAACATTTGAGCCTTTAGGTCCTGGAATTGCACCTTTAATTAAGAGCAGATTGCGGTCTGCATCTACGGATACAATTTCAAGGTTTTGCGTTGTTCTTCTCACCGCACCCATATGACCGGTCATTTTTTTACCTTTAAATACTCGACCAGGATCCTGACATTGTCCGATAGAACCAGGAACTCTGTGAGAAACGGAGTTACCGTGAGTATTTCTTTGCGCAGTAAAGTTATGGCGTTTAATTGTACCCGCATAACCTTTACCTTGAGTGATGCCTGAAACATCTACTTTTTGACCTACTTCAAAGAGAGCTACGTTTAATTCTTGTGCAAGTTCGAATCCTTCGATTTCTGCACTGTCAACACGGAATTCCCATAAAGCGCGGCCACCCTCAACATTTGCTTTCGCAAAGTGAGCATCTTGTGCTTTATTTTTTTTGCTTTTTAAAGTTTTACCCACTGCAACTTGGATTGCGGTATAACCATCAATCGCATCAGTTTTGATTTGGGTAATTTGATTCGCATCAACTTCAACTACAGTAACAGCTTGAGCACGGCCATCTTCGCCGAATACTCTGCTCATTCCTAGTTTTTTTCCAATTAATCCAACTGCCATTTTAATACCTCAATTTTAAATAAATTGTTAACTTACGAGAGGAAGGTTGGCGACCTTCATCGCAGCAAATTAACTTAACCTAATTTAATTTGCACATCAACACCAGCAGCAAGGTCGAGCTTCATTAAAGCATCAACTGTTTTGTCTGTAGGGTTGACAATATCCATTAAACGCTTGTGCGTTCTGAGTTCATACTGATCTCGAGCATCTTTATTAACATGTGGAGAGGTTAACACAGTGAAACGCTCGTGCTTGATTGGTAAAGGAATTGGACCTTTAACCTGTGCACCAGTACGTTTTGCTGTTTCAACGATCTCTTTTGCTGACTGATCGATTAAACGATAGTCGAATGCTTTTAGACGTATTCTGATTCTTTGATTATCCATACTTCTCTCATTTCTTGAAAATCGAGAGCACCCCACTATCGGGATGCTCTGAAGGAAATAAACTTATTTAATTACCTTAGCAACAACACCAGCACCAACAGTACGGCCACCTTCACGGATTGCGAAGCGTAAACCTTCTGCCATTGCGATTGGGTTGATTAACTCAACAACCATTTTAATGTTATCACCAGGCATTACCATCTCAACGCCTTCAGGAAGCTCACAAGCACCTGTTACGTCAGTTGTACGGAAATAGAATTGTGGACGATAACCTTTGAAGAACGGAGTATGACGGCCACCTTCGTCTTTAGAAAGGACGTAAACTTCTGCTTCAAATTGTGTATGGGGAGTGATTGTGCCGGGTTTAGCAAGAACTTGTCCGCGCTCAACATCTTCACGACGAGTACCACGAAGAAGAACACCAACGTTATCTCCTGCGCGACCTTCATCAAGAAGTTTACGGAACATTTCAACACCTGTACAGGTTGATTTTTGAGTATCGCGGATACCAACGATCTCAACTTCTTCACCTGCTTTAAGAATACCTGTTTCAATACGACCGGTTACAACTGTACCACGACCTGAGATTGAGAACACGTCTTCGATAGGCATAAGGAAAGGTTTATCGATTTCACGCACTGGCTCTGGAATCCATGCGTCTAATGATTCGATAAGTTTTTTGATTGCAGGTACACCGATTTCAGACTGGTCGCCTTCGATCGCTTTAAGTGCAGAACCTACAATTACTGGAGTATCATCGCCAGGGAAATCATATTCGTTAAGAAGATCACGAACTTCCATCTCAACAAGTTCGATCAACTCAGCATCATCAACCATATCTGCTTTGTTTAAGAAAACAAGAATATATGGAACACCTACTTGGCGTGATAATAAGATGTGCTCACGAGTTTGTGGCATAGGACCATCTGCAGCTGAACATACGAGAATCGCTCCGTCCATTTGCGCAGCACCAGTGATCATGTTTTTAACATAGTCAGCGTGTCCTGGGCAGTCTACGTGTGCGTAGTGGCGATTAGGTGATTCATATTCAACGTGTGAAGTTGAGATTGTGATACCACGCTCTCTCTCTTCTGGTGCGTTATCGATTTGATCGTACGCACGGATATCTCCACCGTATTCTTCAGCACCAACTTTCGTTAATGCAGCAGTTAAGGTAGTTTTACCATGGTCAACGTGACCAATTGTACCCACGTTTACGTGTGGTTTATTACGACTAAAAGTTTCCTTTGACATTTTAATACCCCAAATTGTTAAAGAGCTAAAAACAAGCACTACATTATAGTGCTTGTTTTAGATTTTGCAAATATAATTTATTTTACAGCGTTAGTAATTAAGGATTTAATTACTCGCCTTTGTTACGAGCGATGATTTCATCAGCAACGTTTTTCGGAGTTTCTTGATATTTTAAGAACTCCATCGAGTAGGTCGCACGACCTTGAGTTGCTGAACGAAGTGAGTTCGAATATTTGAACATTTCAGATAATGGAACTTCCGCTTTGATGAGCTTAGAACCATACGCATCTTCGATACCTTGAAGACTACCGCGACGACGGTTAAGATCACCCATAACGTCACCCATGTAATCTTCAGGTGTTTCAACTTCAACAAGCATAACCGGCTCAAGTAATACAGGACCCGCTTTGGCAGCACCTGCTTTGAAACCCATAGAACCTGCGATTTTGAACGCCATTTCACTTGAGTCAACTTCGTGGTAAGAACCATCGTAAAGTGTTACTTTCACGTCTTCTACTGGGTAGCCCGCGATAACACCGTTTGCCATTTGCTCTTTGATACCCGCGTCAACAGCTGGGATGTATTCACGAGGAACAGCACCACCAACGATTTCGTTAACGAACTCGTATCCTTCACCTGGCTCTCTTGGCTCTAAACGTAACCATACGTGACCGAACTGACCGCGACCACCTGACTGACGAACGAATTTACCTTCAACTTCGACAGATTTGGTGATAGTTTCACGGTAAGCAACTTGCGGCGCACCTACAGCACATTCAACTTTGAACTCTTCTTTAAGACGATCAACGATGATTTCTAAGTGAAGCTCACCCATACCACCGATGATTGTTTGTCCTGATTCTTCATCTGTGCGAACACGGAATGAAGGGTCTTCTTGCGCTAATCGACCTAAAGCCATACCCATTTTTTCTTGGTCAGCTTTTGTTTTTGGCTCGATTGCAACAAAGATTACTGGCTCAGGGAACTCCATACGCTCAAGCGTGATGATGTTTTGTTGATCACAAAGAGTATCACCCGTAGTAACGTCTTTAAGACCTACCATCGCTGCGATATCACCTGCACGGATCTCATCAATCTCGCTACGTGAGTTTGAGTGCATTTGAAGTAAACGACCAACGCGCTCACGGCGATCTTTAACCGGGTTATAAACAAAATCACCTGATTTGATCACGCCTGAGTAAACACGCACGAAAGTTAAGTTACCAACAAATGGGTCGTTCGCTAATTTGAACGCTAGCGCTGAAAATGGCTCTTCGTCTGAAGAAATACGCACACCACGCTCACCGTCAGGCAATTCACCCGCAATGTCTTTTACTTCTGTAGGAGAAGGAAGATAGTAGATTACGTCATCAAGAAGTGCTTGAACACCTTTGTTTTTGAACGCTGTACCACAGGTTACTGGAACGATTTCAGAGGCAAGTGTACGCACACGGATACCGCGACGAATATCATCTACTGAAAGTTCACCCTCTTCAAGGTATTTTTCCATTAACTCTTCTGATGCTTCAGCTGCAGCTTCTACCATTTGTGAACGATAGTTTTCTGCGTCTGCTAAAAGCGCTTCAGGAATATCACGCTCTTCAAACTTCATACCCATTGACGCTTCGTCCCAGTAGATCGCTTTCATTGTTACTAAGTCGATCACACCTTCGAACTCGTCTTCAGCACCGATTGGAAGCTGAATAGGTACAGCGTTTGCACGTAAACGGTCTTTCATTTGCTCAACAACGCGTAGGAAGTTAGCACCAGTACGGTCCATTTTGTTGATGAACGCGATACGTGGAACTTCATACTTGTTAGCTTGACGCCATACAGTCTCTGACTGAGGTTGAACACCACCTACTGAACAGTAAACCATTACCGCACCGTCAAGAACACGCATAGAACGCTCAACTTCGATTGTGAAGTCAACGTGACCTGGAGTGTCAATTAAGTTGATGCGATGCTCAGGGAATTGTTGCTTCATTCCACTCCATGAACATGTAGTTGCAGCAGATGTGATAGTGATACCACGATCTTGCTCTTGTTTCATCCAGTCCATTGTTGCGGTACCATCGTGAGTTTCCCCGATACGATGACTTCTACCTGTGTAATACAGAATACGCTCTGACGTCGTCGTTTTACCTGCGTCAATGTGTGCGCTAATACCGATATTACGATAACGCTCAATAGGCATAGTTCGAGCCATAATAAATCCTTCTCTTTACAAAATTATAATTTTCTTAAAGCAATAAATGCGGTAACCCAAAGTTTGAGTAACCGCATATATAAACAGCAAGTGTCTGTTAGCTAATGTAACAATCTTACCAACGGAAATGCGAGAACGCTTTGTTCGCTTCCGCCATGCGGTGAACGTCTTCACGCTTTCTAACTGCCGCACCACGATTCTCGACTGCATCTAAAATTTCAGCTGCCATTCTGCGAACCATTGATTTTTCTGAACGTTTTCTTGCAGCATCAACCATCCAACGCATTGCCAAAGCATCACGTCTTGACGCTCTAACTTCTACTGGCACTTGGTATGTCGCACCACCAACGCGGCGTGATTTAACTTCTACTTTAGGACGTACGTTCTCTAAAGCTGTCTCTAACGCTTCGATTGGATCTTCGTGACCCTTCTCTTTAACTTCTTCTAATGCACCATATAAGATGCGCTCTGCGATTGACTTCTTACCAGAAATCATCACCATATTAATGAATTTCGCGAGCATTTGACTTCCATATACCGGATCAGGTAGGACGTCACGCTTCGGGACTTCTCTTCTTCTTGACATGAGATTCTCTCAATAAATACTAAATCCAAAAATACCAAAAAACCTATTAACGAGGTCTCTTAGCACCATATTTCGAACGACCTTGACGACGTTTATCAACACCTTGCGCGTCTAATGCACCGCGTACAACGTGATAACGAACCCCTGGAAGGTCTTTCACTCTACCGCCGCGAACCAATACCACACTGTGCTCTTGTAAGTTATGACCTTCACCACCGATGTAGCTAGATACTTCATAACCGTTTGTCAATCTTACACGACAAACTTTACGCATAGCAGAGTTAGGCTTTTTAGGTGTCGCTGTATAAACCCGAGTACAAACTCCACGACGTTGAGGTGAACCCTCAAGCGCTGGAACGTCAGATTTATCAGTTTTTGATCTGCGCGGACGGCGAACCAATTGATTAACTGTTACCATTAAATCTAAATCCTTGCTAAAACAATAATTTATTAAAAATAAAATTCTTTGGGCATACTCCCAAAGAGATGAAATTTTATAAAGAGTTCACTGCTATGTCAAGAAGAATAAACATTTATTTTATTGACTCTTGAGAAAGCGGCGAGCTTAATTTGATGCTCTTTTGCCAAATTAACAGCCATTAATGTGGGCGCGGAGATCGCCACTAGAAGATTAAATTTTGCGCAAATTGCTTTTTGAACCATCTCAAAACTTGCGCGAGAGGTGATCAAACAAAATTTATCGTGCGTGGGAATCCCTGCACGAATGAGCGCACCGATCAATTTATCCATCGCAACGTGCCGCCCAACATCCTCTCGGACTAAAAGAATTTGACCCATTCTATCACAAAGAAACGCACCGTGCGCGCCTCCGGTTTTCTGATTGAGCGCTTGATAATCAGACGCCACTTTAAGCGCCTCATTAATCGCACTTATCTCAACCTCACTTTGTGTCTCAATTTTCTTGAGCGGGCGCACCACCTGATCAAGGGAATCGAGCCCACAAATCCCGCACCCCGTACGCGCACTCATTTGACGCTTACGCGATTCGAGCCGAATCATGCACTCAGGCAAAATTTCCACTTCTGCTACTACGCCATTCTCCCGCAGATCAAGGTGAATGGAGAGAATCTCTTCCGCTCGATTCACAATCCCTTCGGTAAAACTAAAGCCGTATATAAAATCTTCCAAATCCTTCGGCGTACACATAATCACCACATGCGGATAGCCGTTATAAACGATCGATACCGGCTTCTCATTGAGCAAAAAATCATCCTCAACAAACTCGCTTTCACCCCGATAACGCGTCACACTCACCGCTTTATAACTCGGAAGATCTGACATCTGAACTCTTATTCCCTCTATATTTCTATATTTAATACTGCACTACCCTTCCAATCGATGTAATTGGAACCGGCTCTCTAAATTCTGACTAAATTCCAAAACACAACTTTCAATTTCATTCTTAATCGTCTGAACTCGTCCATCAGCGCGAATGTCTAAACATCGATCTTCACCCTTTAATTTTAGCGTAATTCCCAAGGAATGCTGAACAAATTTTTCAATCATTACGGACTTACCTTTTTCCGTAAATGCAACTCCCCATGCAAACGCCTCTTCACCCTCCAAAACCTCATCACCTGACAACTCAATATCGATCCATTTGCGCTCGATATAACGGCGCCCACTATATAGATCAAACGCACTTTTTTGTACCACACCGGATGACTTATCTATCTTATATAGATGTAGCATCGACCCAATCTTTTGTAGGACAAAACGAGAACTCTCTCCACCCGACGCATCGTCAACCGCGAAACGGGTAATCCAAGTTAAATTCGCCCTTTTCGATGCAATCAATCCTTCTAAATCGATCGACCAAATATTTCCATCTCTTAAATAAAGATAATAAGCATTTTCCGATAGTGCAGTTGCGATTACCTCTTTCCTATCATTTAAAAACAGTTCGCTTGGAGGCTCCACCCTATACTTTTCACCCTCTGACTCAATCACAATCGAACTCTCTTCAATACTCAATTGATAATAACGCCCGCCATGCAATACTCGGTTATCGAAACCATCAACCATCTTAATGGAGAGATATGCAAAACGTCGCTCAATTTCATCCAATCCCCACAATTCAAAATAAGAGGATTCCATAGGTGCGTCATAATAATAAGTCACCAAATATTGCTGCCCGTTTTCCATCATCTGCTTTTTTATTTGGCTTGAAAACGTTTGATCAAAACGATCGGCATAGACCATCTCTCTCCAACCAACTTTAATATCGCCTTGAATCCTTTCCTCCAAATGACAGAGCGCGTTACGACAGGTTTTAATCGCTTTCTCTAATTGAACCCCGCGCTCCCGAAGACGATCGGTAAACGCTATTGCGCTGGCTTTATCGATCTCTATTAAATTGTGCAGACGAAGCGCGCCATTTATTTTCCAGGCATAGTAGCCACCCAAAATCGAAAGTAGCAATAAAATCCCGAGCATACTAATTAGTACGACGCCTCGGTTTTTGAATCTTATAGAGCGCCTATTCATGATTCACCCAGATAGAAAAGCAGACGGCGTGCATCAACCCACTTTGGATGGTGATTAATTTCCGTTATCATCTCAACCTCAGCAGATTCACGGTATAAAAACTCAACGTCTGAGGATTTCCACTCCCCTACACCACCGATAAGCTCAACCGAAATCAGCGCAGAATTTGTTTCATCTAGATCCCAATCATATTCCCAACGCCGAGTATTCTTATTAAAGACAGCAAGCCGAAAACGAATCATATTTGGAATCCGGATAAACGCCTGCCCATCAAACCCATCGATCACAAACGCGTGCTCGCCTCGTTCTTTTAATGTATAAAACTGCTTTGATTGGAGCTGATAGAGGAAAATGGGTGTAGCACTCCCTTTTAGAGTCGTTGCCGATAGCGCTTTAATTTGCCGTAGATCTGCTGATGCAATGCCTAAAGCCTCTTTATTCTGTAGACCTACCTTAAACAGAACTCCCGTTTCGCCATTCGTTGCCCACAACAGAGGTGGATATTTTCCCGACACAATTTGCGCTCGCTCGATCGCACTTTGCAATACTTCCGAAAGAGACACCTCATCAGAGGGCCGCCAATAACCAAGCGAAATCTTTTCTGTCGTAATGAGCAGATCACTCTCACGCGCAACGTATCGCACACCGCCGATGTAATACTCTGATTTTTCATGATTTGAACGAGCTAACCTTAATCCACCTGTATTTCGATTCCCGTCTTGTAAGGATTGATCCTGAGATTGATCAGACAACCGATCAGAAGAGTGATCCTCAAAGCGATACCAGTGAATCGGATAACGCAAAAGATTAATTTCAAATGCCGAAATATTTTCACCAATGACAATTTCACCAACATCACCACCATAATCCGTTCGCTCAAAGGCATCTCTTAACAAAATTTCTGCCATATCAAATTGATTGACGAGCTCAATCTGGTCTTGATCCTGATGAATCCGTACAAGCATTGCGCTGTAATAGTGAAATCCGGAGGCAATTAACGACAACCCAATCGCCAAACTAATCATTAATTGAAGTGGTGAGGCGCCACGAGATCGATATAACCCCCTCATTGAGAAATTCGCTCAATGCATTTCTCTGTGAGCTTACCAGCATTAACACGCGACGCCTTCCGTGTTTTTTGAAAACTGCGATACTGAGAAAGAGCTTGAACATTGTAATTACACAGTGATTTGAGATGTCCGTTACGAAGCACCACTTTCGACTCGATGCTCGATAAATAAAAATGCTGAAAACCCAGTACCGCAAAAAGAAGAAGCGCAAGTGCGATCATCAGCGATACCATCATATACCCCGCCTCAATATCTATTTTCACCATAACCCCACCTCTCTTTTAAATCAAAACGCCTATCACCCTCGCAAAATATTAATTTAAAATCAAGCAGATATAGAAAAAAGACAACAAAAAAAGCACCTTCGGGTGCTTTTATCAATATCGTTGTTCTGTTAAATCCCGCGATTTAATTTTGAGAGCGGTTCATTCACATTAAAATATTTAATCTCAATATTGGTTGCGCCGATCGATTTTGCCCGCTCCACATGCATTTTCGCGTAATTTTGAGCATTTTCGAGCGTATCGAACATATAAATTCCGCCACTCTCCTCCGTCTCCGCATTCTCGATCCACACTTTGGAAATAAAGCCCGGTTCTTGATTGATACTTTCCGCAAGTCCGCGTCCATTTTCCGTTAAAGCATCGCCCATCGCCTCTTTTGGATAGCCAAAATTCATTTGTAATAAAATCATCTCGATACTCCTTATATAAATAAGACTTGAAATTGTTCCTATATTATAAGAGAATAACGGATTGATTGATAGGTAAATGGGCATTTGCTATAAACGGTTAAATCCTGCAAAGAATAGTTAGTTTTATTCTCTGCTCTCTCTTTAATTGGGGAAAATAATTGGTTAAAACTTGACTAATCAAATTTTAATCATTAGAATCGTTCCTCTTAAATTGGCAATTATAATGATTGCGACTATTGAAGAAGAGAAAGCAATAGCCAGTTTTCACACATTTTGTAAATTATTTTATGCGGAGCATTCAGCAAATGTATGCAGTTATAAGAACAGGCGGTAAACAATATCGCGTTGCGGAAGGTCAAATCCTCCGTATTGAAAAAATCGAAGGCGCAGAAGAAGGTTCAACAGTTGAGCTTTCAGACGTTTTACTTGTTAGCAATAATGGCGACGTAACCGTGGGTACTCCTGTTGTTGAGAACGCAAAAGTTACAGCTACTGTAAGAAAACAAGGTCGTACTCGTAAAATCGAAATTGTTAAATTCCGTCGTCGTAAACATTATCGTAAACGTCAAGGTCATCGTCAGCACTTTACCGAGATTCAAATCACTGGTATCAGTGCATAACTAGTATTAAAAAAGGAACTTAATTATGGCACAGAAGAAAGGTGTTGGTTCTAGCCGTAACGGTCGCGACTCGGAAAGTAAACGTTTAGGAGTGAAACGTTTTGGTGGCGAACTCGTAACAGCAGGCTCTATCATTGTTCGTCAACGTGGTACTAAATTCCACGCAGGCATTAATGCAGGCCTCGGAAAAGATCACACAATTTTCGCAAAAACAGATGGTCACGTACAATTCATTACGAAAGGCCCAAACAAGCGTAAATATGTTAGCATTGAGCCAATCGCTTAATTAGCATATGCTACTCTTTTAATAAAGCTCCATTTTTGTGGAGCTTTTTTTATTTCTAATTAAGATAGATAGACGATTATGAAATTTATAGATGAAGCTCGAATTCGAGTAGAAGCAGGAAAAGGCGGTAATGGGTGCTTAAGCTTTAGACGCGAACGCTTTATTCCCTTTGGGGGACCCGATGGGGGCGATGGCGGCGACGGGGGTAGCATCTATTTAAAAGCTGTTGATTCCTTAAACACCCTAATGACATTCCGCTATGAGCGCAGCTTTAAAGCTAAAAATGGTCGCCCTGGTGAAGGGTCAAACCGTACCGGCCGATCGGGCGAAGACCTTATTTTAGAAGTCCCGCGCGGTACGCAAGTATTTGATGCGGAAACCAATGAATTTATCTGCGATTTAACCAAACATGGACAGATCGTAAAAGTGGCTCAAGGCGGTATGCACGGTCTTGGAAACGCTCGCTTTAAGAGCTCAACGAATCGCGCCCCGCGTCAAACCAAGCCCGGTACCGATGGGGATATTCGCGAACTTCGCTTAGAGCTTAAAGTGCTTGCTGATGTGGGTCTTTTAGGCCTTCCCAATGCCGGAAAATCAACGCTCGTGCGCGCAATTTCTGGTGCTCGCCCGAAAGTGGCTGATTATCCATTTACCACCCTAACCCCAAGCCTTGGCGTTGTGGAACTCGATTACGACAACTCGTTTGTTGTGGCCGATATTCCTGGGTTAATTGAAGGGGCATCAGAAGGCACTGGACTTGGGCATCAATTTTTAAAACATCTTGCCCGCACCAGTGTTTTACTCCATTTAGTGGATATTTCTCCTGCGAGCGACAGCCAAGATCCCGTACAAGATTATTTTACGATCTTAAATGAGATCAAAAACTATAGCGACGATCTCTACAATAAGAAACGCTGGTTAGTGCTTAATAAAGTCGACCTCATCCCTGAAGATGAGCGTGATGAGCGCATCGCTGAGTTTTTAAAAGCGATCGATTGGAATCCGGAAGATCGTTATTTCACCATCGCAGCGGTTTCGAAAACCAATACCAAAGAGATGTGTTATCAGATCATGGAGAAACTAAACGAACTCCGCGCCGAGGAAGAGGCTGAGTAATCCTCCCCGAGGCAGATCGATAAGCAATCGATAGAATAATAGAATACGGCTCGATAAATAGAGCTCCATAAAAAAGCCACTTTCCGCATCAACTGCACGAAAGTGGCTTTTTGTTATCTCAACGAATATATCAATGAATATCTCAATAAAGGATCAATTCATTGGCATCATTGCTACTCCATCGTTCCCTACATAAAGCTCATTAACGCAATAACGATAATTAAGAGCGGAATGAAATATTTGATGTAGTAAAAGAGCGGTCCTGCAACTTTTTGATTGATGGTATTTCCATTGGTAATCTCATCAATCATCACTTTCTTACCAAGCACAAAGCCAATAAATACACAGGAGAGGAAGCTCGTTAACACGAAGAAGATATTCGCACTGACGAAGTCAAACGCGTCAAATACGCTCATGCCAAATACGCGCACATCCTGCCATAGACCGTCGGATAATACCGCTGGAAGGTTCCCTAATAAGAAGATTGTACCGAGCGTGATAAAGGTCGCAAAGCTACGGCTCATGCTCGTTTTCTCCACAAGCGTTGTGATCACCACCTCATAGATTGTAAGTGATGTGGTGAGCGCAGCAAAAATCAAGAGTAAGAAGAACGCGATCCCAACAACAGTACCAAAAGGCATATTAGAGAAAACAACCGGAAGCGCTTGGAATACGAGCGTTGGCCCTGCTGATGGCTCCATACCTACCGAGAAGAGCGCCGGGAAAATTACAAAACCTAATAAAAATGGAATTACCGTATTAATTACACCCGCCGATAAACTAATGCCCACCATATTCTCTTTTTTATGTAAGTAAGAGGAGAGCGTGATCATCACCCCAAAACCAAGACTCAGCGCGAAGAATACTTGCCCAAGTGCCTCTAAGAAAATGCCGGCATTGATGCGACTAAAATCAGGAATCAGATAGAATTTAAGCCCCTCTTTTGCCCCCGGAAGCTGGAGCGAATAGATCACCATCACCACTAAAATAATGAGGAAAAGAGGCATCACCCGCGATATCAATTTCTCAATCCCTTGAATAATTCCCTTCACTAAAATGTAGTAGTTGATCGCCACAAAGATAAAGGTGTAGCTCAACATTTTCCAGGTATTACTGATGGACCCCGAGAAAAACGAGGAGATATATTCTCGCCCTAATGGCTCAGATAGGTTAATCGCGCCTCGGGTAATATCGGCAATGTAACTCATCACCCACGCCCCAAGCACCATGTAGTACGCTAAGATCCCAAAGGCCCCGATGATCGCTAAAACCCCCACCCCTTTCCAAAATTTGGAGATCGGTTTTTTAAGATCGCCCTGCCCAAAGGCATCGACGGTATTGGTTTGCAAACGTCGCCCGATAATGTGCTCCGCCATCAACATCGGCACACCCAAAATAATCATGGCGAGCATAAAAACAAGTAGATAGGCACCGCCACCATTTTGCCCTACCTGATATGGAAACCGCCACGTTGCGCCAAATCCAATGGTCGCACCGGCAACGGTTGAGATATAGAGTATTTTATTACTCCAAGTTTCACGAGACATAAATTTCCCCCTGTTATTGTTATTATCATAATTCTTATCTGGTTGAATTTTTTCATTGTCAATGACGAAAAAACCGCCGGATATGAGCTACAATACTATAAATTGACCGAAAGAACTTGCTTATTAATTAAACAGATCTTGTACTAATCCTATGAAAGAAAAACCGAATAGCCTTCACTTTTTTCCGGAAGAGAGCCCGCCTGCCATTGCCAAAATTCGCAATCGTGTACGCGGCTATCGCCCGACGTGGGTTGAACGGCATAACCTCAAAGATTCCGCCGTCTGCGCCATCATTATTAAAAAAGATGATCCTGAACTTATTTTTACACTGCGCGCATCCGATCTGACGACTCATGCAGGACAAGTCTGTTTCCCCGGTGGCATGCGCGAAAAAGAGGATAAAAACCTCCTCATCACCGCTCTTCGCGAAACGGAAGAAGAGATTGGTCTTGCGCCACACAAGATCGAAGTGCTTGGCGGTTTAACGCCGGTTGTCTCTCATCATGGCATCTGGGTGCGTCCCTTTGTCGGGCTGATTGACGATGCGCTCACCTTTGAGAAAAATCACGATGAAGTCGCCTCAATCTTTAGCGTCCCGCTCTCCTATCTTAAGAATGCGCCGCAGCAAACCTACCATAATACACCTTGTTATCACTATCGCGACTATAAAATTTGGGGATTAACTGGGCAAATGGTGAAAGAACTGACGCAAATTATCTTATAAGCCCCCTATTCTCGCAATTTCTAGCTGATTTATTCTTAAATATTAAAATATTCCGCCACGCAATAAAAAAGGATCGCCAAGCTCACTCATACACTTAGACGATCCTTTAGTCTTCACAAAACAGACCTAATTCTCTTTTAGCGACTCATAAATATCGAAATCGATAATTGCTCTAAATCCGCCATCGCGCTCTTCAATTTTTATGCCATTGAGATAGGCATCTTCATTGGTTACCACAAGATTAACCCCATCAATAATACGCGTCTTTTTCATCACATTTTTGGCCTGTAGACGAAAGCGCTCGCTCGGGATTTTGAGCTCGTTATCAAATTCAAACCCCGCTTTACTCTGCGCTGCATTAAAGACCCGATCGATCTCTTGCGGCTCTAAATAGGGTTTTGAGAGATCGTGCAGATCGCGAAGCTCAAGCTCATCACGCTGATCAAGATAATTTTCCAATCCTTGATTAAAGGCTAAATGATCGCTTGGATTCTCGATCCGGCTCGACAGCCCACGGAGAATATCGCCACTTGCTTTAAGTTCCGCCTCTTCCGTCTTTTTTGGCGCAACTTTTAAGAAATCATCGTGCCAATATTTCGTGCGTTTTTTGAGGATGTCGATCGCAAGCACGGACATATCGCTCGATAAAATAAGCGCTCCTTTCTGAATCTCGCGAAGGGCAATCCCCTCTTTTTCAATGAGCTCAAGCGTGCCATTTTCATTACGAATATCGAGATAATCATCTTTCGATTCCACTTTTAATACCGCTAATCCCATTGAATTTGCGCTACCGACGACAATGTTTGAAAACAGAATGGCGATAAACTCACCACCCGCGATATTGGGGTGATTGGAGACGCTATAGAGATGTTTGGCGATCTTGATCGATTGCTCTTTAAAGCTCTCCGGCGCGTTAAAAAGGCTCTCAGAAAATTGTGCAATGGCGTTGAGCTCAAGATCCGATTCATGATAGAAGATCGAGGGCTCGGTCACCTCAGATAGCGGGCGCAGATAATGTTCGGTGAGGAGCATTTTTAAATATTCACTCGGCGTCGCTTCCGTTTCCGAAAAGAGACAGCCCTCTTCTTGCCCCTTATTGCCCACCTTATGGATAATAATATTCTCAATCTCGGCCTTGGTAATATCGATCACAACTCTCTCCTTGCACTCACATAACGAGCGGTTATTGTAGCAATAAAAATCCCCCAATGACGTTCATCACGGGGGATTATTTTTACGTTAAATTTTAACTTAAATTAACGACGTTTTTTAGGCGGTAGATCCGTACACGCGCCCTCTAAGTTTTCCGCCGCCATTCCAAGCGATTCGGTTAAGGTCGGATGCGGGTGAATGGTGTGACCCATATCGATATTATCCGCGCCCATCTCAACGGCAAGGCAAACCTCACCAATCAGATCGCCCGCGTGCGTGCCGACAATACCGCCACCAATGATCTGTTTTGTTTCAGGATCAAAGAGCAGTTTGGTAAAGCCTTCATCACGGTTATTGGCGATCGCTTTTCCGCTTGCCGCCCATGGGAACACCGATTTTTCATACGGAATATTTTTCGCTTTCGCTTCCGTTTCGGTGAGCCCTGCCCAAGCAATTTCAGGATCAGCATACGCAACCGAAGGAATTTGACGCACATCGAAGAAACGCTTGTGACCGGCACACACTTCCGCCGCCACATGGGCCTCATGCACGGCTTTATGGGCAAGCATTGGCTGACCCACAATATCGCCGATCGCAAAGATGTGCGGAACGTTAGTACGCATCTGCTTATCAACGCTGATAAACCCGCGCTCATCAACAATTACGCCCGCTTTTTCTGCATCAAGAAGATGCCCATTTGGCGCACGCCCAACCGCAACTAATACGCGATCATAGACTTCATCAGCGATCGGCGCGTTGCCTTCAAAGCTTACTTTAATGCCCGCATCGGTCGCTTCCGCTGCCACCACTTTTGTGCCAAACATCACGCGCTCAAAGCGGTTTTTATTGTGCTTTTCAAACACCGAAACAAGGTCACGGTCCGCGCCCGGCATAAAGCCATCAGTAAATTCAACAATCGACACTTTCGAGCCAAGCGTTGAATAAACCGTTGCCATCTCAAGGCCGATAATTCCGCCACCGACAACGAGCATGCGTTTTGGAATATCTTCCAATTTAAGCGCGCCGGTTGAATCGATAATACGCGGATCTTCCGGCATAAAGGGCAAATTAATCGCCCGTGAACCCGCGGCAATAATGGCGTTATGGAAGGTAATTTCACGCACGTCCCCATGATAGATCACTTTAACGGTGTGATCGCTTTCAAAGGTTGCGGTGCCTTGAACCACTTCCACATTACGCATCTTCGCCATGCCACCTAAGCCGCCAGTGAGTTTGTTCACCACCGACTCTTTGTAACCACGAAGCTTATCGAGATCAATTTTCGGAGTGCCAAAATCAACGCCGTAATCGTTCGATACTTTCGCTTCATCAATCACGCCCGCAACTTTAAGGAGCGCTTTCGATGGAATACAGCCCACATTTAGACACACGCCGCCAAGCGTTGGATATTTCTCAACTAAAATTACTTTTAAGCCAAGATCCGCCGCACGGAATGCCGCCGAATATCCACCAGGGCCGGCACCAATCACTAGAAGATCACAATCAGGTGCAACAACGCTTGATTTGATCCCTTCAGATGGCGCTGCTGATTTTTCAGCACTTGCACTTGTATTTACACTCTCGTCAGCGCAAGGCGCAGAAGCAGGTTGAGCCGTTTCAGCTTTAGCCTCAACAGCCGGCGCGCCTTCAGAAGGCTCGATACGGAAAATCGCATCGCCCTCTTTAATTTGATCGCCTACATTCACTAAAATTTCCGTAATGGTGCCCGCAATTTCTGCCGGAACATCCATTGAGGCTTTGTCAGATTCAAGCGTTAAAAGTGGATCATCCACCGCAACGCTATCGCCCACATTCACCAACACTTCGATGACATCGACACCATCAAAATTACCGATGTCAGGTAATTTCATTTCTATAGCCATCTCTCCTCCTAAATTAACGCACGGCGCATATCGGTGAGAAGCGCGTTTAAGTACACTATAAAGCGTGCCCCGAGCGCCCCGTCGATCACGCGGTGATCGTATGATAATGAGAGTGGAAGCATTAAGCGTGGCTCAAACTCTTTACCATTCCACACAGGCTTGGTCTCATTACGAGATACCCCTAAAATTGCCACTTCTGGCGCATTAATGATCGGAATAAAATTCGTTCCACCAATGCCGCCTAAGGATGAAATGGTAAATGTTCCGCCCTGCATTTGATCCGGTTTTAATTTTCCATCACGGGCAAGACCAGCAAGTTCACGCATTTCAGCAGCGATCTCGATCACCCCTTTCTTATCACAATCACGAATCACAGGAACCACTAAGCCATTCGGCGTATCCGCTGCAAAACCGATGTGATAGTACTTTTTAAGAATAAGTTTATCGCCATCAAGCGAGCTATTAAATTCAGGGAATTTTTGCAGTGCTTTCACACAGGCTTTCACTAAGAATGCGAGAATCGTTAGACGCGCACCTTCTCGCTCAAACTCTTTATTGAGCTGTTTACGAAGGGCTTCTAAACTGGTGATATCCGCTTCATCAAATTGCGCAACATGGGGAATCATCGCCCAGTTACGCGCAAGGTTTGCCCCTGAGATTTTCTTAATGCGCGACAGTGGCGCTTCTTCAATCTCACCAAATTTCGCAAAGTCCACTTTTGGCCATGGAAGAAGATCGAGTCCTCCACCATAAGATGCGCCTTGCGGTGCCGCTGCGCCAGCCAATTGCGTTTTGCCTGAGAGCACATTTTTAATGTAGAGCGTAACGTCATCGCGAAGAATACGGCCTTTACGTCCGCTACCTTTCACTTGATTTAAGTCTGCGCCAAGTTCACGAGCAAATGCACGAACTGAAGGTGATGCGTGCGCGGTTGAGATATCAACGCTTGCCGCTGGCTCTGGCATGTGCGGTGCTTCTGGAATGGGATCTGCTGGGTGAGGTGCTTTGAAAACGCCCGTCACTGATGCGATCGACTCTGTACGCGCCGGTGCTGCCGCTTGTGAAGCTACTTGTGCTTGCGCGGGAGCAGATTGCGCCGCTGCCGCAGGGGCTGCACCTTCCACTTTAAGCGTACCAATGAGGTCACCCTCTTTGATTTTATCGCCCACATTCACCACAATCGATTCGATCACGCCCGCTTTTTCAGCCGGAACGTCCATCGACGCTTTATCAGATTCCAAAGTTAATAGAGGCTGATCAAGCTCAACGCGATCGCCTGCCGAAGCAAGCACTTCAATTACGTCGACTTCATCGAAATTCCCAATATCAGGCACACGAAGTTCAATCACTTCCGCAGCGGCTGAAACCGGTGCAGGAGCTGCTTGTGGCGCTTCTTGAGCGACGACAGGTGCATCCGCTTTGGGCGCTTCAACGCTTGGCTCTTCAGCCTTCGGCGCATCTACCGCACTCATATCGATACGCGCGTAAACGTCGCCTTCTTTAATCTTATCGCCAATTTTTACTAAAATTTCCGTAATGGTACCGGCCTTATCAGCAGGCACATCCATCGATGCTTTATCGGATTCAAGCGTTAGAATCGGATCATCGATTGCGACGGTATCGCCCACATTTGCAAGAATTTCAATTACATCGACGTCATCAAAATTCCCAATATCTGGCACAATTAAATCAACTTTTGCCATAATTTTTTATCCTTTTTTCATAATGAACCCAAAGGGTATTTAACGGTTGGAAGTGCGCTTAAAGCTGTTCTTTTCTCTCCCTATATAAAAGGGAGTTTGCAGACTTTAAGCGCCTTTGCATCATTTAAGAAATTGACGCGATTACACCGTTAAAGGATTGGGTTTATTAACATCAATGTTGTATTTCTCAATCGCTTTTGCCACAACGCTAGCTTCGATCTTGCCCTGTTTTGCAAGCTCGCTTAATGCCGCGATGGTGACGTAATAACGATCGACTTCAAAGAATTTACGCAGTTGCGCACGGGTATCTGAACGGCCGAAACCATCGGTTCCAAGGACGCGATACGGCGCTGTGATCGCTGGGCGAATCTGCTCTGCATACATTCTGACGTAGTCGGTTGATACAATCACCGGCGCATCGGAATCATTGAGGCATGAGCCAACATACGATTCTTTCGCTTCTGCACCTGGATTGAAGAGGTTTTGACGCTCTACTTCATGGAAATCACGCGCAAGCTCAGTAAAGCTTGGGCAGCTCCAGATATCCGCTTCAACGTTCCAATCATTTTTAAGAAGATCCGCTGCTTTTAACACCTCTTGGAAGATGGTGCCTGCGCCTAAAAGACGAACTTTTAGATCGCTCTCGCCGCCTTTACGGAAGAGATACATCCCTTTAAGAATGTCATTCTCAACGCCTTCGGGCATCTCTGGGTGCGCGTAGTTTTCGTTCATGATGGTGATGTAATAGAAGACATCTTCTTGGTCTTCCACCATGCGTTTTAAACCGTCTTGAATGATCACTGCTAACTCATATTGAAGCGCTGGATCATAGGATACACAGTTAGGAATGAGGCTCGCTAAGATATGGCTGTGGCCATCCTGATGCTGTAAGCCTTCGCCGTTAAGCGTTGTGCGCCCAGCGGTACCACCCATTAAGAATCCGCGCGAACGCTGATCCGCTGCCGCCCACACTAAGTCCATCGTACGTTGCAGTTGGAACATAGAGTAGCAGACAAAAAATGGAATCATCGGAACATTTGAGTTGGCATAGGAGGTTGCTGCGGCAATCCATGAGCTCATCGCGCCCGCTTCGTTGATCCCTTCTTGGAGGATCTGACCATCTTTTGATTCTTTATAGAACATCAATTGATCCGCATCTTGCGGGGTATATTGCTGCCCTGCTTGCGACCAAATCCCAAGCTGACGGAACATCCCTTCCATACCAAAGGTACGAGATTCGTCTACTAGAATCGGCACAATGTTTTTACCCAGCTCTTTATCGCGCACTAAGGTATTTAAAATACGCACAAAGCTCATGGTGGTTGAAATTTCGCGCCCTTCAGCGGTCGCTGCTAATTGATTTTTAAAGGCATCAAGCGCAGGTACTTTTAGCGCAACATCGGTTTTTGGACGACGTTTTGGCAGATAACCGCCAAGTGCTTTACGGCGCTCGTGCAGATATTCAAGCTCTGGGCTACCCTCTGGTGGGCGAATGAAGTTGATCTCTTCTAAATCTTCATCCGAGATTGGCACTTCAAAACGGTCACGGAAACGGCGTAAGGTCTCAACGCTCACGGATTTTTGTTGGTGAGCGGTATTTTGCGCCTCCCCATCTTGGCCCATTCCGTAGCCTTTGATGGTTTTCACTAAAATAACAGTAGGTTTACCTTCCGTTTTCACCGCTGCATCATAGGCTGCAAACACTTTATTCTCATCGTGTCCACCGCGATTTAAACGCCATACGTCGTTATCGGACATGTGCGCAACCATCGCTTTAAGCTCAGGACTATTGAAGAAATGTTCGCGAACATACGCGCCATCGCGGGATTTATAGGTTTGATAATCCCCATCGACACACTCCATCATGCGTTTACGGAGAATTCCGTCATGATCTTGCGCTAACAGTGAATCCCAACCGTTGCCCCAAATGAGTTTAATCACGTTCCAGCCGTTGCCGCGGAAGCCTGATTCAAGCTCTTGGATAATCTTGCCGTTCCCACGAACTGGGCCGTCAAGACGTTGTAAGTTACAGTTAATCACGAAAATTAAGTTATCAAGTTTTTCGCGTCCTGCAAGTGAGATTGCTCCGAGTGATTCTGGCTCATCCATCTCACCATCGCCACAGAAACACCAGACTTTACGGCCTTCTGTATCGGCTAATCCGCGTGAGTGGAGATATTTTAAGAAGCGCGCTTGATAGATCGCTTGAATCGGGCCAAGTCCCATCGATACCGTTGGGAATTGCCAAAATTCTTTCATCAGCCATGGATGCGGATATGATGGAAGTCCATTACCATCCACCTCACGGCGGAAATTCATCATCTCTTCTTCGGTGATGCGCCCTTCAATAAACGCACGCGCGTAGATACCGGGGTCTGAGTGTCCTTGGAAGAAAATTAAATCGCCTTCTTGATTCTCGTTTGAGCCTTTCCAGAAATGGTTAAAACCCACTTCCCACATGGTCGCAAGCGATGCATAACTTGCAATGTGTCCACCAATTGAGGAATCTTCCATATTGGCTTTAACGATCAATGCCATCGCATTCCAACGGGTATAGGAGCGGATTTTATGTTCCAATTCCGAGTTACCAGGATAACGAGGTTGTTTATCTGCAGGAATGGTATTGATATATTCCGTTGTTCCTGAGAATGGGATTTTCACTCCATCGCGATGCGCACGTTCGATCACTTTTTCAATCAAGTAATGGGCACGTTCTTCGCCGTCAGTGTCTAATACACTCTCAATTGAGTCTACCCAATCCTGTGTTTCCATTGGATCGACATCATGTTTTAACATCTGCTTAGACATAATCTTTTTCCTCAACTTGTCTACAATTTTTCGAATTTAATTTCTCGATTCCCCTGCATTATACCGAACTTCCAAGCGAAACTGATTAATAGTATTTATCTCGCTGTTTTTCATGATCACACCTGTGACAATGCCGATGTTCGCCCTATAACGCAACGAGGAGCGTTCGAAAAATGATTCCATTTGGGTGTATCGTCTATTTTTATTGCGCAATATACGTCAAAGACACAATAAAAAGCACAATCGATCATCCCACAATGGGGCTTGCTTTCTATAAAAAAAGCGCACAATGCGCTTTTATCCTCTTAATTTTTCTTCAAAAGCTCTGCGAGCTCGGTTTCGTAGAGCTCTAAAATGGCTTTCTCTTTATTGAGTTTAAGCTCTTTTTTCGCGATCGATTCTGCTTTTCCGCTAAGACGGGCTTTTTCGAGCTCATACTCAGCGTCAATGAGATCGCGTTTTTGCTCAAAGACTCGTTTTTGTAACGATTCGATTCGATCAACCTGTCCGTTTAATGACGTGGCTTCGGTCTCGTTTAGATCAGTATCCGATCGATCAGTTTGATAATGATGGGTACGCCCATCATTGCAATAACGGCGCGTTTTATTGAGCGCAATTTCAAGTCCCCGAATACGCTCTTGATTATTATATTTTTTTGCGTACTCAAGCTGCCTTAAAAGGTTCGCTTCTTTGTGGGCACAATCGGCCCATGATATTTGACTTAACGTGGCGAATCCGCACAATGTGCCGACGATTATCGTTCTTTTTAGGGTCATAATCTTCCTTCTTTTATCTGATTACGTTTCAGCCTATCGCCACACCGATCAGCCAAATAAATTCACGCGGCACTTGGGTAAAGCACACCGTGAAATAATCCACGCTCCATTTTACATTAACTCGTAGCCAAAGACTAACCTTTAAGTGTCTGAGTTTTTAACACTATTTAACATAGCATCATTCTGGGCGATAGAAAAACCCAGCATACAGAGGGGATTTTACCGCGTTATTACGACCTTAAATTAACTTAACGGAAAGATAGATTATTCCCAAAACGAGCAGAAAATCGATAAATATTTAGCCAGTTTTTCGTCTCTTTATGCTCCCTTTTGGCTACGCATTTGGCTTCTATTTATACCAATTTTATAAAATCGCCATACGTACTTTTACAAAAAAGTGGCTTTATAAGACCAACAATTCCCCTAAATAGACTACGCAACTTGTGTATAATTTGGTATTGTTTCTAGATTATTAAAATTAATCCCACCTGCGCGACGATATCGCTCTACGCCCACTGATTGAATTCTCAAAATCGATCCGATTTACCGGGGAGCGAGCGCATCAATCGTCCGCACATCGTTTTAGGACGCATCATGATTCAGATTAAGAATTTATATAAATCATACCCCTCGGGCGATCAGACGATCACCGCGCTGTCAAACATTTCACTCGATATCCCTAAAGGGGAGATCTACGGCATTATTGGGCATTCAGGCGCGGGGAAAAGTACGTTAATTCGCTGTCTCAATCTGCTTGAACGCCCCGACAAAGGGCAAGTTATGCTCGACGATACCGACATTACTCAGCTCTCATCGAAAGAGTTGATGCTGGCGCGCCGTGGCATTGGGATGATTTTCCAACATTTTAATCTGCTCTCAAGCCAAACGATTTTTAATAACATTGCCTTCCCGCTTCGCCTGCAAAAACTCACCTCTAGCGAGATTAATCAGCGCGTCAATGAGCTTTTAGAACTGATCGGACTCACCGAGCACGCCCATAAATATCCCGCGCAACTTTCAGGTGGGCAAAAACAGCGTGTCGGGATTGCGCGCGCCATCGCCAATTCGCCAAAAGTCCTTCTTTGTGACGAGGCAACCTCAGCCCTTGACCCGCAAACCACGCAATCAATTTTAGCGCTCTTAACGGACATCAATAAAAAGCTCGGGCTCACCATCGTCTTAATTACTCACGAGATGGATGTGATTAAGAGCATCTGCCATAAAGTTGCGGTGATTCACGATAGCCAAATTGTGGAAGAAGGCCCGGTGGAAGAGATTTTCCTTCATCCAAAACATCCGGTTACCCGCGATTTCATTCTCGATTCAGGGCAACAAAATGAGCTCCGTAAACATCTTGAAACAGCGCTTTCTGAAGGGGCGAGCCTCTATCAGATCACCTATTCGGGGATGGAAACCTTTGAGCCTCATTTAAGTAACATCATCAAAAAAACCGATATCGATTTCTCGATTTTCTCGGGCAATATTAGCCACATTCGTGATCTTCCCTACGGACAACTGGTGATCTCGATTAAAGGCGATGATGCGAAAAAAGCACAAGTGTTAAAAGAGTTCGAAGCCCGCGATATTAGCGCCCTTGAGATTCATCTCTAATTTAAAATACCTATTATATAAAGGAGACTTCATGAGCACGATTCATGCTGCTGTCGTCGGTTTTGGTAACATTGGCCGTTACGTTATCGACGCACTCGAAGCCAGTTCTGATTTCACTGTGGCGGGGATTGTCCGCCGTACCGCAACGCCGATCGAGGGATTAAATTACCCGATCGTTACCGATATTCGCGATCTGCCAAAAGTGGATGTGGCCATTTTATGCGTACCGAGCCGCCATATTCCCGCATACGCTAAAGAGATGCTCGCCCTTGGCATTAATACCGTTGATAGTTTTGATATTCATAGCAATATCGCAGGCCTTCGCCGCGAGCTTGAAACGGTCGCGAAAGCCCATAACGTGAGCGCGGTAATCTCCGCTGGTTGGGACCCGGGTACCGACTCCATTTTACGCGCGATCTTTTTAGCCGCAGCACCGAAAGGCATCACCTATACCAACTTTGGCCCTGGCATGAGTATGGGGCATTCAACGGCGGTCAAATCATTTGAAGGGGTCAAAGATGCGCTTTCAATCACCATTCCGACCGGCACCGGCGTTCATCGTCGCCTTGTCTATATTGAAGTGGAAGAGGGCGCGAGCTTCGAGAGCATCAAAACCACTATCTTAAATGATGATTACTTCAAAAATGATGAGTGCATTATTAAAGAAGTGGAGAACGTCGACGAGCTTAAAGATGCCGGCCACGGCGTCAATATCGTGCGTAAAGGAGTTTCTGGAAAAACGCAAAATCAGCTCTTTGAATTTGATATGCGCGTTAATAACCCAGCACTCACCGCACAGATCCTTGTTTCATCAGCTCGAGCAGCAACGAAACAAGCGCCCGGCGCTTACACCATGATCGAAATTCCATTAATTGACCTTCTTCCTGGAAATCGAGATGACCTTATCGCACAATTGGTGTAAAATAGTGCAACCTTTCAAACCGAACTAGCTACAGATTAAACGATTGACTTTTGAATAAGTATTGACAAATCTTAAAAAAAAGTTGATCATATGAGATTAGTTGAATTTTATTCATGACGACAGCCTAGACTGTACGCATTAACTTAATTAGATTTATTACTGGAGTATTACCTTGGCAAATACAGCACAAGCAAGAAAACGAGTTCGTCAAGCGGTTAAAAGCCACGCGGCAAACGCATCATACCGCTCAATGACAAGAACCTACGTTAAAAAAACTATCAAAGCAATTAACAGCAATGATAAAGAAGCTGCGAACAAAGCACTCGTTCAAGCTCAAAGCGCGCTTGACCGTTCTGTTAAACGTGGCCTTATCCACAAGAACAAAGTAGCTCGTCTCGTTAGCCGTTTAAATGCACAAATTAAAGCAATCGCTTAATTTGTTGTAAGACGCTAGACGCGAAACAACACACGTTTCAAAGCCCCAAACAAAGTAATTTGTTCTGGGGTTTTTTATTGCCCGTCATTATCTATCCCCCCCCTAGTTTTCTCTTCTTTTTCCTAGTTTCATGAGTCATTTTATGGAACAAAAAAATACCTGAGCATTTTTCAATACTCAGGCATCTCATCAATCTGGTTGAACGGTTGTTTATCGTTTATAAAACAAACCCTATAAAACAACTTCCCCTGAATGGATTTTACCAATCAAGTCTAAGGTCTCTTCCACTTTATCTCGCGCTGGCTTACGGCGAACCGACGTATATGCCGAGAGTTTTCCATCAATAAAACATGGATTTACCGATGCATATACCCAATAATAACGACCATCTTTACGGAGATTTTTTACATATCCGTACCAAGGTTTACCGCTTGAGATGGTATCCCACATCTGTTTAAAGATAACACCGGGAACGTCGGGGTGACGCAAGATTGAGTGAGCAGAGCCAACAAGTTCTTCTTCAGAATACGCAGACATATCCACGAATGCTTTATTGGCATGCGTGATTCTACCGGAAAGATCAGTACGGGAGACGATTAAACGGCCGTCAGGATAAGGAACTTCCTCATCGACAACATAGATACGACGGGCATCCCCATCATAATACGTCAATTCCATCTCTTCATACTCAGCGCCCTCGGGTAGGTCTGTGATTTCCATATCGGGCAACATTTTTTTATTCTCACTCATATCTTCATCCTATCTATCGAATATGTTGAATAAAATTTAGTGTATCACGACTATAATCTGAATGAAACATAGCCAATTAATATTTCAGAGGAGTTCAATTAAGATCAATAAAGCGTTAAATTTAGTTATGCATTCTCAGCATTTAAACGCTTAATCAGTTCAATTGTCTCTTCCACTTTTTCACGCGATGGTTTACGGCGCACAGAGGTGACCGCCTTTAGCTCGCCATCAACATAGGTTGCATTCACGGACGCATATACCCAGTAGTAACGACCATCTTTACATAAGTTTTTGACGTAACCGTACCAAGGTTTATTGGCCTTGATGTGATCCCACATATCTTTAAAGATCGCGGCCGGTACATCGGGGTGGCGAAGCACACAGTGTGGCATGCCAATTAATTCATCTCGCTCATAGCCTGAGATATCTACGAATGCCTTGTTCGCTTGTGTGATCACCCCTTCTGGATTGGTGCGCGACACAATCAAACGGCCTGTAGGATAAGGAACCTCTTCGTCTACAACGTACACCTTACGCTCTTGACCACCGTAATACTTCATCGTGATCTCTTTTGCATTGGGCGCGATACACGCAAGGTCCATATCTGGAATCTCAATCATAAAAATTTTACCTCTCTACCTTTTCTAAACGGGGTGATTAACGAATTCGTTGACCGGTTTTCAGGTCGTCGATACGCGTTGAACGGCTCAATGTTCCAACGCTGCCCGCTAAAACACCCGCAATATCACTCTTAAATACATCAACAATCGCCTCCGCACTCTTAAGCGGTGCTTCACGACTAATATTGGCGCTCGTTGAGACAATAGCCCCGCCGAAACGCTCACATAATGAATGCGCAAGTGGATGGCTTGTGATACGGATCGCAAGCGATTCAAATTGCCCCGAAAGATACCGTGGACACTGCTCCGAAATCGGAACAATCCAGGTATAGCGATAATCGCCCTCGGTTGCATTCATAATTTTTGCCTCTTCATCCTCGGATAATGGCTTTAACCACGGTTTAATTCGCGTAAGCGAATCCGCCATAACGATGAATCCCTTCTCTTCTGGACGCTTTTTAAGATCCAAAAGGGCGCGGACCGCAGCTTCATTTGCCGCATCGGCCGCCAATCCAAACACCCCTTCCGTGGGGTGCGCAATAATCTGCCCTGCTTTAAGCGCAGCGGCTGCTTCATCTAAATCTAACATCATACAAACAATGCGGTTCCTAAATAGTAGAGTCCAAACGACAAACCTGTGGAGACAGGCAGCGTTAGAATCCACGCAATTAAAATATTTTTCACCGTCGATTTTTGTAATCCCGCTTTGTTCGCTACCATCGTTCCCGCAACGGAGCTCGATAGAATGTGCGTCGTTGATACGGGGAAGCCTAAATGGCTCGCTGAGGCAATCGCAACCCCCGATACAATCTGCGCACTTAATCCTTGCGCGTAGGTCATATCTTTTTTACCGATCTTACCGCCAACGGTTTCAACCACACGTCGCCAGCCGATCATCGTTCCTGAACCTAACGCCATCGCCACCGCAACAATCACCCAAAATGGCGCGTATTGCGTCGTTTTCGTTAAATCCTGAGCAATTGAATGGTACGATTTACGATAGCTTTCAGGAATCTCTTTTGAAGACTCAAGCGTTTTTGCAACGCTCGCTAAACACATCACCTCATTACGCACCGCCCAACGCTGATCCACATCAAGCGCATCGTAATCGTGCACGCCTTCTAAAATATTCATTAATTTTGCTGCGTGAACATCCACTTCGGACATTTCACAGGAGAAAAGCTGCTCTTCCCCTTTTATAATCTGCTCTTTTTCACCGGCGGGAAAGATCGAATCGATCGTCTTTTGATTGGCATGATAATACTCAATCATATGCTCCGCCGCTGCGCGCGTTTGCCCAATTTCAAAGGCACTTGAATTCATATCTAAGACAAATTTTGCCGGCATTAAACTAAAGAGCACCAGCATCACAAGCCCAATCCCTTTCTGCCCATCATTTTGTCCATGAGCATAACTCATGCCGAGCGCTGAACAGATCAGCCAAAAACGCGGCCAAAATGGAGGGCGTTTGCGTTTTTCAATCACGTGGCGCTGATAAGGCGTTTTGTGAATGTAACTTTTCGGTTTCCATTTAAGAAAAAAGAGGAGCAATAAACCCGCAAGCCCCGCCCCGATAATGGGCGAAAAGAGGAGCGACTCAAATACACCCATCGCTTTTGACCAGTTCACTCCCACAAAAATAGAGCGATCGGTCATGAGCGCATTTGCAAGACCCACCCCTAAAATGGATCCAATTAAAGTATGGGAACTTGATGCCGGAATCCCGAAATACCAAGTTCCCAAGTTCCAAATTAATGCCGATATCAATAATGAAAAGACCATGACGATGCCTTTCACCGATGATGCACTTGCTAAAAGGTCCATCGGCAGGAGGTTGACGATCGCGTAGGCAACCCCAAGCCCCCCTAAAAGAACGCCTAAGAAGTTAAAGATACCTGATAAAAATACAGCCATCCGTGGCTTCATTGATTTCGTGTAGATGACGGTTGCGACCGCATTGGCCGTATCGTGAAATCCATTAACAAACTCAAATGCGAGTACCAACCCAATCGAGAAAATGAGTACGACTGCTACCGAAAAATCCAATCCCTGAAATAAATCAAACATCAATTAGTCTCTACAAAATTTTAATCGGCTTTCCGCTAACGAAGCGTTGAAAGTTCTTCCGCTGAAGTTGGGTGAAGTGCAACGGTGTCGTTAAAGTCTTGACGGGTTGCGCCCATGTTAACGGCTACCGCGAATCCTTGCAGCATCTCGTCAACTTGCGGACCATACATATGAATGCCCACGATCTTCTCATCGCGCCCTTCACAGATCATTTTCATCGCCGTTTTTACCGGATGATCGCTAAAGGTTGAGTACATTGAAGTAAATGAAGTGGTGTAGATTTTAAGATTCTCTTCACCATATTTCTCAATCGCTTCTTGCTCGGTTAGACCGACCGTTCCGATCGCGGGATGGCTAAAGACGATGCTCGCAATATTTTCATATTTGAGGAAACGCCCTTCCATACCACCATACATGCGATCGGCCATACGGCGTGCCGCTGCAATCGCAACCGGCGTTAACGGGAATTTACCAGTGATATCGCCCACCGCGTAGATGCCTTTCACGTTGGTTTCTTGGAATTCATCGGTCGAGATTGAATCATCATCATTGATCACAACGTCGGTATTTTCCAGACCGATATTACGTGTATTGAGTCCACGACCAATCGCCCAAATTAAGAGATCCGCTTCAACGGTATCGCCTTTTTTCGTGGTGATGGTGAGTGATCCATCGGCGTTTTTCTCCACTTTTTCCACTTCACTGTGGCGATGGAGATGAACGCTCTTTTCAAGCTCTTCTTCTAAATGCTCAGTAACAAATGGGTCAAATGAACGCAGCACCATTTCACGGCGACAAAGAAGATGCGACTCAACGCCAAACGTGCTTAAGACTTGTGCAATTTCAACGGCGATATAGCCCGCGCCCACAACGGCAACGCGTTTTGGAAGCTCTTCAATGGAGAAAAATTCATTTGAAGTAATGCCATATTCAGCGCCCGGTACATTCGGAACAAGTGGGTAGCCCCCGGTTGAGATCACAATTTTATCGGCGGTGTACTCTTTTCCATCGACGCTCACGGTGTTGTTATTAACAAATTTTGCCGCGCCGTGAACAAGATCAATTCCCGCCCCTGGAATGTAGCTTTCGCCATACCATGAGGTGATATTGTTGATGTATTGATCGCTTTTTGCTTTTAAGGTTTTCCAATCAAACCCTTTTTTCTCAACATCAAAGCCGTAACCCTTCGCATCCCCAATGGCGTGCGCAACCGTTGCCGCATTCCAGAGAATTTTCTTCGGCACACAACCAACGTTTACGCAGGTACCGCCGAGTTCGCTTTTTTCAATCAAAAGGCATTTCGCGCCGTAGCTCGCTGCTCGCTCAGCAAATGAGAGTCCGCCTGAGCCCGCACCAATTACGATAGCATCATACTTTTGCATATATTTTAATTCCTTTTTTTGTCTGTATTAATGGTTATTTACTGAATTTCAAAGAGTGGAACAATCTCAGCCACCCCCGACACGCCACGCACAATATTGACTGCGATATCAGCCTCTTCACGGGTCACAATACCCATGAGATAGACGATGCCGCGCTCAGTTTTCACCTTGACGTGAACTGAATTAAAGCCTTTTTTCTTAATTTGTGCTGTGAGCGCTGTCTTCACTTTTGAGGTGATGAGTGCGTCATTACTAATGCTAGAAACAGACGCAGGTTCACTAATAATTAGCTCATTAATAACATCTCTTACATGCTCAACCGACCGAATGTCTCGCTCTGCGCGAAGACCAAAATCACGGCTCGGGACTTCCCCTGTCAATAGCACCCGTTGGTTATAACTTAGGACACTAACATGCGCTTTTTGACGATCAGGATAATCTTTTATTTTATGCTGTGCTTTTACTTCGATTGACTGATCTTCTACTAAAACGCCGGAGGTTCGCCGTTCATTTACACCTAACGCCCCCGCACCAACACCGCCAGCAATCAGTGCTGGGGCACAGGCATTGAGCGTTAATAGCATTGCTAAACTTCCAATGATCATTTTTAAATTTTTCATTTTCATAGGTCTCGCTTTGTACTTTCAAATGGATTTTAATGCTTCATTCCAAGCTTACGCAAATTCGTTATCCACCAATACACACCAGGTATGGATGATTAACATATGCACCTCTTGGATTCGCGCTGTGCGTTTACTCGGCACTTTAACTCGCATTAATGAGTCGTAGTCGAATCCATTCGATTTCCCGCCATCTTCACCGGTAAGTAAGATGACGCGCATTCCTTTCTCGATCGCAACCTCGATCGCATTATTGATGCTCACTGAGTTTCCGCTCGTACTAATAGCAACGAGGGTATCTTTCTCATCACCCAACGCTTCGAGCTGTTTGGAAAAGACCACCTCGTAGCTGTAATCATTGGCAATGGACGTTAAATTAGAACTGTCTGTGGTGAGCGCAACCGCGGGGAGGGGACGACGCTCTTTTTCAAATCGATTAATCAATTCCGCCGCAAAATGTTGCGCATCGGCCGCCGATCCACCATTGCCGCAAATATAGACTTTGCCGCCTTGATGAAAGGTATCGATTAGGGCTTGCCCCGTTGTCTCCACAACGTCTACCAAGCACTCAAGCGTTTTCTCCTTGACGCGAATGCTCTCGGCAAACTCGTTTTTAACTAGCATCTTTTCTCTCCCTATATAGAAAAAGACCCAAGTGTTCTCTCTTGAGTCTCTTTAAAATCGATTAAATGACTAATAAGCTTTTCATTCGACTCATCGCCTGATTCTCGATCTGGCGAATGCGTTCAGCCGAAACTGAATATTTTTCCGCAAGATCGGTAAGCGTTGGCCGCGCTTCATCTTCATCATGCATCCAACGTTGGACGATAATATCTTTACTGCGTTCATCAAGCGTTTCAAGCGCCGCAAGCAATTTCTCTTGCGTGTGTTCCGCGTTATCACTCGCTTCCACAATCATCGACGGATCTTTACCCTCATCAGAGAGCCAATCGGACGGCGTATAGCCCTCTTCATCCGCGCCCGACTGGGGAAGATCAAAGGCCAAGTCGTTCGAGAAGAGGCGCATCTCCATGCGTTTCACCTCTTCTAAACTCACATTGAGCTCTTTGGCAATCTCTTTGGCTTCTTTTTTCGAGAGCCAGCCGATATGCTCTTTTGATGAACGGAGATTGAAAAAGAGTTTCCGTTGCGCTTTTGTAGTCGCAACTTTAACAATGCGCCAATTCTGGATCACAAAGTTATGAATCTCCGATTTAATCCAATACACCGCAAATGAGATCAAACGCACATTAAAGCTTGGGTCAAAGCGTTTTACCGCTTTCATCAGCCCAACATTCCCCTCTTGTACTAAATCGATGAGCGGAAGCCCGTAGCCGGTATAGCTTTTGGCAATGTGCACGACAAATTTGAGGTGCGATAAGATTAAACTTTGTGCTGCATGCAGATCCTCATGCTGAATGAATCGATACGCAAGTTCGCGCTCTTCCTCAGCACTTAATGTGGGGATATCGGCAATCGCACTAATGTACGCATCGAGACCTTCTGCGGTCGATGGTAATGTATTGGCGCGTAGCACTAAATCTTTAGTTTCTGGCATTATATGAATACCTCCTCAATCATTTGTCCCACTTAGTTTAGTCTAAGTAAAACGTTCTTTTTCTCTATTTCAAGTGAACAATTATACCATTTTTCTCACGGCATGTCGCTTCAATTCCTTTTCAAAAGAATAGGGTAATTTTAGTAAAAATGCGTCAATTTTTGCGCTTTTTTAAGACTTTAATTGTTTCAATTGCAACGTAAATGGCCCATTAAATAAGCGTAAAGCAAATCCTTAACGAACCCTCACAAATCGTGCACATTACTCGATAGATAAACGAGCCGATTATTGTTAATATATTCCCTTCATATTCTAATAAGTATAATAAAAGGATATTTAGACGCGATGAACACTGAAGAAACAATGAACGAAGCAGAAGAGCTCCGCAAGGAAGCGCTTCTCTATCATGCTCGCCCTGTACCGGGCAAGATCTCCATTACCGCCACAAAACCGATGGTGAACCAGCGAGATCTATCGCTTGCCTATTCGCCAGGCGTTGCGTATGCCTGTGAGGAGATTCAAGCAAACCCCCTAACCGCTCTTGATTACACTGCCAAAGGAAACTTAGTTGCGGTCATCAGTAACGGAACGGCTGTATTAGGCCTTGGAAATATTGGCGCCCTTGCCGGAAAACCTGTCATGGAAGGAAAAGGCGTTCTCTTTAAAAAATTCTCCGGAATCGATGTATTTGACATTGAAGTTGATGAAACCGATCCCGATAAATTAATCGACATTATTGCGAGCTTAGAGCCCACCTTTGGCGGGATCAACTTAGAAGATATTAAAGCGCCTGAGTGTTTCTACATTGAAACTGAACTCAAAAAACGCATGAATATCCCCGTATTCCACGATGACCAACACGGTACCGCGATCATTGCCGCAGCGGGCGTATTAAACGCGCTCAAACTTGCGGATAAAAAAATCGAAGAAGTTACCCTTGTGTGTAGTGGCGCAGGCGCAGCCGCAATCTCATGCTTAAATCTTCTTGTGCAACTGGGTCTTCGTAAAGAAAATGTCTTTGTATGTGACCGTGATGGCGTGATCAATCACACCCGCGCACCGGAAACGCTCGATGAATATAAGAGCAAATATATGCGCGAAACCGACAAAACCACCATGGCGGAAGTGATGGTGGGAGCGGATATTTTCTTAGGTCTTTCCGCGCCTCGCGTTGTGAACCAAGAGATGGTGAAAACCATGGCGCCCAATCCATTAATCTTCGCCCTTGCCAATCCTGAGCCTGAAATTCGCCCAGAGATTGCCCTTGCGGCGCGCCCCGATGCGATCATTGCAACGGGCCGTTCAGATTATCCTAACCAAATTAATAACGTACTCTGCTTCCCTTATCTTTTCCGCGGAGCCCTTGATTGCGGCGCCACTGAAATCAACGAAGAGATGAAATTGGCGTGCGTGAAAGCGATCGCAGAGCTCACCCATCAGCAGGCAACGGAAGAAGTTCTCCACGCCTATCAAGGGGAAACCTTACGCTTTGGTCGTCAATACATTATTCCAAAACCATTCGACCCGCGTTTAGTGACCGAGCTTCCCGCAGCGGTTGCGAAAGCGGCGATGGATTCAGGCGTTGCTCAACGTCCGATTGCCGATTTTGAAGAGTATCGTCATCTTTTAAGCCTTCACATCAACAAAACCAACATGACCATGCGCCCGATCTTTGCTCAAGCGAAGAAAAATGCGCGTACGATTGCCTATGCCGAAGGGGAAGATGAGCGCGTTCTCCGTGCGGTTCATATTGTTAAACAAGATCAGCTTGCGAACCCTATCTTAATTGGCCGCCCCGATGTAATCGCGGAAAAGGTGGAAGAGCTTGGCATTAACCTTAAACTGAAAGTGTTAACCACCGGCGATGAGATCAGCAAAGATATTGGCGCCGACTATATTCAAGTGGTCGATTATCGCAATCCGCCCTACTTTGATGAATGCTCTGAGAAATATTATGAGGTGATGCAACGTAAAGGGATTACCCCTGAACTTGCACGCCAACGCATGCAAACTCGCGGCAATCTTCTTGCGGCAATGTATATTGAGCTTGGCATTATTGATGGTCAAATCAGTGGTGTGCTTGGGCAATATCATCGTCACATTCATCATATGGTGGATGCGCTTGGCCTTCGTGAAGGGATCTCTCAGCCAGCGGCGATTAGCGTCTTATTATCACCGAAAGGCCCGATCTTCTTCTGCGATACACATATCAATGAAAACCCCACAGCGGAAGAGCTTGCAGACATCACCTTGATGGCAGCGGAAGTGGTGGAACGCTTTGGTATGACGCCGAAAATCGCCCTTGCCTCTCACTCAAACTTTGGTTCACGTGAATCATCGTTCTCGGTGAAAATGCGTAAAACCCTTGAGCTCCTACGTGAACGCGCACCGGAACTTGAGTGTGAAGGGGAGATGCAGCCGGATCTCGCGCTTTGGGATAAATATCGTAAGAACTACTTTCCAAGCTCGCGCTTAGAAGGCATGGCAAACCTCTTTGTTTTTGCCAACATCGATACGGCAAACGTCACCTATAACTTCGTACGCGGCATTACCGACAGCGTCGTGGTAGGCCCGATTGTGGCAGGTCTTGCGAAATCATCCCACGTGTTAACCAATGCGGCAACCCCTCGCCGAATTGTGAATTTAACCGCGGTGTGCGCAACGGACGAATTTTTATAAGTCCGGCAGCATAAAACGCATTACGGCGCAAATGCTCACGTAATCATAAAGATAGGAATCTTTGAGCTGCGTCGTAAAATGCGCAATATCGTAAAAATCGCCCCTCTAAATATTGATAACATGATAATATAATTTGTTGTGACTGTTTAGAGGGCTTTTTTTGCCCAAACAAAAGGACGATCAATCAGGCATGAGAAAACGAACGCTATATCTAACCGCCCTGACCGCAGCCCTACTCTTTTTACAAAGCTGCGCTTCCAGTGGTAAATATACAGTGAAACGAGGCGACTCTCTCGGCGCTATCGCAAGTCGCTATAATATGAGCGTGAATGATTTGGCACGGATGAATAATATCAACAATCCCAACTTCATTCGCCCGGGGCAAGTACTCCGCGTCAAAGGCTCGAACGTGCGTGGTCCTCGCTCCTCTTTTGGTAGCGTGAGTCAGCCCGCGCCTCGTACAGCCAATGCTCGCTCATCCTCACCTAACCGCGCGACAGCCTCAACGCCAAGCCGCGCCATTGCCCCTGCAAAAGCACCAGCTCCACCTCAAGATCGTGTGAAAACGGGAATCAAAGGCTGGGCACGCCCAACGCCGGGAACCATTGTTAAGAGCTACAATCCTAATATTCCAGGCCAAAAAGGGATTCACATTGCCGGTCGCCCCAATCAAAGCATTGTCGCCTCTCATAATGGTGAAGTGGTCTTCGCAGGACGCGGGAATACCGGTTACGGTCAGCTAATTATTATTAAACATAATGGTAATACTTACAGCGCTTACGGCTATCTCGCCTCGATCTCTGTTGATGAGGGCATGAAAGTAAACCGCGGCCAACAGATCGCCACGATGGGACGCAATACCGAAGGAAAAGATGTGCTCTACTTTGAGATTCGCACCCAAGGACAAACGGTTAACCCCGCAAACTATATTTAATCTAATATTTACCAGCTGTTAACCCGATTTAACGGCCTATCAGCCTGCTTGTGTATTGCATAAGCAGGCTTTTATGTTGACGAGTAGCCAGTCCCAATGTGCGATAGTTACCAGCTCTAATAGAGTTTTATGGAAATTCTCAACCTTTTTTAATCGACTTTTTCCCACAATCGACTACACTTCTCTCTTCAAATTAATCCCTCTCTTTCGGAGCCATGGCATTATGCACCACTCAGCCGTCACCGACCGCTCACTCTTTTCCCTTAGCTGGCCGATTTTTATCGATCTCTTTCTCCACCAAGCGACAATCTTAATTAATATCGCCATGGTGAGCCACCTTTCAACCAACTATGTCGCTGCCATGAATGTGGGCAATCACCTCTTTCATCTCTGCGTGACGATCTTTAGTTTTATCAGCGTCGGTTGCAGTGTGGTCGTCGCTCAATATTTAGGAGCGCAAAAACGCGATACCGCGCGCAATGTGATCCATATCTCCATTGCCCTTAATATGCTGCTCGGCACTTTTGTTGCGCTTGTCATCTTCTTTTTTGGCTGGGATGCGCTAAAGCTGATGAATACGCCCGATTCACTTATGCAAGATGCCTACAATTATCTCCATATTTTAGGCATTTGCCTTTTGTTTGAAGCGATCTCTCTTATTTTAGCGGCCTCTATTCGCGTCTATGGTAAGACTCAAGCGGTGATGTATGTATCACTCTTTATCAATATTATTACTGTCTTTGGCAATATTTTACTGCTCTACGGATTTTTTGGCCTTCCGCAACTAGGGCTCATTGGCGTTGCCGTCTCCACCGCGTTTGGCCGCCTTGTGGGCATGGGGATTCTCTTTTATCTTCTCTTTCACGGGCTTAAAATTCATTTCGAATACCATCTTCTATTTCGCTGGACGAAAAAACAACTCGGACAGATTCTTAAGATTGGCCTTCCGTCAGCAGGTGAAAATCTCGTCTGGTTTCTCCACTATCTCACCGCCCTTGCCTTTGTCGGACTGATGGGCGAATTGAGCCTAGCCGCCGAATCGATCTACTTTGCCATTGCGAGTTTCATTATGCTGCTTGGCGCATCGGTCAGTATCGCGAACGAAATTATTGTGGCGCATTATGTGGGCGCGTCCCAATTTGATAAGGCCTATAAACAAGGCTTCCACGCAATCCGCGCGGGCTTTATTACATCGCTCATTGCCGCCGCTTTAATCTATCTTGCAAGCCCCTTCATTAGCCGACTTCTTACTGACGATCAATCGGTGATTGCGATCATGGCGCCGCTCTTTTTGCTCGGCATTTTACTTGAGCCCGGACGCTCGCTTAATATTGTGATGGTCAATGCACTTCGCGCATCTGGAGATGCCGCCTTCCCGCTTAAAACCGCCATTTTATTTATGTGGGGGATCTCCATTCCGCTCGGATATTATTTAGGGATTAAACTTGAGATTGGGCTGCTTGGGATCTGGATTGGCTTTTGCGCCGATGAGTGGATTCGCGGCTTAACCAACACCTATCACTGGTATTCGAAAAAGTGGCAAACCAAACGCCTCAATATCGATTAGTTATCGATTAGATATCGGTTAAAGATCAGCTCAACCAAAAAGTGCCGACACAAAAAAGACGACTCATTCATCTGATTGAAGGTCGTCTTTTTTATTACCTGGTGCTTAAGTTCAAATAAATCTAAGCCCTATTAGGACTCATCATTGCCCTGGTTCTCTTTTGATTGCTTTCGATTTCTCGGACGGCGACGACGGGTCTGCTCGCGGGTAATTCGCTTCGGCTCATCACGCTCTTCGCGTTTTTGCTTCTGCTCGAATTTCTCCCAACGCTCTTTCCAGAAATTGGCGCGTTCAATAATGGACTCCGACTCACCCGATTCCGCGCGAAGGAGAATAAAATCATAGGCCGGCTTAAAACGTTCATGGGATAAAATGCGACCGATGCGGCGCACGTTATTGGCGGTTAATCGGCTCTGGAAGGTCCAAAGTTCAACGATCAGATCTTTCACATAGCGTGGAAAGACGGTGATATCGCGCTGCTCACGGAAAAGATCTTCCGCCGCTTTTTCAACAGCAGGAAACTCTTGCAAGCCTTCCGCTTTATAGCCATCATAGCGAACCTTAAAGTCCGCCCACATGAGCGATGCGTAGAGAAAATAGGGGGAGCTATTGCGCCCGATTTTATGGCGCGCATCAGAATTACGGAGCGCCACCTCAAGCAGATGATTTTCAGGAAAGCCCTCTTTAAAGGCCTCCGCCGTTCCCGGAAATAGATATTTAAAGAGATCATATTTCACAAGCGACTGAAAACTCGCTTCCCCGTGACCGGTTAAGAAGAGTTTAATCACCTCATCATACATTCGCGATGGCGATACATGCATTAAAAGAGGGGCAAATTCTTTGAGCTTTGGCACCAATTTTGGATCGATGGTAAAGCCTAATTTTGCCTCAAACCGAACCGCGCGAAGGAGTCTCACCGGATCTTCTTCAAAGCGCTGATCAGGGTCGCCGATCAGACGGATCTCACGGCGTTTAAGATCTTCAAACCCGCCACAATAATCGATAATCTCACCGGATTCAGGATTATAATAGAGCGCGTTAATGGTAAAGTCACGACGCACTGCGTCATCATCAATTTCACCATAGATATTATCACGCATCAAAAAGCCCGTATCACTCTTTTGAAAGTGACGGGATTCTTCCTCTTTATCGGCGCGAAAGGTGGCTACCTCGATAATATCGCGACCAAAGAGAATGTGTGCTAAACGGAATCGCCGACCGATAATTCGGCAATTATTAAAGATCGATTTGATCTCATTGGGGTGCGCATTCGTTGCAATATCAAAGTCTTTTGGCTGATGGTCAAGCAACAAATCGCGCACGCCACCGCCGACTAAATACGCCTCAAAGCCCTTTTGTTGGAGCCTTTTTAAGACTTTTAATGAATTTTTGGAGATGGAGCGATTGCTAATGGAGTGCTCTTTCTCACGATAAATTTTTGGTTTCACAGCGTTTTTGTCTTCCCATAAGAAAAGCCTTTCGAGATGAAAGGCTTTTATCAATTTCAAAGCGTGTAATTTCAACAAATGAAAAATTAACGTTTTGAGAACTGTGTCGCACGACGTGCGCCGCGAAGACCAACTTTCTTACGCTCAACGCTACGTGGGTCACGAGTTACAAAGCCCGCTTTACGTAATGCTTCACGGTTCGCTTCATCATATTCGATTAAAGCACGTGTAAGACCGTGGCGAATTGCACCTGCTTGACCTGTCATACCGCCGCCTGCAACCGTTACAATTACATCGAATTGCTCAGCTGCTTCTAAAAGCGCTAAAGGTTGACGTACGATCATGCGTGATGATTCTCTTGAAAAGTACTCATCAAGTGGTTTGTTGTTTACAACAATATTGCCCGTACCTTTACGTAAGAAAACGCGTGCTGATGAGCGTTTGCGTCGTCCTGTACCATAGTTTTGGTTAGTTGCCATAATTAATACTCTCTTATCTAATTAGATGTCTAAAATTTTGGGTTGTTGTGCAGCATGATGATGCTCAGCGCCAGCATATACTTTAAGCTTTCTGAACATTTGACGACCTAAAACGTTTTTAGGAAGCATACCTTTTACCGCTAATTCTATAACCATCTCTGGTTTTGACTCTAACATTTTCTCAAGAGAGGTTTCTCTTAAATGTCCAACATAACCGGTGTGTTTGTAATAAATTTTTTGAAGCATTTTATTACCAGACACACGAATTTTATCCGCATTAACTACGATAATGTAATCACCTGTATCAACGTGTGGTGTGTATTCAGGTTTATGCTTACCGCGTAAACGTCTTGCGATTTCGGTCGCTAAACGGCCAAGTGTTTTGTTTTCTGCGTCTACGACGAACCACTCGCGTGTTACTTCAGCAGGTTTTGCACTAAATGTTTTCATTGAAAACTCCAAATAAAAAAAATCTCTAACAAAAAAATCCAAGCCAACAACACTCATAAGGTTGCATCTTATAAGCCTTTTCGTTGAAAGCTTAAATCATACGTTAGGGGTCGCTGGTAAACGATCCCGCTATTCTAATCAAAAATCATACAAAATACAAGGCAAAATCAATTGCTATCTCAGAATTTAACCCAGCGAAAAGTCATTACGCTATAATTGAAGCATAATCACAACAAACAAAGGAGTCCCTCTATGAGTTCGATGAAAAAAACCTTAATCGCCTCTGCCTTACTATTTGCGACAGCCCAAGCCGATACTCATCTTGTGGAGAGTAATCGTCAAGCGTCCGATGAAATTGCGATCACACTCTACAATAATGGGACCGCACTTGTAAATGAGTCCCGCTCAGTTCTCCTTAAAAAAGGCATTAATCAGCTTTTATTAAAAGATGTTTCAGCGCAGATTCGCCCGCAAACCACTCATCTTAAAAACCGTGGGAACTCTGCCCTACAGCTCATTGAGCAAAATTTTGATTACGATCTTCTCTCGCCGCACGCGATGCTCGAAAAATCACTCGGTACATCGATTGAAATTCGTTCATTTGATCCAACCGGTCAAAAAGTTCAAGAGACGGCCACCGTACTTTCCACAAATGGCGGACTGGTATTACAATATCCCGATCGCATTGAAACCGGGCTTCCAAAAGACGCGCAACTTATCTTTAAACAGATTCCCGATGGCCTTAAAGCCTCGCCAACGCTCTCTTTATTATTAGCGAGCGAAGCCGATGAAGCCGCGCCCCTTGAGATCACCTATCTCACCAGCGGCTTTGACTGGCAAGCCGATTACATCGCAACCCTTTCAAAAAATGAGACTGAATTTGATCTCACCGGTTGGATTACCCTTAAAAATAATAGCGGTACCACCTTTGAAAATAGTAAGTTGCAACTCGTGGCGGGCGATGTGAATCAAACGCCCAATTATGGCTCGCCGCGCATGATGAAAGCGAGCATGGTAGTTATGGATGAAAGCGCTTATCTTCCAAGTGAAGAGAGTTTTTCCGACTTTCATCTCTACACCTTGCCGATGAAAACAACGCTCAAAAACAATCAAGAGAAACAGCTCTCACTGCTCTCAGCAGACGCGATTCCGCTCACTAAAGAGTATCGTTTTACCCACTACGTTCAAGATCATTCGGAGAGTAAAAATCGCAAAGCGGCGATCTATCTTCTAATTGATAACACCGAAGCAAGCAACTTAGGCATGCCACTTCCGCAAGGGGTGTTCCGCGTCTATCAAGAGCGTGACAATGGTGAGGCACTCTTTATTGGTGAAAATCGAATCCCCCATGTGGCGGCCAATGAAACCTTCGAGGTTAATACCGGTAACGCGTTCGATGTATCAGTCTCTGAAAGTGTGACCCAGTTTGAGCGCATCACTAAAACGCGTACTCAGTCATCCCATCAAGTAATCTTCAAAAATGCGAAAAAAGTCCCCGTTGTGGCGAAATATACCGAACAATTTGGCATGAAAGGCTGGCGTTTACTCTCGGTTTCACATGAACCCTCGCAAAAAGTGGGCACCTCGGCCACCTGGAATATTGAAATTCCGGCAGAATCGAGCGTGACGTTAACCTATAAAATCGATCTTGAGACGGAATCGAAATAGCCTCTCTATATATAAGTTTTATATAGATAGTCGTCATTCAAACCCTCAATTAACACATTAATTAAAAAGCCACGAGATTCCTAAACGGGGTCGCGTGGCTTTTTTTGCCCGCAAAATTCTGTGTGAAAAATAAAAATGCCGCCACCTAAAAAATTCGCGCAAAATGGCAAGGTTTTTTCCCTGCGAACGCCTGATTTTTTCGCTATGATGGGAGTAATAAATCTCAATCATTAATAAGGAGAGCCCATGAGTGCGGCAATTGTGTTAGGTGTCATTGCGATTTTAATTATTAGCGCCATCAAAATTCATAACGGCATTATCAATCGTTATAACGCGACCGTGCGTGCGTGGGCCGATGTAGTGACGGAAGAACGCAATAAAAATCAGCTGTTTCCCGAGATTGAGCGCCTAGCAGAATCCTTTAAAGAGCATGAAGGCTCGGTATTAAAAGGCGTAACGGAACTTCGCGCTGCCATTTCACGCATTAGCGAAAATGATATCGACACCCATCAGCTCAAAGCGATCCAAACGCAAACTTCATCGCTCATTAAAAACTTAGTCGCCGTCTCTGAGGCCTATCCTGAGCTCAAAAGCTCCGAGGTTTTTAATAATGTGATCAATAAATTCACGATCCAACAAGACAACATTACCGCATCGTTGCGCATTTTTAACCGCAATGTGGAGCTCTTTAATAGTGGGATTGAGATTTTCCCCAATTCAATTGTAAATAACACTTTTACCAAAAAAGTCCGTCTGAACCGCTTTCATGATCATGCCGCAGAAGCGGGATTTGATTATAAGCCCAATTTTTAACCGTTTGACCTTGCGAGTCCGAAAAAAGATACCATGCCCCTACCCCGCTTAAGCGATATTTTTCAGCATAATCGCGCGCTCAATGAAGCGTATCGCTCTGTCGATCAGCTGCTTTCTCAGTCACCGAATCATGAGGCCATTCATTCGGCAGTCCAGCGTTTTTCAACCATTCGGGGCGGAACGGAGTATGATAATCGCTTACTCTATCTCGCAGGCGGCACGGGAATTTTACTGGTTACGATCGGCGTTTTGATCACCCATCTCCCGCTCCTTTTTTTACCGTTATTAATCTATTTAGGCGCGCTTTTAGCACTGGCCATCCTCCGTAAACGTCGCCTTGATCTCTATTCGCAAAAAATCTTTGATGCCAATTTAGTCCTCGATGAGGCGCTTGAGATTCCGAAATACAACTCAAAAGAGCTGATTGGACGCTACTGCGAATATTACCGCATCTTTCGCCGCGGCGATCAGCGCGATCTCCCTTTTTATGCCAAGGGCCGTTACCAAGGTAAAACCCTCTCTTTTAATTATTCGCTCTTTCACCTGCGCTATTTAGAAGAGAAGAATGAAAAAACCGGCAACACCCAATTTCAGCGTCATGATCGTTACGGCATTGTGATTCGCTCACCTTTTGTGAAATATCAACTCTCCTTTCTTAACCGGCGTGAATCGGCGTTTAAAAAACTTCAATCAAATTACGAGCCCGCGTCCATTCGCTTTAATCGTCACTTTAGAACCCTTGCCGCCAATGAAAAAGGAGCCGCGCTTTTTTTAACGCCGGTGGTTGTCGAAGCGCTTACCAATGCGGCGGATCGCTATTTGAGCATCAATTATGAATTTATTCCCGGCGCGCTTTGTGTCTCCTTTAAAGAAAATCTGCTCTTTACCCCAACGCCTGAAGCTTCCCTTCGCGATCCTGCGGCGTTTTTAACCGAGCTTACGAAAAAGGAGACAACGCCCCTTCATGAATTATTAGCCCATATCGAACGGCTCTTTATTCATACCAATGCACAAATCGGCACACTCAATTCCCCCAATTATGAGAGCCCAAATGATCAGCCATCATGATCAAATAGGGATTCTTTACACTTCTTTTCTCTATTTTGCGCGCTTTTATCTCCTTTAAGATAAATGAGTTAACGCCAATTTAATCAAAATTGTAAAAATCGCGATACTACAATTTGACAACAAAATTCAAAGGCGACTATAGTGAATCTATGCCGATTTGATTCAGCTTGCGGGCATTAACAGCTAAAGCGAGGTCACCACCCCACACGATGGTGATATACATAACTGACATTATTTCGCCCGGACACATTGTGCACGGGCTTCTTTTTATCTAAACAATTCTCCGGCAGATTTGATACCCCCTACTTTGCCTGACTAAACTGCGCTTTTTCCCCGTTCGAGCGTAAGCCAATTATCGCCCTTTATCGAAAAACCTCCAATCGATTAGACGAAATTTCGCATCCCCTCAACTCTTTTATCACTTTTCAAACATAAACCTAGTCAAAATCAAACGCTGATTTAATACCCCCTATGGAATTTTAAAAGTAGGCTAAACTGATTCAATCATTACGACGCTCGAGGAGGCATCCGATGGGAAAACCTTTAGTTGTGATTACAGGCGCAAGCAGCGGCTTTGGTCGCGAAATGGCCTATCTCTTTAGCGAAAAGGGCTACCCGCTCTTATTGCTAAGTCGCCGTGTGGAAGTGATGGAAAAATTCAACCTTCCCAATACGCTCTGCCGCGCGGTGGATGTTGCCGATTATGAGGCATTTACCCAAGCGCTCAGTGAGGCCGAAGCGCTTTACGGCCCGCTCAATCTTCTCATTAATAATGCAGGGCAAATGCTACTGCAAAAGGTGTGGAATCAAGACCCGCAGGAATGGGATCAGATGATCGATGTGAATCTGAAAGGTGTCTTAAATGGCTCCCAAATTGCACTCAAACGCATGCTCTCGCGAAAACATGGCACCATCATCAATGTCTCGTCCACCGCGGGATTTAATATCTACCAAAATCACGCCGCCTATAGCGCAACGAAATTTGCCGTTCATGGATTGACCGATACGCTTCGCATGGAGGCCGCGCACCACAATATTCGCGTGATGCTGCTCTCCCCAGGCGCTGCAGAAACTGATCTATTAACCCATACTACCGATGAAAAGATTCGCCAAAGTTATACAAAATGGAAAAAGAGCCTGCCTGAAGGGGCGGCGATGGATCCCTATGAAGTAGCGAAAGCGGCACTCTTTGTCTATGAGATGCCCCAAGAGATTTGTGTGCGAGAACTGGTGATTAGCTCCACTCATCAAGCTAATTAATCCGTCAAAAGAATCAATATAAAATATTTTTATATTAAAGATAATAGATTGCGCAAAGGAGGCTTCTTAATCAAAAAGTATGATCCACCGCAAGATTAATTAATTAAATTATGTTTATATATTTATACATTTCTTTACCTACATAATCACCGATTATATTTAGGAGATATTATGAGTAGTACTTTCTTTATGCCCCCCGTCAACGTCATTGGCGAAAACGCTTTAGATGACGCTCTTGCAACCCTTAAAGGCTACGGCTTTAAAAAAGGATTAATCGTTACCGATACATTCCTTGCAAAATCAGGCATGGCGCAAAACGTTGTGGATCTATTAGCAAAAGACAGCATCGAAGCTGTAATCTATGATGGAACACACCCCAACCCCACCACGAAAAACGTGGCTGACGGTCTTAAAATCCTTAAAGAGAATAACTGCGATTTCGTTATCTCCTTAGGCGGTGGATCGCCTCACGACTGTGCAAAAGGCATCGCGCTTTGTGCAACCAACGGCGACGATATCAGCGCATTTGAAGGATTAGATAAAACCAAACATCCTCAACTTCCAATGGTTGCGATCAACACAACTGCAGGAACTGCGAGTGAAATGACCCGTTTCTGCATCATTACCGATGAAGAGCGTCACGTAAAAATGGCGATCGTTGATAAAAACTCAACGCCGATCTTATCGGTAAACGACCCACGCCTCATGCAAGGTATGCCAAAAAGCTTAACCGCAGCGACCGGTATGGATGCATTAACTCACGCGATTGAAGCGTATATCTCAACAGCGGCAACGCCTATTACAGACGCCTGTGCTCTTCAAGCGATAACTCTGATTATCGACAACCTACAAACCGCGGTTGAATATGGCGATAATATGCAAGCGCGCGACAATATGGCCTACGCTCAATTCTTAGCGGGCATGGCGTTTAATAACGCATCGCTTGGCTACGTTCACGCAATGGCGCATCAGCTTGGCGGCATGTATGACCTTCCTCACGGTGTGTGTAACGCAGTGCTTTTACCGCACGTATTAGACTTCAATAAACAAAATGCAGCCGCACGTCTTAAAGATGTAGCGAAAGCGATGTATATCGACATTGAAGGTTTAAGCGATATGGACGCGGCCAATGCAGCGATTGCAAAAATCCGCGAACTCTCTGAGTCGATCAACATTCCTGCGAACTTAACTGCGCTCAATGCAAAAGCAGAAGACATTCCTCTTCTTGCAAAAAACGCGCTGTTAGACGTCTGTTCAGCAACGAACCCGGTTCAAGGCGATCAAACTGACGTTGAGAATATCTTTAAAGCAGCAATGTAACACCAATTTCCGAACGTAATAGTAGTATAATCAACTAAGCCCTACCCTCGTGGTTGGGCTTTTTTATTCGGACTTTTATCTAAAAATCGCAATGCAGAAACTAAGATCAAATAGATTGTTTGAGGTAAAGCGACTCTTCCGGAATTATCGGGCTATTAATGATAAAATCATTCTGACAGAGCCCTGCTCAACGCATCATCAACCGCGTTCATGTAAATCCTAATCGGACACCCTCCGATCCCACTTTTCTATTTTCTTCCAAGAGGACCGCTTGATTCATGGAAATCACCACGCCGCCCCCAAAAAATATTGACCCACTCCAACCGCCGATTCCCGAAGAAGGCCGCCTACCAACGTTACTGGAAGCGATGATTCCCGTACTTTTTATGATGGTTGCACTCGTAACCGGGATCTTTTTTCTTGAAACGAGCCCACACATTCCCCTTCTTGTAAGCGTGATGGTGGCAGCGCTCGTGGCGCTTCGATTAGGCTATACTTGGAGCCGGATTGAAAAGGGAATGCTCGATGCGGTGCGGCTCGCGCTCCAAGCGATTTTAATTTTGATGGTGATCGGGACGATTATCGCCTCGTGGATCGCCGCCGGCATTGTACCAACGCTCATCTATTACGGGCTCAATATTTTAGAACCGAAATATTTCCTCGTCGCCGCATGTGGAATCTCGTGCATTATCTCCATCGCCTCTGGAAACGCTTGGACGGCAGCAGGAACGATCGGGATTGCGATTATGGGAATCGGTTATGGTCTTGGCATGAAGCCTGAAATGGTGGCGGGCGCGGTGATCTCAGGCGTCTATTTTGGTGATAAGATCTCGCCTCTTTCCGAATCCACAAACCTTGCGCCCGGTATCGTCGGCGTGGATCTCTTTGAGCACATTAAATATATGCTCTACACCACCATTCCCGCCCTTGTGCTTTCGCTTATTTTATTTACCATTTTGGGCTTAAACTATTCGAGCGAAATGGTCGATAGCGCGAATGTGACCCTCACGCTGCAACACGATCTAAAAGAGCTCTTTGTGATTAGCCCGTGGCTGTTACTTGTTCCGTGCCTCATTATCGTGGTGATGATCTTCCGTATTCCCGCATTCCCGGGACTAATGATTGGCTCGCTGCTGGGTGTTCTCTGCGCGATTTTTATTCAAGGGGCCGATGCCGGCATGGTGATTAATGCGCTCTATGATGGATACTCCATCCAAACCAGTAACGAAACCTTAGCGAAACTCCTCAATAACGGGGGCATTACCTCGGTCCTTTTTACCGTGTCGCTTGTGATGATTGCCATGTGTTTTGGCGGAATTTTAGAATTTACCAAGATTTTTGAGGTGTTAATGCAGCAGATCGTCAAAATTGCAAAAACCACCAAAAGCCTCATTGTCTCAACCGTTGCCACCTGTATCACCGGCAATATTGTTGGCTGTGATCAATATATGTCGATCATCATTCCCGGACGCATGTACGCCGATGAATATCGCAAACGGGGCATTAAACCAAAAGTGTTATCGCGAACGCTTGAAGATGCTGGAACGATGACCTCCCCACTCATCCCATGGAATACCTGTGGCGCTTTTATGACGACAACGCTTGGCGTGAGCTCCTTTGCCTATCTGCCCTATACCTTCTTATGCCTCTTAAGCCCGATTATTGCAATTACTTACGCGCTTACCGGCTTTACCATTGAGTATTATGAAGAGGGAGAAAAACCGAAGAAAATTCGCCGATTCCGTATGGGAAAACGCCTCTAGAGTTTTCGATTTATATAAAATCACCCATAAAAAAGCCCCTTCACGTGAGTTAGAAGGGGCTTTTTATTCGTCGTAATAAGGTTAAATATAACGTTGAGTTATTGGGTTAATCTTATGATTATTCTTGGGTGAGATAGCGCGCAACCATGGTCATCTCATCGGCTGGGCCAATATCGGTATAGACCACATAGGGCGAGCCTTTGGCCACATCTACCACATTGCCCTCTTCATCTTTCATCTCACCGATAACGATGTCGCGGTTGCCATGTTGATTGATAATCTCAACGCGATCGCCCGTTTCAAAGCGGTTTTTCGCAACTAAACGTGAAAGACCGGTTTCAGGATTATACTCCGTCACTTCAGCGACATATTGCTGGCGTGAATGGATGGAATTTCCGGTAATGTAATTTTGATAGGCGTGCGCTGGGTGACGCTCAAGGAAGCCCGCCGTATACCCGCGGTTTGCCAGACCATCGAGCTTACCGTAAAGCTCAGGATTGAACTCACGGCCCGCTAACGCATCATCGATCGCTTGACGATACAGTTGTGCCGTACGTGCGACATAGTAAGGGGATTTGGTACGCCCTTCGATTTTAAGGGAATCCACACCGATCTCGATTAAACGCGCCACGTGTTGAATCGCACGAAGATCACGCGAGTTCATAATATACGTGCCGTTCTCATCTTCTGAGATCTCCATCCACTCGCCTTTACGCTGATTATTTTCTTGAATCAGATAGACCTCTTCCGCTTTTGGATGAGGCGTGTAGGCTTTGCCCGAGGTTAAGTCGGTATACGCTGGCTCATTCATGCCATCTTGGATAAATTTCACCGCGTTAATCCCTTCGTGAGGGTGCGCACTGCCCGAAGTGTAGATATTATTCATATCCGCGTGAATTGGGATAAGCTCGCCTTCAGGCGTCTGTTTGGCTTCCGTTAAACCATAATTCCAACGGCATGCATTGGTACAGGTTCCTTGGTTCGCATCACGATGATTAAAATAACCCGAGAGCAGACAACGGCCGGAATAAGCGATACAAAGTGCGCCGTGAACGAAGACTTCAAGCTCCATATCGGGGCACTCATTACGAATCTCTTCAATCTCATTGAGCGATAACTCGCGTGATAAAATCACTCGCGTTAAGCCTTGCTTTTGCCAAAATTGAACCGTTGCGCTGTTAACCGCATTTGATTGTACCGATAGGTGAATATCGATATCGGGGAAACGTTCACGCACGAGCATAATTAGGCCGGGATCAGACATAATCAGCGCATCAGGATTGAGCTGAATAATCGGCGCGATGTCATCAACGAAGGTTTTCAGTTTTCCGCCGTGAGGCATGGTATTGAGTGCTAAAAAGAATTTTTTGCCGTGCTCATGGGCATAATCAATCCCCATTTTAACGCGCTCAGCATTTCTAAAATCATTATTGCGCACACGCAGACTGTAACGTGGGAGACCGGCATAGACCGCATCCGCACCATAGGCGTAGGCATATTGTAAATTCTTAAAGGTACCTGCAGGCGCAAGTAGCTCGATTGATCGTTTCATAATTATTTATCCTTACAGGGGATCCGTGCCGCAGCACAAAAATAATGTGATTTTACCAAAAATTCCCGCCCTGTCATCTCAAAGATGGGCGATAATTTCCATTAAACAGCATATAGACAACAAAAAAGCTCTGGACGTAATATCCAGAGCTTTAAATGTATGGTGGGTAGTGAGGGGATCGAACCCCCGACCCTCGCCTTGTAAGGGCGATGCTCTACCAGCTGAGCTAACTACCCGAGTCAGGTGAACAATATTAGCGGTTATCCCCAATATTGTCAAATTCTTTTTTGCGCATTTGTTAACCAACGAACGCGCTAAACAAAAAAGCTCTGATCGCTATAATCAGAGCTTTTTAATGTGTGGTGGGTAGTGAGGGGATCGAACCCCCGACCCTCGCCTTGTAAGGGCGATGCTCTACCAGCTGAGCTAACTACCCGGGTCTGTGCACAGATCAAACAAATCTTAAAAAGATACGTTTTAAGCTAATTGGTTTATACTATTAAAACGTGTTTTGTTTGCCTGCTGTGCAGGATTGGTATAATACAAATCTTCCAATTTTTTGTCAAACGAAAAGTGGCTTTATTCTGAATAGATATTAACCACCTCTTATTTGCGCCCGTCCCACTACTTTAATTCCATCCCCAAAAGCGGTTTTTTAAGGATATGCGGTTTGATCGATCCCATCACATGCATCTCACATTTACGGCAATTAAATTTAAGCGTATAGGTTTCATCGCCGTGAACCAGCGTCATCGGTTCGGGTTTTACTTGCCCTTGCACTCCAGTCACGCCGATCGTCTGTTTCGGGCAGAGATTATAGGAAAAACGCAGGCAGTGTTTAGTGATCATTACCGGCACCTCCCCAAGCTCTTCATGGGCTTCAAAGGCCTTTTCGATCACTTTGACCCCATGTTTTTGGTAAAACTCCCGCGCCTTATCGTTATAGACGTTATTTAAAAAGGTGAGATGCTCATCGGGGAAAATCGCAAGCGGTTCAGCACGAGGACGACGCTCACCGCGCACATAATCCTGCTCCATCTGATTCTCTAATGTTTCAATCAACTCTCGGCGAAGCTGATTAATATGGCTTGCCGGAATAAAAGGTACGCGTTCACCAATCAGCTGAATGTTGTTTAGATAAAACGGTGTCTCTCCAAGTTTTGTGAGATTTCTCTCCAACATCTCACGGCCCTTTTCAGGATTTTTCGCCGCTTCAAAAGGCCCATCTAACATCACTTCTGCGAAGTTCCCCATCTCGGTCGTTGCAGATAGTTTCGCACTTGTCTCCCCTACTTCAAAAAAGAGATCGATCCCGATTTTACGTTCGGCGGATTCTTTCGTTAACAGCTGACTCCAAACCTGATCGTGATTGCGATTGAGTGCCAACGGTTTATGCAGGCGGAAGTTTGCCAGCGCTTCAGGAATCTCTTGCGGATAGATTAGATAATGATTGTTACCAATTTTATCGGCGCGGTTAATGCGAAAACCCACCACTTCCCGTTTAATAAGAACGTTAAGCCCATCGCCATTGGCAAGGGCGTCGGTCGTTTTTACTTCTAAATGATCTTTACCGATCGAGACCACCTGCCCAACCGGAAGCCCCACAAATTTAGGTGAATCAAAGGCACCGATATCGGTTTTTCGCTCATTGACGAAATAATCGGTACTACCACGATGGAAAGTTTTATCGGGATTGGGGATAAAATGATGCATAACGCGCCCATGTGATGCGCGCTGAAATTCCGGACGGCGCTCAATAATCTCATCAAGCACACGGCGATAGTGGGCGGTAATGTTTTTCACATAGGCCATATCTTTATAGCGCCCCTCAATTTTAAAAGAGCGAACGCCCGCATCGATCAGCGCTTCAACGTTATTGGTTTGGTTATTATCCTTCATCGACAGAAGATGTTTATCATACGCAACAACGCGCCCTTTCGGATCTTGCAACGTGTAAGGAAGACGGCATGCTTGCGAGCAATCCCCACGATTTGCACTGCGTCCTGTTTCCGCATGCGAGATATAGCATTGCCCTGAAAACGCTACACAGAGCGCCCCGTGGACAAAAAATTCAAGCGGAGTATTCGGGCGTGCATCATGAATTGCGCGGATCTCATCGAGTGATAATTCACGGGCTAATACAAGCTGAGAAAAACCCACATCGGCCATAAATTTCGCTTTATCTAAGGTGCGAATATCGGTTTGCGTTGAAGCGTGTAATTCAATCGGCGGCAGATCGAGCTCTAAAATCCCCATATCCTGCACAATGAGCGCATCAACGCCAGCATCGTATAGATCATAAATAAGCGCCCGCGCCTCTTCAAGCTCGTCATTATGTAAGATCGTGTTGAGCGCAATAAAAACTTTGGCATTAAAGGTGTGGGCAAAGCGAGTAAGCTTTGCGATATCCGCCACATTGTTCTCCGCCGCATGACGTGCCCCGAACTCAGGCCCGCCAAGATAAACCGCATCGGCGCCGTGAATAATCGCCTCTTTCGCAATGGTAATATCACGGGCAGGACTTAAGATTTCCAACTCATTTAATAAAAGACTCATAGGGATTTTACTTTCAACTCAACACTAAAAAAGAGCCTTAGTTTAGCAAATTCCAAGGAAAGCATGAAATATTCACATCGAAGCTATCCCAAAATAAAATGATATAAAAATGTGGCTAAATTGATGATCTCTTTTTCGAACATCGCGATCAGATCATCGTAATAAATCGCTATCAGTGCGATCACAATCACCGCAATCACCGTCAAAATTGCACCGACCCACGGGCCCTGTTTTACAGGCTTTCCAAAGGCATTTTCACCAATATCGCCGGGATAGACCATCATCCATAACACCCACAAAAAAAGCAGACCGCAATAGAGCCCAAAAATAAGATAGAACCCCATAAAAATATAATCCACCAGTAGATAACGGGTGAAGCCAAGATGCGGCGAACCAAGGATTAAATAGACTGCAAAAAAGAAGAGTAATAGCGCTAAGGGAACGCCCCAAAAGTAAAAAATCGTCTTTTTCGAGGGAATGCCCATATCGTGCCCGCGCAGGCAAATCAGGCGGAAATAGAAGATATAATTACTCAGTCCAATTAAAACCACGCAGAGCTGTGCACTCACCGTCGCCACCCGCGGACTTACCTGTATGATGGCGTAATATCCAAGCGATAGCAGCGTCATTAATATCGCGACAGAGAACACAATAATCCAAAACCCATTGATATAATTGAGCCTGCCAAGCCGCCCTTCAAACTCAAAATCAAAAATTTTCGGCGGTGAAACAACGGAACGCTCTTCCATTAACGCCTCACCCTTCGAACCGCTTAAGTGTTTATCGAACATGATGCCCACTCCTTATCTCAACGAACACACTTCTTTAATTATACCGATAATTCTCTGTTTTAATTTGATATCTATCGTCATAGTCCACTTTAGATGCGCCCGCAAAAAAGCCCTGAGATCACGATGACCTCAAGGCTCGGTTGATAGCTGTACAGATTTCTACTGATCGAACATTAATAATATTGTGATGCCGCGTAGAGAATGATGCCGACTAATCCTAATAGCGAAATAATCGTTAAGATCAGTCCTACATAACTGCCCTGACAAGGGGGTGCGCCCCAGGCATTGGTCTCTTTTTTCCCCGCCCAAACTAAGAGATAGAAATTAAGAAAAAAGAGATAAACACCGTAGATAATATTGATAATTTCAAAGATATAAAAAACCGTAGGTAGATTGCGCATCGGCATATCACCATTCATCACCGCGATCACAAATCTGCTCGGAAGCCCTGATGAGATCCCGACGATAAAGGTGATGATCGAAAGCGCGATGGGGATTACCAAAATCTGGATCAAGATCGCTAGCGTCGAGATATTGAGATCATGGGCCCGCAGTGAAATATTGCGCAGATACAAAATATAGACGTAGATCCCAAGCCCGATCATCGCAAGCACAGAAATGACTCCGCTGAAGGTTTGATTCAAAAATGAAAACACCCAGCTCACGATGCCGATAATAATGATGCTCAGTAGCGAAAAACCAAAGATCGCCCAGAAGCCGTTTAAATAACTTAACCGCCCAAAACGGCCTTGAAAACTCAATGAAATGAGCTTCGGAATCGCCGCTTCTCCACCCGAAAAGGTCGGCGCGCTGCTATATCCATCGCCTGATACGGCATACCAATTGGGGTTTTTCTCAAGCCCCGCTTTGCGATTGTCCTGCTCTCCACTTTGCATAATGCCTCCTTATGCCTCTATTTCTCGTCTATTTCGAATCTATTCACGCAATTGCGCTTAAAGGCCTAATAATACAGGATTATTAACTGTCTATTTTTATAAATATCAATCAATTGTGAACCTATTTTAAGTACGCTCGATGAAAACGACTCATAAACTGCTACGACTTATCATAAAAACCGCAGAATATTTCGTTGATTATTATTTAATCGCCCACAAAAGACAGATAATTCTAATTCATATTTAAATATAATTATAAAGTTGCATAATTTAGATAAATATTGATTGTTACCGCTAACCCTCAGATTTGCCTATAGACAGTCTCAAAATTACCCCATAAGATGAGGAGAAATGCTTATTTTTTAGATCAGATAAGAACTATCTCAGATGGGCCAAAAGGAGGGCTCTGATAATGATTAAATTACGAAATGGTGAAACGATTCCTTTAGAGATGCATAAAGTAAAAGTGGTGCAAAAAACCTATCTTTTACCGGTTCGTGAACGCCTAGAGGCCATTACTCGTGCGAGCAATAACACGTTTTTACTGCCAACGCGCGAAGTGTTCCTCGACATGCTGACCGATAGCGGCACCAATGCCATGAGTGATAGACAAGTGGCGGCATCGATGATGGCCGACGATAGCTATGCGGGAAGCGAGACCTTTTATCGTCTAAAAGATAAGCTCAAAAGTTTCTTTGGTACCGATTATTTCCTCCCTGCGCACCAAGGCCGTGCTTGTGAAAATATCATCTCGGAAACCTTCATTAAAGAAGGCTCGATCGTGCCGATGAACTATCACTTCACCACCACTCACGCCCATATTGCAAAGCGTGGCGGTGAAATTGCCGAACTGCTCATTGATGAAGGCTTTGAGATCACCAGCGACAATCCGTTTAAAGGGAATATGTGCCTGGATAAACTGCGCAATTTAATCAAAACCGACGGCCATCGTATTCCATATGTGCGTATGGAAGCGGGAACAAACCTCATCGGCGGGCAACCTTTCTCGCTTGCCAATCTGCGTGAAATTAGCGCGATCTGTAAAGCAAATAACATCATGTTGGTGCTTGATGCGAGCCTTCTCTCCGATAACCTCTACTTCATCAAAATGCGTGAAGCGGAAGCAAAATCCATGAGCGTGCATCAAATCGTGCTCGAAATTGCGAAACAGTGCGATATCATCTACTTCTCAGCCCGTAAACTCGGCAGCGCGCGCGGTGGTGGAATCTGTTCCAATAACCTCAAACTGATCGATGCGATGAAAGAGCTCATTCCACTCTATGAAGGCTTTTTAACCTACGGCGGTATGTCGACCCGTGAGATGGAAGCGCTTGTAGTCGGTCTTGATGAAACGCTCGAGCTCGACATTATCTCCCAAGGGCCGATGATGATCGCTCATATGGCTAAAGAGCTGATTAAACGCGGCATTCCCGTAATTACGCCTCCCGGTGGCCTTGGCTGTCACTTGGACGCGAGCGAGTTTGTCTCTCACATTCCACAAAATGAATATCCTGCAGGCGCGCTTGCGGCGGCACTCTATATTATCAGTGGCGTACGCGGAATGGAGCGTGGCACCATGTCAGAAGCGCGTCAGCCCGATGGCACGGAAACCCTCTCCTCGATGGAGCTGCTCCGCCTTGCCGTTCCTCGCCGTATGATGACGCTCTCGCAAATCGAATACGCCGTAGACCGCATTCACTGGCTCTACGATAATCGCCACCTCATTGAAGGACTGGAATTCTTTGAAGAGCCTAAAATCATGCGCTTCTTCTCAGGTCGTCTCCGCCCATTAACCGGCTGGCAAGATAAATTAGTGGAAGCGTTTGAACGCGACTTTGGTGAAAATTCACGTTAATTCGGCGCTTACCACGATTGAGTGGTATCGATTAAACCCATATAAAAGAGATATTTTTCGAAGTATCTCTTTTTTTTCTGTGACAAACCCTCATTATCGTTATAATGCAACGCAAACAATGATCTGTTTTATCGTGATTTAATCATCAAATAAAGGAGTGATTATGAATTTCCAATCAAGACCGGATGTGATTCAGCAAGGGCAAACGGTCCTTATGAACGACGTCATCAAAAAAGCGTATCTCCTTGTGGGAGTGTCGTTTTTACCGACGATTTTAGGCGCGCTCATCGGTATGGCTAATATCCAAGCGATCTTTAATTTAATTGTCAAAAGCCCGATTCTCTTTTTCGTTGGCCACATGATCGCCTTTTATAGCCTCTGTTTTATGATCGAGAAAAATCGTGACAACACACTTGGCGTCGTATTAATGCTCGGCTTTACTTTCTTAATGGGCGTAATGCTCGCACCGCTTTTAACCATCGCGATGAAAAGCAGCAATGGCGCGAACCTCATTATGACGGCAGCCGGCGGAACCGGAGCGCTCTTTATCGCTCTTGCCGCACTTGGCAGCGACAAAACCCGCGACTTCTCATTTTTAGGGAAATTTGTTGGGATCTCTGTGTTAATTTTAATGGCAACCATCGTCTTAAACGTACTCTTCTTAAAAATGCCGGTGATGAACCTGATCATCTCAGCAGTGATTATCCCACTTTCAGGGGCGATCATTGTCTACCGCATTAACGATGCCGCTCGCGGTGGCGAAACCAGCCATGTGAGCCTTGCACTGGATCTTTATATCGGCATCTACAACATCTTCTCGGCCCTTTTACGTCTTTTAATCGCCTTTACCGGCAACGATTAATCGATACCGCGGCTCCTAAATAATAGACCGCAAAGAGAACAAAAAAGCGTACCCTTAACTGGATACGCTTTTTTGTGCATCAACGATTAGATACTTCTTAAATAGAGTCTTCCTGATTTAGCGTCTAAATCCTGATCTTTAATTCCTTTTAAATCAGGAATTGAGTGCCAACCGCCATTAAGTGTGCCAAAACTTGCATCTTCCAGAACCTCTTCTCCAACATATTGGCTTTCAGGATTTTCATCTCTCAACTTATCAAGATCATAATAGGATTGATTTCCTTTTGGATTATCACCCGAATCGTCATTACCAATCGTCATGTTCGCACCATTAGGAATACCTGGAGCATCATTATCAAAATAATAGCCTGAATGCATAGATCCATCTTTCTTGTAAAGATCTGAACGTTGGCCCGTATAGAGTGATAGTGTTAACATTTTTCCATAAATACCCCCTCCCAAACAGGGATCTTCTTTAAATTTCGAGTCTAACTGAACCCCAAACGTTGGAAAAACAATATACTTATTCCCTTGAATTCTTGCTGGAAAAATTACACGCTCCCCCACTCCGTTGAGTTCTAAATACCAGCCAGCAGTCGTTTTATCACTCGTTGTATTCGTGGTTGTCACATAAAATTTATGTTCGCTTTCACTTTTTGTATCCTGAGTTAAAACACGATGACGATGTAATTGATCCGTCGTCACTAAAGGCTGATTAGGCTTAAGCTCTTCTTCTTGCACAGAAGTGAACGTATCGTTAATTGCGTAAAAACCTTGTTGATCTTTAGAGTCCGCATCTTTCAACAGAATCGCCCGTCCGGTACCAAAGAACACCCAATGCTCTCCAGATGGGTTACGGGAGATAGTAGGGCGAACTGTAATGGGTTGCGTAGGCCCTAAATCAATCACCGTATTAACTTGATAGTTATTTAAATTTTCATCTAAAAATCGGATTCGATAAAGCTTACCACTATGATCACCTACATAGATTCTTTCAAGTTGCTGATAACCGCCTGTACCTATATTTTCATCATAAGGAGTCACAACAACCTCCGTAGCAGGACTCGATGCACCACCTTTCCCTGGCAATGGAATCTTACTTAAAAGCCTCCCATCATAAGCATCAATCAAATAAACAACCGAGCTTCCCCGCGGATTGTATCCATTACCAAAAACAGCCACCGCTTGAGGAACGCCATCAACTTCTCGATTAAAAAATTCAATATTAGAATAGGTATATCCTAATTCTGGAAAATTTTCTTTCGTAATCTCAAAGTTAATTCTAAAATTCTCGCCCCTCAAATCACTAAATGTGGAAAACCCAACAAACCCTTCTTTACCCGCTCCCATACTTGTAATGCCTAATGTATGGAAATGACGCCCGATTTTCGCATCAAAAAGATGCGTTGTCCCATTAACTGTATAGAGATGGTCATAATCTTTACGCGTTATATTCAGAAGATCTTCTTTAAAAAAGCTCGGAAAATAACTATAACGACGTTGCCCTCCACGATTCACTAATTCTACTTTTCCCTCTTGATTTATAAATGATCCAGACGGATAACGTTCATTTGCATACAAAATATTTAAAAGACCGTCATTTGAGCCTGCAATAAGATAGTTACGTAAATTAGCACTTGCATTTTTTTGGTATAGATAGGTTAAATACTCTTCCACTCGTTTAGAGTGAATTTTACTTAAATTAAGATGCAGAGCGTCTTTAAAAGCGTAGGTAATGTGTGAGTCAATTATATCTCCTAAAGGGTAACGATAACGAAGACCTGAGACTTGTCCGCCCTTTAACCAGTCTACATATTTTTTTTCGAGTCCCGCATCAGATAACTCTTTCTGCTGGTTATTCGTATAAGTATAAAATTTCCCTTGATTGGGTACTATTTTTTGATCATCTGTAGTCGACCAAAGTTTTTTAGTAAAGCGCTCCGTCTTTGAATCATAACCAAATGCAACAACCTCCCCCTTCCAAAGCCCTGGGATATAAGAAGTCGCATATTCAACACCTTCATCTGTAACAATATTTGCCTGACTTTTTGCTCTACCCGTCCCACTTCGGCTGTTAATAATTGTTTGATATATTTTATGAAAAGCGAGATCTAAACTACTTGTATCAGCAGCCACAGCAAAAACACCCCATGCATTATCTTTATTCCAATTCTCCTCTTTTAAGATTTCCACAATACTACTACCGGAGCCTTTATATTGTTGCCCAACAAATTTTCTTAAATATTTATCATACTGCTCTACATTTTCTTCACTACCAAATCGAATTGCATGCGTTATAATTGGCATTTTTTCAACACTTCCAGGGGATTTCTTCCAATCCATATCAGCTTGGTCTTTTGCATATGAAGAATTCTTTTTTGCAAAACTCAATACATCGTCGCGAACATCAATTGATTGTAGAAATATCCCAATATCAACTAAATTACCCGCACTACTGCTCGATAAAGTCAGACCTTGATCCTTGTCATGCTTAAGAAGTTCATGTTCAGTTGGTTCACCATCAGTTAATAAAATCAGATGTTGCTCTTGGCAACGATATTTTGGTGATGGCTTCACACTTGTTGAATACTTAGTCCAAGGACTAGACCCACCTGGTGGCTTCATTAAAATCCCACTGCCATCATTATATTCGTAATAAACTGTTGTTCCTTGAGGTGCTTGTAAACCTCTCATACGTGCTGCTGCACGATATGACGAATTTGTTAAAGGTGTTCCCCCCTCAACACGAAAATAGTCATAAAACCTTTTAAGCCCTGAATGTATGTCACATTTCATACTCTCTTTTCCGGAAATATCTTTACAATCATCAGTACTATACAGTTCTGCAGGATTCAATAATAATGCATCAAAATAACTTAATTTTCCTGTACGACTGTGCCCTGGACCTAATGGTGCAAGTCCAATATAGGCTTTATCACCATATTCCTTAATTAAATTATCAACTGTCCACATAAGGACCGCTGCTCGAGAATATAAACCTGGCACAAGCTCACGATCACCTGAAAAACGATAAAATTTACAGTCCTTTTGTCCATATGAAGGTTTTTTATAAGGTCGGTATAAGCAACGAACATTTCCTGTATACGACTGAGGGTATTCGCCTGCTTTAAAGGGTGCAAATTTACTAATCGCAAGTCTTTCATCATACCCATCGGGTTTATGCATATCAAAATACCCCATGCTCCCCGAGCTATCGAGTACTAACATGATATTAGGTTTAGGAGGGATTGATGAAACAATCGGCTCGTGATGTGGCATTAGCTCATCAGCAAAAACCACATGCAATAAACATATAAATAGAAGGGTCATACGTTTCATAAGAAAGCTCCTCACAACATATTAATCTAATTACATAATAGCACCTACTAGAATATTTTCTTTTATATTTGTATACAAAACATAATATTAAAGCCCTATTTTCAGTGCTTTTTAATTTAGATCTCTACCCGCAAAACAACTGTAAAATCAACTTAAAGCACAATAAAAATGGATATGATTTTACAATAAAAACCATTTACATAAAAATGTAAATTTAGACAAACATAAACATATTTAAAATTATTTTTATAAAAATCAATAGATAATTATTTTATAAATAAAAAACAAGACTCATACAAAAAATACCGCTTTAATCAAGAAAATAATCAGGAATCCGCCCTGCTTTCGCATAACGCTGATAAAATCGCTGAGTAAGCTCGACGCCGCTGGTCTCAAACAGAAGTGGTGAATCGGTGGGCGTTTCTAAAAGTACCTCAGTAACGCCCGCCATAAATGCGGCTAAAAAGTAGAGCTCATGGGGCTGATAGAGCTTCCCTTCAAAACTTGCACGCTGATCCATATAGGCAAAAAACTGCTCCGGCGACTCGATCACCTCACAAAGAAAATCGACAAAAAAGAGATCCGATACCAAGGAAGGATAGAGATCCCCCTCTTCAACGCGCAAAAAGACCTCCGCAAGACTTGAAAGCGTCGGAAAATAATCGGACACGGCGCAAACTAGATAGACCTCATCAATCGCCGGAATCTCAAGGGGCTCACTTGCAATCTGTAGGCGATTTCTGCCCGATGTTAGATGTTGATAACAGCTCACGCCCTGCTGATAGGATTTCTGCACCGCGCGGAAAAAGTCCCGTTTAAAACTCTTCTCATCGCCAAGGCGCGCCTTATCGGTAAGCCGCTGAGATTTCGCTTGCACCACAATCCCACGCCCCTCCCACAATACTAAAAGATCAATCTCACCGAGATCTACATCATTGCCGGCATCATCGCGCCCAATAATTTCAACATTTTGGTACACGTTTTCTCTACCGAAAACGTTTGAAAGCGCACGATTTAACATCGATTCGGTAAATCTGCCCCGATGCGTCGCCGCCTCATTACGATAGGCATTATCGGCAATCATCCAATCAAAGGGACGTGTATAGAGCGCCTCAAAGAGCGTAAAGAAATCGAAGATAAAATAATCCTGCCCCACCTTTAAAATCGGCGTTTCCAGCAGGGCATTTTTGACATTAATCGAATCAAATTCCGCATTGTACGTTCCGCGATTCATATCAAGCGCAAAGGCATCAAACAGGTTTAAAATCCGCTCCACCTGCGCTTTGGAAAAACGTTTTCCGAGCTCTTTTTTATTAAAGGTAAAAGCGGGCAAAAAAGTCAGCGTCTGGATGTTTTGTGCGTTAAGCCGTTCAAGGCGTTTTAAAAAGCGCTTTCGACTCGGCGATAGGAAAAAGGTGAAAAACTTCTCAAGCTCTGCCATATCCGCACTCTCAAAACCCTTATGCTCAAGGAGCCATGCATCATCTTTTTGATAGCGTTTCGGCGCGAAATCAATATATTGCAGATCAAACACCCCTGGCGGATTATAAAAAATTGGTACCACATAATATTCGGCGCGCATCATATAATCTTCAGGATAATTCACCCGGAGCTCATTCATCATCAGCCCGTGAATATGCGTCAAGCGGTGCAATAGCTCAAGCGCCTCCTCCTTCATCTCTTCGCTTTCAAACACCGACGGAAGCCTCGTATCGATCGGGTGTTTCGCCATCAATCCAAGCAAGAGCATAATTCCGTTACGGGTCGGCAGATGTTCTGCATCGTTCCCCATAAATTCGTAAAAAAAGGCAAAATAGGCCACCACATGGATAAACCCCTTGCGCGCTGTGAGCGCTTCAAGCGCCGTCATAATCTCTTTTTCTTCCATCAAAAAGCTCATGGAAACTCCTTCTCTCCTCTCATTTAGCTCACCAATAGTAGCGCAACTTAGAAGGCAATCAAACTTTTAAAGCCTGCATACCATTAAATAATTTAATCAATCCTCTTGAAATAAAATCAACCACCCCCATATTCAATAGTGAAAGGAGATTATGCGGATGGCATACTCCAAATTGTTTTTTTGATCGTAATAAAAGGAGGTAACCTTATGGCATTTCGTCCATTTTCATTAATTCCAGCCATTACATCAGATTCATTTTTCTCTGATCGTTTTCCACAAATGGATCACTTTTTCAATCGTTTTGGCGATCTTCCTACACAACATATGCCCGATTATAACATCAAAAAAATTGATGACTCCCATTACGCAGTCACCCTAAGTGTCCCGGGCTTTAAAGAGGAAGATTTGTCAATTAATGCAGGTCAAGGGCAACTCATCATTGAAGGAAAGCATGAAGAAAAATCTGAGAAAGAGACGGAAAATGATGAATATATTCATCGCGGTATCCAAAAACGTAGCTTCTCATTACGCTTTAATTTAGGGGAGCGTATGAAAGTGCAATCCGCCGATCTTGAGGATGGATTCTTAGAGATTGTGCTTGAAAAAGAAGCGCCAAAAGAGGAGGCTTTCGAGAAAATTGCCATCTCTAAAAAGTAAATTGATCGATCTCTTCTCTAATCTATGATGTAGCTAGCCCTAGATCGATCATGCCCAAGCGCTCTAAAAATAGCATGCGCTTGGGCTTTTTTTATGTTCTTATGCAAAACAGTGCTCGCTAAAAAATTGATACGCCCGTTTTTCCGCCCACGAATAGGGAGAGTCTTTGAGCGGAAATCCGCAATGGCCGCCATATTTCGGCGTTTCTAGATAAAAATAGCGGTGCTGTTCCGCCACATGATAAGGGTAACAGCTCTCGCCAAGCATCGGATCATTGAGCGCATTGATCGCTAAAATGGGCCGATCGATCTGTTCGATCACCCGTAGCGGCGAGGTTTGGTAATAATAATCCCCACCGTTTTTAAAGCCGTGAATCGGCGCGGTAAAATAGTTATCAAAGCTAGTGAAATCATTAACTTCATCGAGCTTATCTAAATTCGGCAGCTCTGGGAATTGTACCGCTTTCGCCTTTACCTTCTCTTTAAGTGTCCCGAGAAAATTTTGCACATAGACCTTATTAAAGCCCTGATTAATAAACTCGGCACTTGCAACAATATCGAGCGGCGTTGAGATACCCACCGCCCCTTTTACCCGCGGATCGAGTGTTTTTGTGTGCCCTAAATAATTAAAGCTCACCGCCGCCCCCATGGAAAAGCCGATTAGATAGATCTCCTCAAATCCCGATTGCAACGCATAACGCACAACCCGCGCAAGATCGTCATAAACGCCGTGATGATAAAAACGCAGCGTCCGATTCATCTCGCCACTGCATCCACGCTGATTCCACGCAAGACTCGAAAATCCACGCCGATAGAAATAGTCTGCCGTTGCGGTGATGTAGGGTCTTCGTGAATTTCCTTCGAGCCCGTGACTTAAAATAAGCAGTTTATTGCGCTCTTTTTGTTTAAGCCAATCAAGATCGAGAAAATCGCCATCGTCCAGCTCCAAACGCTCCCGCTGAAAATAGGGTGGCTGATAATCGCGAAATAATCCGGGAACAATCGTGGAATAGTGGGCACTTTTATGAAAAATGGAGGGCGCTCGATAGGCCGAGTCGGTAATTAATGGCATGATCAATACTCTAATTTTGCAACAATACGCGAACCTCTAGTGTACCACTTCTCGCCTTTTTGCCCGCATTGATCACTCGTCTGCTATGCTTATTAAACCCTCTTTTTTGCCACAGGAAACAGAGTCCCATGCACAACACCTCCTTCCAGCCGATGATCTCCAATCTCTTTTATAGCGAATCTTTTAAAACGGCGCTCAAATCCGCTGATTTATCCGCGATATCCCTTGCCGAAATCCTTAAAAAAGCGCTCGAAACGGAATTCCGTACTCTTAATTTAGCTCATACCGTCACACAAAAAAATCATCAATTATTTCTTCATGAAGCGGGTAACGGGGATAACAATAGTGAAAATGCGCCCTACTCAGTCAGCGTGATTCAATATCCTGAGGATCAAACGGCGCTTGAAACCGCGATCTCAACCGGCGATGAATTGATTCTGCTATTTACTCAAAAAAGAGACGACAACATCGAAAAACTCGCCCATTGTTTGGATGCGTTAGAGGATCATGGCGCTGCCTTGAAAGGCTTTACCCTGGCGCTTAACGGGGAAACAATCTATCTACAACTCTTCGAGAAATATTACGATTTTAACGTCGATACGTTTAATGATTATCGTTAATGATCTCGTTTAATGCCGCCATTAAAAAAACAGTCTTAACGAGTGCGCCAATGCCCCAGCAAATCAGGATCACCAAGAGATAGAGATGCGGGCGGAATCGTTCTGCCTGATGTTTTTCCGTCTCAAAAATGCCGTAGGTGCACCAGAGCGCGCTTAGCCAGCCGACAAGGCCGATGTGAATCAGAAAAAGATTGCCACTGACGATAAATCCAACAAGCGAAGTAACGAGATATTGGGCATCCACCGACTTTTTATAGCGGCGCATTAAGATCAGCGTGATCCCCGCAATCATCGCCGGTATAATCCCGAGCAGATAGCCAAACGAAAACGCGAGCATCATGCTCCCTAAATGCGGATCAATCAGAGTAATGACCGCGCACGCCATGATAATTCCATAAAAAGGCCCGTAAAGCATAAAGCGCCACAGAATCGACCAACCGCCAAGCGGACGGGTTAATGGTCGTTTAATTGAAAAAAGCGTCATGAAAATCCCCCGCAAGGTGCCAATCATTATGGATTAAGAAAGAACCTGAGTATACCGCGTTAAGGCAGCCGTTTCGTCTTTTTCACCATAAATAATCGCGCGCCCATCATTAAAGAGCATAATGCGTTTTTGTACCGCGGATTCAGAATTTAAATCTTCCTTGTCAGCGATATCATCGAGCATAATATTGAGGAAATAGTCGGTCTCTTTGTAAGCAAGGTTCCTCTGTTCAAGACGCGGTTTAATGCGATTAAAATCGTGGGGATTTGGTGCATAGACCATAAACTCACCCCCGCAGAGTGTGCGGATTTTAAACGCATTAGATTTTTCTTTGGAATCTCCGTTCGAATCTGCTTGAAAGAGCGCTGGAAACGTCGGCTCACTTCCGCAAGTTGAGCAGTCAGGATTTTTAAGTTTATCCAGATTGATCGATTGAGTATGAAAGTCCCAAAGCTCTGCGGTAAAGAGAGTATCACGCACCGAAAAACCGGTTAAAAACTTGATCGCTTCCGCCGTTTGCAGGCTTGAAATCAGTTGTAAAATTGGCTGAACTACGCCGACAGAGGAACAAGTATCCTCACTCTCAAGCGGGATCGCCCCGAGCAGACAGCGCAGACACGGCCCTTTTTTATCAGTTACGTCTAAAGGCGTGTCTAAAAAGTTATAGGTCATGCCGTAACTCTCAAGCGCGGAGCCAAAAATCCACGGGATCTTAAGTTTATAAGCGGCATCATTAATCAGCATGCGAATATTGAGATTATCAGTGCCATCTAAGATAAGATCGGCGCCTTCGAGCAGATATTCAATATTATGAGGCGAGACTTCGGTGAAAATTGGCCGAATCATCACCTCATGATTGATCGCCTTAAGATGCGCTTCAAGGGCGATCACTTTCGGAAGCGACGCCTTCGCATCAGCTTCGGTAAAGAGGGTTTGACGGCTGAGATTGGTGAGCTCAACGATATCACGATCGATCAAGGTGAGCGTGCCAACCCCAGAGCGCGTCAAGGTTTCCGCGTGTTGTGCACCGAGCGCGCCCGTTCCAATAATCACCACATGCGCCGCACGAAGTGCCAATACGCCCTTCTCGCCGAGCTGATGAAATCGGGCGAGCCGATGGTAACGCGGATTTATCATCGGATCATGCCTTCCACCGGGCTACTTGCGCGCCCAAGTTTGCTCATCTCCATGCGTTTTGCTTCAAAGGCTAAACGTCCGGCTTGTGTTGCTAAACTCATCGCACGGCTCATTTTGATCGGGTCTTCACTATAGGCGACCGCACTATTTAACAAAACGCCGTCCGCGCCAAGCTCCATCGCATAGGCCACATCTTTCGGGCTGCCTAAACCGGCATCGACAATCACCGGCACCGTCGCTTGGTCGATAATGTGCGATAAATTGACCGGATTTAAAATCCCTAATCCGCTCCCAATCGGCGATGCGCCCGGCATAATCGCGTGACAACCCATCTCTTGCAGACGGCGCGCGAGCACCACATCATCGGAAGTATAGGTGAGCACCGTCATTCCTTCAGCAAGGAGCATCTCCGTTGCGCGAAGGGTTTCAATGGGATCGGGCAGAAGCGTTTTATCGCACCCGATAATCTCCACCTTAATCATGTCGCAAAGGCCCGAACCTTGGGCTAATTTAGCAATGCGAACGGCCTCTTCAGCGGTTTTTGCCCCTGCGGTATTGGGAAGTAATTTATATTTTGTCAGATCGAGTTGCTCAAGAAGATTGGGCTGGCTTTGATCAAAAATATCCATCCGGCGCACCGCAAAGGTGAGCACTTCCGTATCACTTGCCTCAACGGCGCCCTTTTGCTCTTCAAACGAACGGTATTTTCCCGTGCCTAAAAAAATGCGGGAATTGAACTCGAACGAACCAATTTTAAGTGTCATGTGTTAACCTCCACCGACAAAATGCACGATCTCAAATGAGTCGTTATGATTGACAGATTCAGTGGCGTAATGCGCTTTGGTAATTACGTCACCATTTTTTTCAATGATAAAAAAACGGCGCGAAGCAAGGTCGAGCACCTCCACAAGATCAGCGACCGTCGCCGTCTCTTTGGCAATCTCAAGCGCTCGATCATTCACAATAATCGTAATCATAGTCATCTCCTTTTTAGGTTAATCATTTAACAGCGAAATTAACGTTTGGGCATAAGAGGCGGGATTTGCATGTTCAAAAAGCGCCGACATCACCGCCACCCCCATCACATAGGGGCGGACTTTTAGAAGCGTCGTATGATCGATCCCCCCAACCGCCACCAAATTATCCGCAATCGCACTCGCCTTTTTCAGGTTTTCGAGCCCAAAGGGAGGATAATTTTTTAACGCTGTGGGAAAGATATGGCCGATCTGCAGATAAGACGCGTGTAGATGATGCGCCATAATCTGCGTAAGCGAATGAACGGAACGGCTAAAGGAGAGCGCAGGAAATCCAATCTGTGCGCGCTGTAGCGGAATGCTTCGCTCCGTTAGATGAACGTGGTTAAGCCCATGCAGAAGGGCGAGATCGATGCGATCATTGATGATCAATTTTTGGGGCGGAATGCCGTTTAACAGCGCCGTCTCGATGAGCTGATCTTGCTCAAGGGGCGACAAACTTTTTTCCCTTACTTGAATAAAATCCACAATGGGCGCAATCTCACTCATAATCTCGAGCGTCGCGTCCATCGGTAAATTATCTGGCGTAATGGCAAAAAGCTGTTTCATCATCCCTCGCTTGCGGGAAGTGGTGCGCGCCTCTTTATACCCCGTCGATTCCATCGTGGCTCCTTTATCTGATTTTCTCGACCACGATCCGGTCAACTCAGTGTAAAGCCTCAATGTGGCAATCGTTTGGCATAAAAAAACTTCCTTAAATGGCCGTTGGAATAACCCAATCGTCCTTCTAAGAAAGTGTGCTGTGGCTCTAAAATCAATGTCGCTAACGCAATAATTATCTCTCTATCGCGCGAGGATTTATTTAAGAGCTCGCCCACTTTCCTCCGCTAGTCTTAACTAGTTCAGGTTCAAAGAGTCCCGAAGTTGATCACTTCAATCTCAGCTGTTTTCAACAGCACCTCTAGTGGAAATCGATTAATTTCTAAAATTGAGTATAGAGCAGAAATGCACAAACGGCAACTGCTCCGCATAAAGCGCTTACATTAGGCGATTCGTTTCGCGAGCATCGTCGCAAATTGAAGCTGAATGCGATTGCCATTTTCGTCCACACGGTGGAGCTCACCCACATCTTCGTTATAGGTCACAAGTTCCCAATTTTTATAATAATCCGCCAGCTCGCCCTCACCAAAAGTGAACGAAAAGCCTTGATGGCAGGGATATCTGTCCGTATGCATCGCCGACACAATGAGGTTATACCCGCCGGCCGCTGTCGATTGTTGCATATTGCGAATAATGTAGGGGATACGCTCCGCTTCCAAAAACATAAAAACCACGGTGGAAAAGATAAAACCATACTCCCCATCGAGCGTTGCATCATTAATATTGTAGAGAAACGGCGTAATTCCCTCGATCGATTCCGTCTCAATCACCGCTTTGAGCGATTCGATCGCATTCGGATTGGCATCGACGGAGGTCATAGTAAATCCCAGCTCGTTCAAAAAGAGCGAATTTCGGCCCATCCCGCAGCCTAAATCAAGGGCTGCACACGGCTTAATCAATTCACTTGCCGCCACCACATCCGTATGGGGGAGTGTTAATCCATAATTTTTCTGAAAATAATCTGCGTCACGTCCCTTTGATTCCATCTCCGACTCCTTCGCATTTTAATGATGAATATAAAAGTAATGTTTTATTGTCCCACAAAAAAGAGGATCGGTCACCCTCTCCTCTTATATATTATCTTCCATTTCGGACAGATCTAAAATTTACTCCAATGGGCTGATCTTAACCCACTTTTTCTTGATGATCTCCAATGCCGCACTGATGACAAAAATGTGCAAAGGTGCTTTTCCGTGCCCCACACGCGCCACATTCGGCAAAGAGATGCAGTCCGCAATGAGGGCAATAATCTCCTAAGTTTGAGGCAAGATTGAGCCGGCGTTCACACCCTGGGCAAACCCCCTTTTCAAGACGCGCAAAGACCATCTCATATTGCAACTCTTGCCGGCGCGCAGGTTCAGGGGCCGCTTCCGCCTCTTTTTGGCGTTTTAAATAATTTCGCAATGCATTAATCACATAATGACCACCGAAAAAGGTCAAAATCACACCCACGCCGTAGCGCACATAACCGCCGTAGCTCGGTAGATACGGGACGAGCTCCACAAAAAATGCAAAAAGCGCAAAGAAGATAAATCCCCACACAAACGGCCAATAGCTCGAATTGCGCTTAGTTTTAAAGAGATAGCCCGCAATCAGAAGTAGCGGTAAGGTTAATAATAATCGGTAGATAAATACGCGTAAATCCATCTGATCACGGGCTTTTTGGTAGAGCTTAAATCCCGCCTCGTGCGCCTCATAGAGCTCCCCTTGCAATGCCTCACGTTTTTCATTTAGTTGACGCGTCTCTTCACTTATCGCAAGCAGCGCCTGCTCCGCTTTTTCATGCTCAATTCGGAGCGTTTCGAGCACTTTTGCTTTTGCTAATAACTCCGGATCCTCTTTCGCCGTATCGGTAATCCCTTTCGTGGCTAAATAATTAAGATGATTCTCTTTTTCCGCCTGATAGCGTGCCGAAATTTGCGCTTTTTCGATCTCTAACCGCTCCCGCGATGAGCGAAGTTTTCCAAACTCTTGATCATATAAGATCTCTTTTTCACGAAGCTCCGGCATTACGGTCTCATCGTAGAAGTCCTCCACCATCAGCGGTTTTTCAACCTTTGGAAGATCATTGATAATCGTACTTCCAAGCCCGATTAAAAACCAAGCGAATAAAATACTCACAAGCCACAGCCCGCGATTAAACCATTTTTCCGACAAACGAAGATGCTTACTCATAGTGGCCTCTTAAAATGTTAACTGTTGTTTACTTTTTGTAGTGTAACGATTGCTCAATTTTCTGTCAATTAGTTTTTCAATTAAATGGTGAAAATACTCTCAAAAGCCCGATCCTATGCGAATAATCTACACAATTAAAGCCTGACACCTCGCCCGTTCTCCGTTATACTAGAAAACTTCGCAAGATAAGGGAATATCAAGCGTTTCATCAAATAAGGACAATCTGTGAGAAAAGAAGTAACCGAGTGGCTAAAAACTCTGGTGGCAGGGTTCGTTGTCGCGCTCGCGCTCTTTTTATATCCAAAATCAGAGGATCCCCGTTGGATTTTAGAGGCCGCGCTTTTGCTCGTCCTCCTCTGGATCATCACGATGTTTGGTTTTCTAAGCTCCCGCATCATTCGTGGTGGATATGAGCTTTTTCAGCGTGTTCGCAGTAATAAACGCTTCCGCTATATCACCCTAAAAGATATCGACCAGATGGAAGGCGATCAATTTGAGGCGTACATCGCCTATTTTCTCCGGCTCAATGGATTTAAGCGCATTAAAATTACCCAATATCAAGGGGATCAAGGCATCGATATCATCGCCCATAAAAAGAAGGAATCCTACGGGATTCAGTGCAAACGTTGGAGCCGAAATGTGGGAAATAGCGCCGTACAAGAGACCTATGCTGGCCAAGGGTTTTACAAGCTCGATCACGGCCTTGTAATCACCAATAGCTTTTATACCCAATCCGCCAAATCCCTCGCCGCCCAGCTCAATATCGAACTGCTCGATCGCAATGATCTGATCGATTTTTTAAAAACGAAAGGGGCGCGGAGGTAATAATATAGAATCTCTCACCTATCCCCTGATCCTGATTAACTCCTTACAGACAAGGATCAAAAAAACATTAATCCTTTGAAAAATACAATATATAACAGATAATATAAGGATAGATTAATCATTCTTACAAAGGAAATACTTATGGCACTTAAACCCGGCCCGAAACCAAAAGCAAAATCAACAGGAAAACTAGACTAACGTCGACGAGATAATAAAAATACTCCAGGCAATCAGCGATCATTAAAACCGAGCAAATCTAGCTCAAAAAAATAACTATTAACTTTTACATACTGAGAACTACCTATTAGAGCATTTCCCTGATCTAGCTCCCTTTCATATCCATCAATAAAAAAGGACTCACCCGATCACTCGAGGAGTCCTTTTTAAATCAATCTCTATCCTGTTTTAATCGATGATTTAATCGATAAAACCCTTCAATGATTAAAAAGTACGATCTACGGCATAATTCGCTAAGATTTCGAGCGCTTTTTTATGCTCAGAATCGGGAAGCGTTTTGAGGGCTTCGATCGCTAACTTCGCTTGCTCTTTTGCGACATTATGGGTGTAATCGATCGATTTTGTACGGCTGATAATCTCTAAAATGGCATCAAGCTTTGATATATCGGCATTCACAAGCGCATCGTGAATGAGCGCTGCATCGGCTTCCGTTCCCGCGCGCATCGCGTAGATTAATGGGAGCGTTGGCTTTCCTTCAGCTAAGTCATCCCCGGTATTTTTACCCATCACATCGCTTGTGGTAGTGTAATCCAAAATATCGTCAATCAGTTGGAACGCTGTGCCTAAATACATCCCATATTTTGAGAGCGCGTCCACATGATCGGGAAGGCCCGCTTCTCGTGCAATTACGCCTGCAACGCCGCCCGACGCTTCAAAGAGTTTCGCCGTTTTTGAATAGATCACATTCATGTAATTTTCTTCAGTGGTATCTGGGTCGCCGATGTTTAAAAGCTGCATCACTTCCCCTTCCGCGATAATATTGGTCGCTTCGGAAAGAATGTCCATAATCGGCATCGAACGGAGCGACGCCATCATTTGGAACGAGCGCGTATAGATAAAATCACCCACTAATACCGCCGCTTCATTGCCCCAAATCTCGTTTGCCGTCTCTTTACCGCGACGCATATCGGAGTGATCGACCACATCGTCATGAAGAAGCGTTGCCGTATGAATAAACTCAATTAAAGCCGCTGCCGTAATGTGTTTATCACCCTCATATCCCGCCGCGCGAGCACATAAAAGCGCGATCATAGGACGAATGCGTTTGCCCCCTGAATAGACAATGTATTTACCAATTTCATTGATAAGCACCACATCCGACTCAAGTGCCGTCAAAATCTTTTGGTTCACGGCCGTAAAATCGTCTTTAATTAACGTTTGTACTGATTCAATTGACATATTCTTCCTATAATTTCGGTCTAAAAATGAATTCAATGCCCCTATTATAAGGGAATCAACCGCAAAGGTAACCCGCGAGGGCAATTATATTTCCCCCAATTGATATGGCTTCGCCTCATACTGCGTTATAAAATCCGATATCGATCAAAATAACTGCCCATCGCTCTGCTATACTTTTTCTATGAAAAAGAAAAAAATGCGCTTTCCGCTCAAACCCAAACACCCCGAACGCATCTGCTGGGGCTGTGAAAAATATTGCCCTACCGGACGAATGCTCTGCGGCAACGGATCGGATCGCTCACAACACCCTATTGAAATCATCGGCGAGGATTGGTATGAAACCCTCACCGAAGAGGACAGAGAGAAGATTGAGATTGTGTAGCTGCCCAAAAATCACCCAACTTACCCATCACTTTGATTTTCTTCAATTATCTTAAAATTAAAGTGATTTACAATTCTTTAATGCCATGTTTATAATGCGGTTCGAGCATATATAGCTAAATTAGGATGAAATCCATGAAAAAATTATTTGCAGCGGCGACTTTAGGCGCTACCCTTCTCTTCTCTCAAGTGTCGTTTGCAGCCCCTGCGAGCGCTGAGAGTGTTAACCTCCTTCTTGAGAAAACAAAAGCCGCATCTATGGGCGTTGATATGATGATGGAGATGATCAATGACCTAAGCCAAGCAGGCGCGCCTCCTGAGTTTTTACAAGCGGTAAAAGATGAGATTCATCCTGCCGATCTTCAAGCGCTTTTAGTGCCGATCTATCAAAAACACTTCACCGAAGAAGATATCCAAGAGATCTTAAAATTCTACGATTCTGAAGTGGGCCAAAAAATGGTTGATAAAATGCCTGATATCATGAAAGATTCGATGAAAGAGGGTGAAAAATGGGGCGAAGCGATCGGTGAGCGCGTTGTTGAAAAAATGATGGCGCAATAAGCCAGCGTTTCTCAATCCCAAATTTAAATCGCCTGCGCCTTTGCGTGGGCTTTTTTATATCCGCCGATTTCCGCGTGAAAAAATCAACAAATGCCCCATTTTAGTTTATGATAAACCGTAACTATCCTGTAAATCTGAGGCGAGACGAGTCATATTGTGGAAACGTTAAAGCATAAACCGATCACCGATTTAAAAGGCGTGGGCCCAAAAATGGCGGAGACGCTGGCAAAGCTCGGCATTAAAACGTATCTCGATATGCTTTTTCATCTGCCCTACCGTTATCAGGATCGGACGCGCATTTCCCTCATTGCCGATATTCAGCCCGGCGACATTGCCATTATTGAGGGGCGCATCTTTAAAAAAGAGATGACTCGCGGGCGCCGTTCGACGCTACTTATCTGGCTTCAAGATGATTCGGGCGTGATGGCGATTCGTTTTTTTAATTACAATGCCGGCATGATTAAACGCTTTGAGGAGCTACAAACCATTCGCTGTTATGGCGAGGTGAAATATGGCTTTAATCATCTTGAGATGAGCCATCCGGAGATTCTCAATTTTGCCCAAAAAGATATCAAACTCGAGGAGCGATTAACGCCGATCTACTCGCTCACTGCAGGGCTTTCACAGCGTCAAATGCAGAGTCTGATCGATGCGCTTCTCGATGAATTGCACGATCATAATTTCCCCACCTATCTGCATAATCCTCCCATCAATCTAAAAGATGCGCTCTATTTTCTGCATAAACCGCCGACCGATGTGGATATTAAAAAGCTTGAAGAGAAACGCTATCCTGAGCAGCAGATGATGGCGCTTGAAGAGATTGTGGCTCATCAAGTCGCACTCAAACGTTCTCGTGCACTCTTTCAGACGGAAAAAGCCTTTCCCATTCACCTTCTTGATGACTCAAAACCGGCATTTTTAGCGGGACTCCCTTTTGAGCTTACCGGTGCCCAACAGCGCGTCATTGCGGAGATTGAGAATGACATTCAATCAACGCGTCCGATGATGCGTCTTGTGCAAGGGGATGTGGGTTCGGGGAAAACCGTTGTGGCGGCGATGGCGCTTCTTCACGCTGCAAAAGCAGGCTTTCAAGCAGTCTTTATGGCACCAACAGAGCTCCTTGCGGAACAACATTTTATCAATCTCGAACGCTGGTTTACCCCGTTTGGCATTGAAACAATCCTTTTAACTGGCAAACTCACCGAAAAGCAGAAGCGGGAAGCGCAAGCAAAAATCGCCGATGGCACGGTAAAAATCATCATCGGCACCCACGCCGTTTTCCAGGAAAATGTGCTCTATAAAGATCTCAATCTCGTCATTATTGATGAGCAACATCGCTTTGGCGTTGAGCAGCGGTTAACCTTGCAGAAAAAAGCGGAAGAAGGGTTTACACCCCATCAACTGATGATGACGGCAACCCCCATTCCTCGCACGCTTGCGATGACTGCCTATGCCGATCTTGAGAGCTCGATTATTGATGAATATCCGCCGAATCGAATTCCCGTAAAAACAAGCCTTATCAGTGTGAAAAAACGCGATGCCGTCATTGAACGAATTGGCGCGCAATGCGCTGAAGGCACGCAAGTCTATTGGGTATGCACCTTGATTGAAGAATCGGAAGTACTGCCTGCAAAAGCCGCCGAGATGGCCCATGCTGATCTTACTGAGCGTCTGCCAAATCTTCGTATCGGGCTAATTCATGGACGGCAAAAACCGCAAGAAAAAGAGTCAATTATGCTCGCCTTTAAACGCCACGAGCTTGATATTTTAGTGGCGACAACGGTGATCGAAGTGGGCGTAGATGTGCCCAATTCCTCCATTATGATTATTGAAAATGCCGAGCGTTTAGGGCTTTCGCAGCTCCATCAACTGCGTGGCCGTGTCGGGCGAGGTTCAAAAGCCTCCTTCTGCCTTCTGCTCTATTCGCCACCCCTTTCGAGCATCACCAAAGAGCGCTTAGCGATCATGCAACAGACCACCAATGGCTTTGAAATTGCGGAAAAAGATTACGAACTTCGCGGAGCTGGAGAGATTTTCGGCACCAAACAGACCGGCGTGCTTCAATTTAAGATGGCCGATCTACTACTGCATCAAGATCTGGTGGAAAAAGCGTCCACGATCTCGGCGAATATCATCGATAACGAGGCACTCTGCCAACATCTTATCGACCGCTGGATTGGTGAAAATAGCGATTTTATCTACTCATAATAATTCTTGACGACATTTCTCTTTTCCATTATCGTAAATAGGTGATCGCAACGGCGGTCACTCTATTTTTCGGGCGATTTAACCCAATTGCGGCCCTCAACTTGCTAAATAGGAGAAATATTATGGCTCACATTACGCCAAATTCACACTACCGTCTTCCCCATTCCGACCATTCGGTTTCCTTCAAAACAGAGCCAGGCTCAAGCTTGATTGGTGTCTATCTCTATTTTGATAATGCCCCATTTCACATCGGTCAATATGACCCCGCTTCTCACGCGTGGTGGCATTTAGGAGACAATGGAAAGCGTGATTTTATCGATCACAAAACGCTCTACGCGCACCATCAGCACCAGTTTGACACGCACAGTTTTCACTATGCTGATCTCCTCGAACTCACTGCCATGAGTGAAACGTTTTCAAATGAACGAAAGGCTCGATTTTTGCAATTAGCCAAAGAAGGCCGAACGCTTTCAGCGTGATATCACGATATTCGTAAATATAAAAGCTCCTCAGTGACTGGGGAGCTTTTTACATCACCACCAATACCCAAGTCCAATGGTGAGGGTGCGTTCGCTGGAATTTCCTTCTTTGCCCTTAATTTTCTCGTAATTTAGACCGGTTTTAAGGGAGAGTGAATTGGTGAGCTGGTAGGAAAGTGACGCATCTAACGTTAAATCAAGCGAGACGTTATTATTGATGCTTCGCCCGAGCCGACCGGCGGAATCAAAGCGGAACGATTTATTTAAAAAGTAGTTATGAAAGTCCCATTTGATCGCCAGTTGCGGGTCTTTACTCGTTTCCCCTGTTTGATATTTGAGCGCTTGATAATTGATGAGTGTCGCAAACGAGAGCGCGGAATGTTCATTATCCCACACCTGCCAACCCGGGCCCGTACCGACGCTGAAATCCTCGCGAATATCCTCGATCCAATCGTGTTTATAATCGATCGATCCTTGCCAGAAAAAACGATCGGTAAAGAAGCGGTCCACCGCATAATTGAGGGTGTAATAATGCTTTTTCGTCTTCGAATCATCTTCCTTACGATAGACCGAGCCTTTGACGGTATGCCGCCAAAATCCATGTTGAATCCGCGTACTTCCACCCAATTTATAGAGCGCTGAGGTCGTGCTATTTTTATCAAAATCGAGCGCAAGATCCACCATCCCCGACATTCTAAAATCCTGATAAATCGGCGTATGATCGTTAATCCGCGCGACGAGCAGATTCTCTTTATAGGGAAGTCTCAACACATCTTCCCCGCTCATCAAAGTGAGTGTTCGCGGTTCAGCGCGCTTTTTCTTACTGCCCGTAGGAAGCGTTTCGTGGAAGGTGATCGATTCCGCCGTCCGCCCTTTATCAAACATTCCCGCTTTGACATAGCTTGGATTTAAGATGGAAAAACTCGCCACTTTATGGCTATTGATCTTAATCACGCCGGCATAATCGGTCTGAATAAAGATGAGATCACCCTCAAGATAGGTGATCTCGCCCGTGATCTGATCACCATTTTTAAGCTTCACAATATCGGCAAGCGCGGTATTAATCAGCATTAAAAATGTGAGTAAGAGACCGGCCCAAAAAGCGTTTTTCTCATAGGTTTGGAGCATACCAACATCCTGTCGTTTATGTGATGGTTCATCAATTATCCGATTAAAACGGAGGTCATCGCAAGGGAGCCGGTAACGCTTTTATCATTAAAAATAAAGTGCTCATCCTCTTTGGTTTCTAATCCTAAAATATAGAGAAGAGGCAAGAAGTGCTCATCCGTTGGAATCGCTAAACGAAAGGCTTCCCCTTGATTTTCAAAATCAATCAGCGAGCGATGATCGTGCATTTTTATCATCTCAACCATACGCATTTTCGCCTCATCAGCCCACTCAAAGCCCTCGTGCGGGAGATTTCGATCGAGCATGCGCAGATTATGCACGATATTTCCGCTTCCCATAATCAACACGCCTCGCTCACGAAGTTTACTAAGCGCCCGCCCTAAATCATAGTGATATTGCGGCGAGCGAAGCTTGTCTAAACTGAGCTGAAGCACCGGAATATCAGCATCCGGATAGAGAAATTTAAGCACACACCACGTGCCATGATCAAGCCCCCACGCGTGATCGAGTTCAAGCGTCGTCATATCGACTAAATCGCAGATCTCCCGCGCTAATTCAGGATCTCCCAGCGCCGGATATTCCATCTGATAGAGCTTTTCAGGAAAATTGTAAAAATCATAGATCGTCCTCGGTTTTTTCATCGCGGTCACTTCCGTCCCAAGCGTCTCCCAGTGTGCTGAAATCGAGAGAATCGCCGTCGGTTTCGGGAGCGATGTACCGAGCGTTTGCCAGCTTTTGGTAAACTCATTATTGCTAAGTGCATTCATCGGCGAGCCATGCCCTAAAAAAAGAATCGGCATTTTCGGCGTGGTTTGAAGGCGACCAGCCCATGTAGCTAAATCCTGTAACGTCATACGAGCTCCTTTTTGATGATTATTACATACTTATACTTCACGACTGCACAAACTTCGTCAAATAAAAAAACCCTTTAAATCATAAAGGGCTCATTGATAAAAATATCAAATAATCTATTACGATCGTAGATCAAACGATTGAAATCTGCTCTTGCAAGATTGTTTTCTCTTTAAAATACGCACACCATTTATCAATCAAATCTCTATGGAATTGATTGAAGGTTGCCTTTGGCTGTTGTGAGATGAAAAAATCGAGGGCTGGCGATTCAACCTCTGTTTTTTTGCCGGATAATGCCTCAAGCGATGCAAGGCCACAAAAAGGAACATAACTCTCCGCATACCCTCCTTCATGCACAATGACTAATTTTCCATCACACAGGGATTCTGCTAACCTTTTCATACGTTTGGACATTTTATAATATGCCTCGGAATGCAACATCATCCGCGCAAGAGGATCGAGCGTATTGGCATCAAATCCAGAGGCGATAATGATCATTTCTGGCTGATACGCTTCAAGCGCTGGGATCACAAGATTATCTAAAGCGTAAAGATAAATTGCCTCACCACTTCCCGGAAGAAGCGGAATATTAAGGTTATACCCTTCCCCTTTACCAACGCCACAGGCTTCAATCGCACTCTTTTCATCGCCCTTTGCCACAATTGACTCATTGGGATAACAGCTCTCTTGATGAATCGAAATGGTTAATACATCATCTCGATCGTAGAAGATATCTTGTTGCCCATTGCCATGATGAACGTCCCAATCCACAATCGCAACGCGCCCAAGTCCTAGCTCTTTTTTAGCTTTCTCGATGGCAATACTAATATTATTAAGATAGCAAAATCCCATGGCTTGATTTTTCGTTGCATGGTGCCCTGGCGGACGCGAAAGAGAATAGGCATTCTGATATACCCCTTGATAGACATCCTTCACGGCTTGATAGGCAAGTCCCGCTGACATTAGAGCAATATCATAGGTTTTAACGCCAACCGGAGTATCCACTCGGAACGGCGCACTTAATTGCCCGCCTCCTGCATCACTTACCCGTTTTAACTCATCTAAATAGGCTGTATCATGAACCAATTTAGCATCCTGATAGGTAATCGGTTCAGCTGAGTTCACCGCAAACGAATCCATTAATCCAGAACGTTTAAATAAATTTAATAACCGGCGTTTACTCTCAGGCGATTCGGCGTGAGCGGAGCCAGCCGGAGGCTCAATCCATCCACCAACGGGAAACTGCAATATATATTGCCCTGCTGAGTGCCAGAATGTTGCTTCATTAGTATAAAATGCACTTTTTAATTGAGGCATACGTAACTCCTTTTTTATCATTATTATTGTTTCTAGGATTGAAACGCTGTCATTAATAATCAAGCCTCACTACAATATCAGCCTTTAAAATCAAAACTCAAGCATTTTAACTATCTTATTCATTTTAAACGTTTACTTACTTCCCCATCCGAAAGGGTATAATGAGGAGTTGAGCCGCACAAAAGAATGTGGCCTACGATTAGATTAGTAGATAAGAAGAAAAATAAGGTAGAGGAATGATTACGGTAACAACGTTGAAAAAAATGAAGGCGGCGGGCGAGAAGATTACGATGCTCACCTGTTATGATGCGTCGTTTGCGGGATTAATGAATGATGCGGGCGTTGAAACGCTTTTGATTGGCGACTCGCTTGGAATGGTGGTTCAAGGCCATGCAAGCACGCTCCCTGTTACGCTCGATGAGATGGTCTATCACACTGAAAATGTGGCGCGCGGGAATAAAAAAGCGCTCATTGTGGCGGATCTTCCCTTCGGAAGTTACGAGGAATCGCTCGAATCGGCCTATCAAAATGCAGTAAAACTGATGAAAGCCGGTGCGCATATGGTGAAGTTTGAGGGCGGACTTGAACAGGTGGAAAAAACCAATTATTTCACCAAACGCTCGATCCCCGTTTGCGCCCATTTAGGGTTAACGCCTCAAGCGGTCAATGCGCTCGGTGGCTATCGTGTTCAGGGGCGTGATAATGAGGCGGCCAATAGCATGATTGAGGCAGCGCTCGCGCACGAAAAAGCAGGTGCATCGTTACTGGTGCTCGAATGCGTCCCTAAAGCCCTAGGCAAAGCGATTAGTGAAGCGCTCACCATTCCCACCATCGGCATTGGCGCGGGCAATGAGTGCGACGGGCAGGTGTTAGTGATGCACGATATGCTCGGCGTCTATCCAACTCCTCCCCGTTTTTCGAAAAACTTTTTAGCCGACAACCCCTCCATTTTAGCTGCCTGTGAAGCTTATGTTGCTGAGGTAAAAGCGGGGACATTTCCTTCGGATGATCACTCATTTAATTAAATTAGGATTTCAGTATGAAACTCTTTAAAACCATCTCGACACTCCGTGATTTTCGCCGTGAATTAAGCGGCAGCGTTGCCCTTGTTCCCACCATGGGAAATCTGCATGAGGGGCATTTAGACCTTGTGAAAATCGCTCTCCAAAACGCCGATCACGTCTTTGTATCGATCTTTGTAAACCCGATTCAATTTGGTCCAGGAGAAGATTTAGATAGCTATCCCCGTACCTTAGAAGCCGACTGTGAAAAGCTCGAGGCGCTCGGAGTCACCGGCGTTTTCGCCCCGAATGCCAACGAAATGTACCCTAATGGCGTGCAATCGGTTCGTGTGGTTCCATCGAGCATTCAAAATGAGCTGTGTGGCGCGAGCCGTGAGGGACATTTTAATGGAGTAACCACAGTGGTTTCAAAACTGTTTAACATCGTTCAGCCCGATAAAGCCTGCTTTGGTGAAAAGGATTATCAGCAACTTCACATCATTCGTGAAATGGTGGCCGAGCTTAATATGCCGATCGAAATCATTGCTGTGCCCATTCGCCGTGAAGCGTCGGGCCTTGCCCTTTCAAGCCGTAATGGCTACCTCTCCGATGCGGAAAAATCAAAGGCACTTGAGCTCTCGCAAACCCTAAAAGCATTGAGCGATGCGATCGATCATCAAGACAACCCCAACCTTCGCGCGCTCGAAAATAACGCCATCGAAACGCTCAATAAACAGGGCTGGAAAGTGGATTATATCTCCATTCGCGATCAAAAAACGCTTACCGTTGCAAACTCTAAAGAGACGCCGATTATTATTCTAGCCGCCGCGCGAATCGGCACAACGCGCCTACTTGATAATATGAAAGTGAATTAGAGTGTAGATCCTGCACATCCATCACGTCTATTATTAATGGCATAAAAACGCTCGGGAGATCCTTTTATATAACGATCTCCCGAGCGTTTTTGTATCACAAGCTTTGATATCCGCTTACATTTTGAGGATCAATTACGCCTCTTCCACAACGCGATTGAGCTTACTCATGCCACTTGGGAAAAAACGAATCAAAATCACCGCATAGAGATAGCCCGCAATGGCAGAACCAAAGACTAAAATCGGCACGAGATAGATCACTTTAGTTTTAATCCCGCTTAAAATATCGAGATTCATCGTCACTAAATAGAGCACAACGCTCATTAAAATTGCCGCTAAAAATGGAGCGTAACGCGCTTTCCAATGGGAAATATTGAGCTCGCTACGACGGCGGAAATATAAAATCACCGAGATCGATACTAAAATCTCTAACAACAGAATCGACATCGTCGTAATCGCCGAACCCCAAGTAAAAATATCGATGAGCGGATCTTGCCCTAAGAGCGCAAGAATCACCGTTAAGCTGATCATAAAGATCGTTTGGCAAATACTCGAAATATAGGGCGTATCTTTGGTTGGATGCAATTTAGCAAGCTTCGGAAGGAAAATACCATCGCGCGCCATCACATAAAAATAGCGAGAAATATTATTATGAAACGATTGGGTCGCCGCAAAGAGACTCGTAATTAAGAGAATGTTAATCAAAATAACCGACCAGCTCCCAAGCGCCGATTCCGCAATATTAAAGACAAAGAGTTCAGGATTATCCGCCACCACTTTTTGGACATGATCCGAGCCATACGCCTGAATCATTCCCCAGCTACAAAAGGCAAAGAATCCCATAATAATCAGCGCTGCAATCACTGTCGCAACCGGGACATTTCGCTCAGGATCTCGGCACTCTTCCGCGTAGATCGCCGTCGCTTCAAAGCCGATAAAAGCCGCCACTGTAAAGACCAGCGCCATTCCCACGTTGCCATTAAATACAACGCTCGGAGTAAAAGGTTTTAGATCCAGCGCGCCCACCGAGCCCTGCTTTACCACCACAATCGCCGCAATCAGAACCGCAATGCCCACCTCTAAGAGCATTAAAATCCCAAGCACGCGACTGCCGATCTCAATTTTAGCGATCCCAAGCCAACACACAACGCCGAGCATCAAGACCGTATAGACCCACCAAGGCAGATTAAATCCTAAATATTCCTGAAAGAAAATCTGGGTAAACAAGCCGAAAATCGCCGCGATCGCAATCTGGATCGAAACATAGGATAAAATCGCAAGTGCAAGCCCGGTCACTCCCATTTTTATTCCCATACCGGCAGAGATATAAGAATAGAACGCCCCTGCATTTTTAATGTAACGGCTCATGGCAATGAAACCGACGGAAAAGATCAATAAAATCAGTCCAGAAATGATGTAAATTCCCGATATTCCGGCGCCATTCCCTTCTAAAATCGCAATTGGCATTGCGCCCACTAATCCCGTTAAGGGGGAGGCGGCCGCAACCACGAAAAAGATGAGCGACGCGAGGCCTAATGTCTGCTTTTTATAGGTGGAACTACTGGTTTCCATAGTGCAATCTCCTTGTCAAAATATGAGCGCAATCGATCCGATTTTTATCATTTTTAGGATGGTTAGTAAGGATGATTTAACTGCGCTTCATGAAATTATTATTGTTGTTATCTCAAGCTAAATGCTTCGTAATCCCGTCATTATCAGCCTTTCCCCGCCATTTATTGGTAAGCACTCTTTGCCAAACAGAGCTCATTTATGGGAAAAGCAATCTTTTCTTTTGATTTACGAATATGTTAGTGATATTTTAATATTCATGAGTCGTTGTCAAGTGTTATTTGCATAAAAGACAGTATATTGCAGCAACTTGATAACAAGATGTAGATTCAATCAGTTTTTAATCAAAAATTACAAAATAATAACAATATAAATATCACTCTAGGAGGATATGAAATGATTGAAGAGATCGATACCGCTACCTATTACACCGCGACGAAAAAATATTTCCTCAACTTTCCCCCGCTTGAGGCGGATATTGATGTAGACGTTGTGGTGATCGGCGGGGGATTTTCTGGCGTCAATACCGCCCTTGAACTTGCTGAAAATGGCATCACCGACATTGCTCTTCTTGAGGCGCGCCATCTTGGATTTGGCGGTACGGGCCGAAATGGTGGGCAGATCATGGCCGGCATTGGGCATGATATCGAAGCGATTCGTAAAGATGTGGGCGATGCGGGGCTTCAAACCATCTTTGAACTGAGCGATCAGGGCGCTAAAATCATCCAAGAACGCATTAAAAAATACGATATTGATGCCGATTTCCGCCATGGATATGCCTATATGGCCTTCAATTCCCGTCAAACTGAGACCCTCAAAAAGTGGGAAAAAGAGTTTAAATCTGTCGATACCGAAAACGAAATCTACTTTGTCTCCGGCAGTGAGGTGAAATCGGTCATTGGTTCAGATGCCTATCAAAGCGGGCTCGTTCACATGGGCGCAGGGCAAGTCCATTCATTAAATCTGCTTTTAGGCGAGGCAAAAGCGCTCACCTCTTATGGCGCGAAAATTTTTGAATATAGCCCGGCGGTTGAAGTGACCTATGGTGATCTGATTAAAGTGCGTACTCCAAATGGCACCGTCACCGCGAAAAAGCTTCTCTGGGCCTGCGATGGATTTTTAAATCGTTTAGAGCCAACGCTCTACAAAAAAACCATCAACACCTACGCTTTTCAGCTGATGACAGAACCCCTTTCAGATGAATTGATTGAGCGCATTAGCCCTATTCGTGGCGCGTATAGCGATATTCGCCCGGTGATCGATTATTATCGCGTCACCAATGAAAATCGCCTCCTCTTTGGAAGTGCAACGCGCTGGGTTGAGCATATTCCGAAAAATGTAAAAGAATTTAATCGTAAATTAATGCTCGATATTTTCCCCTACTTAAAGGATGTGAGAATCGATCTGGCTTGGGGCGGACCGATGGCCTGTAGCGCCAATCTCTTCCCGCAAATTGGCTCACTTCCGGATCACCCGAATGTCTTTTATGCACAGGGGTATTCAGGTTTTGGGGTCACGCCAAGCCACATCGTCTGTAAAATTTTAGCAGAGGGTATTTTAGGTGGGTCAAATCGATATGAACTCTTCACCCAAGTTAATCATAAAAATATTATTGGGAAAGATGCCCTACGCCCCTTCCTGTTAACCGGCGCAAAATGCGTCCACCAACTCTCAGGCTATTTTAATGGCCGTCGTTAATTATTTTATTCACGTAACTTTAAAAGTTTAAGGAATGTTTTATGTTAAAAATTAAAAAAAATGTACAACTCGATGAGCTCGATAGCTGGGGCACCATCACCGATTTAGGCTCTGAAATTGTTGAAGGTGAGTGCAAAATCTACGGTAAATTTACCGTGGGCAATCCTGAAGTACCGATCAATGGCGGCTATTTTGCGGTGACAAAAGGGACATTTCGCATGACCTATCCCTTCACCGAGCAAGCGACCATCGTCACCGGAAAACTCAAACTCACTAATGAGGCAACCGGCGAATCGTGGGAATTAAATGAAGGCGATAGCTGGGTTGTGGAAAAAGACACCACCCTTTTATGGGAAGTGGAAACTGACTTTTTCGTCAAACACTATCTTTCAGCGGTTTAATCTGCTAAAAAAGTAATATCATGCGTTAAAGGCCTTGCAACTTCATCTAATCCCCTTGATGTGCAAGGCTTTTAGCCATTATTTATCATCATAAACGCCCATCATTACAACGACAATAACAGGGAGTGATCATGAGTAAAATCACCATATTACCCAGCGTAACCGAATTTTTATCCGTGCAACACGGCAACTTTATCAATGGAGCGGAAGAGCAAAAGCCGGATGCTACGCCTCATGCGCTCTACAATCCCGCCACTGGCAATGTGTTAGCAAACGTCAATAAGTGCACTGTCGATGATATGGAACGCGCCGTTCAAAATGCGCACCAAGCCTTTACCGATCGGCGCTGGTCTGATATGCGTCCGGCCGATCGCGAGCGTATTTTATATCGTCTCTCAGAGCTTCTTCTTGAACACGAAGAGACGCTTGCGCAACTGGAAACCCTCAATCAAGGGAAATCGATCCATATTTCACGCGCGGTGGAAGTGAAAAGTACCGCAGAATATATCCGTTATATCGCCGGTTGGACCACAAAAATCACCGGCGAAACGATCGATGTCTCCATTGCAACGCCTGATAATGCGAATTTTACCGCCTACACACTCAAAGAGCCGATCGGCGTTGTGGCCGCGATTGCCCCTTGGAACTTCCCGCTCTCCATTGCCGCGTGGAAAACGATTCCCGCTCTAGCAGCTGGCTGTTCAGTTGTCTTAAAACCCTCTGAAGAGACACCTCTTACCGCGCTCTATCTTGCGAAACTGGCACTCGAAGCAGGCGTTCCTGCCGGCGTATTTAACGTATTGGTGGGCGCTGATGGCAGTATTGGGCAAGCGCTCGTTGAGCACCCCTTGATTCGTAAAGTGACCTTTACCGGATCGACCGCTGTGGGTAAAAAAGTGGGGAAAGCCGCCATCGATCATATGGCACATTTCTCCTTAGAGCTTGGTGGGAAAAATCCGATGATCATTATGGATGATGTGGATGTTGATGTGGCCGTCAATGGCATTATGATGGGGGCATTTTTAAACTCAGGCCAAGTGTGTGCGGCGGCCTCGCGTATCTATGTACATCAAAAAATTTACGAAAAAGTACAGCGCAAACTTCAAGATATTTTACTCAATATTAAAGTGGGCGATGGACTTGATGAGAGTGCCCAAATTCAACCGGTCGTCTCAAAACGTCAGCAAGAGCAGATTTTAAACTACTTCTCGGTTGCGCAAGCGGAAGGCGCGTCGATTCTCTGCCCCGATATTTCCCATCTGACCGAAGGGTTTTATGTGCCGCCGGCGGTCATTACTAACCTGCAAGTCACCAGCCGTATTTTAAAAGAAGAGATCTTTGGCCCGGTGATCGCGCTTGTCTCGTTTTATGATATTAACGAGGTGATCAATTACGCGAACAATACCGATTATGGGCTTGCGGCAAGCCTTTGGACCAATAATTTAAAACATACCATGGATCTCACCCGTAAAATTGAAGCGGGCACTGTATGGGTCAACTCGCACGTTCCGCTCGATCCGGCGATGCCTTTTGGAGGGGTAAAACAGTCAGGCATTGGCCGTGAATTTGGTAAAACCGCGGTGGAAAACTTTACTGAAACCAAAACCGTCTGTATCGCTCACTAATTCACACCAACCATCACTCTGTGAAAAAGCAGAGAAAAAGGCATAAAAAAACGCTCGAGGGATCTTTAATTGAGATCTCTCCGAGCGTTTTTGTATCGGTTAATTGATTTATCGGCTTGTCGCTGAAAAATTTAATGCATCGCTTTCGGTAAATTAAACGCGATCAAACGGGCAATATTTTCACTGAGTGCTGTGAGGTTTTCACCGCCATTTTTAAGCGCATCGTCAAGCGTAATCACACCAGGTGAGCAGCTAAAAATTGCATTAAATCCCGCTTCAAGCAGCTTTTCAGAATTCGCACCTAACGCTCCGGCAACGCCAATCACCGGCACGCCATACTCTTTCGCGCATTCCGCTACACCGATCGGCGTTTTACCAAATAAAGTCTGCTCATCGAGCTGACCTTCCCCAGTAATCACAAGATCGGCCGATTTAATATGATTGCGCAGATTTAAGTGCTCAATCACAAGCTCAATTCCTGAGTGAAGTTTTGCATCTAAAAAGCCCATGAGCGCTGCACCCATACCGCCTGCAGCACCGGCGCCTTGGATGTTATCAATCTCTTTACCCATATCGTGTTTTACCACATCGGCGAATTGCCCAAGTGCCCGATCGAGCATACCCACCATTTGTGGAGTTGCCCCTTTTTGCGGCCCAAAGACCGCTGATGCGCCATTGGTTCCCGTGAGAGGGTTTTTAACGTCGCACGCCACTTCCACTTCCACATTGAAAAGACGAGGATCGAGTTTTGAGAGATCAATCTCTGCAAGCTCTAACAGCGCGCGCCCGCCTTGCCCTAATGGATTGCCATTATGATCAAAAAACTGCACGCCCAGCGCTTGAAGCATCCCGACGCCACCATCGTTAGTGGCACTGCCGCCAAGACCGATTAAAATTTTCTTCGCCCCGTGATCGAGCGCCGCTAAAATGAGCTCGCCCGTTCCAAAACTTGTGGTATGAAGGGGGTTGCGATCAAAGGGGGAAATTAACTCAATGCCGCTCACTTTTGCGATCTCAATAATCGCGAGCTGTTCCGAATCCACCCAACCAAATTCACTCTCAATTTTACGCCCGATCGGATCGTGTGCACTCGCTTTAATGCGCGACCCTTCTTTTGCAAAGAGCATCGTTTCGATGAGCCCTTCGCCCCCGTCCGATACCGCTGCAAGATGGTAATCTGCTTCGGGTAATACACGCTTAAATCCTTCTGCAATCGCCGTTGCCGCTTCATCAGCGGTGAGGGATTCTTTGAAGGCATCGGGTGCAATGACGATGGATACTTTATCTTGTTTCATTAATTCGTCCCCTTAAAATTGGTGAATTGGTACACTGACATTATTTCGTTTTCTCCCGATCTGCTTTGATGATGCTCAAGCGACGATGGGATTTTATTCTCTTATTTTAATCAGTTTATCGATGGTGCGTTTAATTTTTTTTGTAAAATTCGGTAATAATCGGTATTCTCAAAGACCACACTGCGCACCTCATTTTCCGATAAGCGTTCAAGCCCCAAACAACGAAGCGAACCGCATCCCATCAGATAAACTTCCCGGTCCATTGTAGTAAGATAAACGAGTTCTGCGTAATATTGCGCATCTTTTTTATAGATATGGTCGAGCGTTTGCGCTGCGCTAAATTTCCCAATGCGAACGCCGGCGATCGATAAACACATCGCTACAATGGAAATCAACACCATAAAATAGAGGAAGTGTGTCACTTTATGAAAGTGGCTCGTAAAAAATTCCTGCGAATCGGGCTCTTTTTTAGTAAAAAGTCGAGCCCACGCAGTGTTATTGAGTGCGTTATTTAAGAATTTCATCCACGGCGCAAACAGAAGATGAAGGAGCGAAAAGAGGAGTAACCCGCCCAAAATAATTAGCGGCAATAACAGCGCTGAGAGATTGAGGTAGATATCGGTCGCTTGATAGAGCTGGTAATAGAGCCCTTCTTCAAGAGCGCGATATGGAAGAGCGAGCGAATCGTAATAGCTCTCTACCGTCAGCGTTACAAAGACGTAGAGCGGATAGGCGATAATCGGAAAAAGAAACAATAACTGCTTTGCAAATTCAAAAATTGAGTGCCGTGCCTGCGGTTTTTTAGCCATATTTCTCCTTATGGGACTCCTTATACTTCTCACTTTATGGCAGATAGAGTAAAGCCCTCAACATTGGAGGGCTTTAAAATGTGTTACCGAGCCATTTTTAGGCTTTGGTTAAATCCTCTTCAGAGGCATCGGGCGCGTTTTTCATAATGGATTGAATCCCTTTTTCACGTCCCGCTTCGGTTTTATAGATCTGGCTTGTGCCGATAATTTCGCCATTGGCCGCTTTGAGGCTAAAGGAGAATTTCCCGGTATCTGAGGTGTTACGTTTGTAACGATTCTCATCCGGTGCATTTTTACGGACCGATGCAATTCCTTTTTGGCAACTTGCTTTCGCTTTATAGCCTTCGCTGCTCAGAATATTTTCACCGTTTACCGCTTTTAATCGAAAATAAAATTGACCATCTTTACCTTTAAATAATTCAAACTTACCGCTCATAGGAGTCCTCCCATCTAGTTATATTGAGTGATTGAGTCATAAACTTAGTTTGGTCTCGTTTCAGTATAGCGTAAATTTTAAGCATTGCGAACGACTATTTAAGGCTTATTTACTGATTTTTACTCTATCTTTACTTTAAATGTAACCAAATGGGATCGCATCATTGCATCAAATGAGGATCACGTACCCCATTTTCTCTAATAGAGGAACAGGATGACTAAAAAAAGAGCGAATACTGCAATAAATTGCCAAAAATAACAACGCATTGCATAAAAGGTTTTCAGAAACTGATAAAATTTATTTACCATATTTATATGTTTGATTAATTATTTAAACTCATGATTCTCTAATAGGCGAACAATGCTTTCGGCAACGCCTTCGGTAAATAGCTCCCAATCGGGATGCTCATCTTTAAAATAGGCGTATTGAATGAGCGGTTCTAAAATGAGCCCGGTATAAAGAGAAATCAGCAAATAGAGCGATTTGGGCACAATTTCGCCGGATGCGAGCCCCTCTTCGATCACCTCACGCATCCAAAAATGCGGCTTTAACTCATCTTCCACCTGATCCCAAAATTGATATTGCGACAATAACGCAAACTGCACACTCTCCGGATCATCATGATAAAAGGCGTAGGTATAGCGTTGCATATCGCACAGACGCTCGATGGTGGTACGGGTTTTATCCCGCGCAATTTCACCAATATCGTGGGTGTAATGTTTTAAAATTAGCTCAAAGAGATAGAGGGTCATCTCCTCTTTACTCTTAAAATGACGATAGAGCGCTGCCTCCGATGTGCCCGCTTCTTTGGCGATATCGCGCACCGTCACGAGATTATATCCATGCTCAGCAAAGAGCTTTAACCCCGCAGACAGATAACGCCCTTTGCGCCCCTCTTGGTCTAGATCGATTCGCATCCTTTTTCTCCTCAAGCAAACAAACGTTAACTTAGTATAGCGAAGTTAAGCGCGGTTTTCTGCGGTTTTTGCACGCGTCCTAAAAAAAGATGTAATCAGTTGTTAACTTTTTACTTGACTTCCGCCAATATGACCGATTATCATACAGATAACGCAATGTTAACAAATGATAACTTTAACGTGCCCACCGATCAAATCCTCAGAGGAGGTTCTTATGAAACGCTTTTTGATTCTTTTAAGTTTAACCGCCATCGTCGCTGGAGGCTCTCACCTCTTAATTGAAAAAACCAACGCTCGCGTGCTCGATAAAGAGATTAAAAATGAGCTCATTTTATTAAGCGCGCAGCAGATACCTAACCGTTCCATCTATGAGGTTTTACCTTAGACATTAACCTTAAAGGGTAATCCAACGGTTACATTTCCCTTCACTCATCATTTCGCGGCAGGCACAAAAAAGCCAACCGCAAAGGCATTGACTATGTTCCTCTACGATTGGCTTTCCATGTTCGGCACGTTGTCGCTGATGTATTATCTTATTTCGCGCCGTTCTTAATTCTAATACTGTCTATAAATCTTAATCCGCTAATGCTTCAAGTTGCTCAAGCGATGGCGCATAGAGATAGCTTCCGGTCACCGCGTGTGTGTACGAGAGCATCGCATCAAATTCTCCATCGGTTTCACCAAACATCATGGCAAACATCTTCTCAATGCGGGTAAGCTCAGCGCTATAGGCTAAGAAATAGAGCCCTTTGGTGCCACTTGCTTTCCCGTATGGCAAGCTTTGACGGAGGATTTCAAGCTCTTCGCCATCTTCCTCAATCACAACGCGTGCGGTATGCGCTGTCGTCGGTTTTTCCTCATCATCCATCTCGATATCCCGCTCTTTGGTGCGCCCAAAGACATTTTCTTGCGCTTTAAGATCGAAATGCTCAAATTGCTCTAGATGATGCTCCCAACGTTGTGCAAGAACATAGCTTCCGCCCGCATCGACGCCTTCATTAATGACCGCCACATCCGTGCGATTCACTTGGCCTTTCGGGTTTTCCGTCCCATCAACAAAACCGCTCAAATCGCGCGCTTCAATCCAACGGAAACCGTGCGTTTCATCATCCACCGTCACCGCATCCCCAAACACCTCCACCACATCTTTTGCCAGGGTGAAGTTTAGATCATGACGATCCGATAAAATATGGATAAAGATGTCGCACTGGGTCGCTTTTGCCATGCCATATCCAAGCTCGCGAAACGGTTTTAATTCCGGCGCAGAGTCAGGATTATCGGACAGTTTACGCCAAAGATCGGGACCAAACGCGATCACCATCTCAATGTCTGAATTCCAAAAACGGGTTTTTAACGACGAAAGACGCCCGGCAAGTTCACCGCACGCATCGCGAATCGGATCGAGATCATCACCGACCACCGATAATTCCATAAAAATGCCGAAAATTTTGTTCTCAAGGGTAATTCCAGGTTGGTGTAAACTCATAACCACGACTCCTTTTTAGTAACACTACACAATAAACGAAAGTTCTTTGATTATCATATCGCAAAATGCGCACAAATATCGGGAACTGCGCAATATTTTTTACTTATCTTAATGATTATTACCCGCGCTATCGCCCCGTGGATGACGCGCCCACCGATGCCACAATAATTGCCAGTAATGCGCACCACTGCGTCACCGTTAAAATCTCATTTAAGAGAAAAAATCCGGCCAGTGCGCCAAAGGCAGGGTCAAGACTCGTGAGTGTTCCGAAGGTCTTTTTCGGAAGCTTAGCTAATACATAGAGCTCTAACGCAAAAGGAATCGCCGAGGACAAAAGCGCCACGCCAAACGCAAGGGGTAAAATATCAAGCGAGAAGAGCGCCGACCCTTGCATCGCAAGCCCGACAGGGAAATAGATGAGCGCCCCAATCCCCAGTCCAATACCCGAAGCGGAGATTCCAAACTCCATCCCCGTTTTTTGCCCAAAGATAATATAAAGCGCCCAGAATGCGCCAGCGCTTAAGGCATAGAGCACCCCAATCGGATCGACATCGCTATTTTCGCCCCACGGCAGCAGAAAGAGTAGCCCTGCAATCACGAGTAAAATCCAGATAAAATCCACCGGCCGACGAGAAGAAAGAATCGCCACTAGCAAAGGCCCGGTAAATTCAAGCCCCACGGCAATCCCGATATGGAGGCGATTGAGCGATTGGTAAAAGAGAAAATTCATTGTCCCGATCGCAATGCCGTAATAGAACAGATTGATGCGATTTTTCTTCGGGAGATTACGCTTCCACGGCTGAAAGACCAAGAGCAAAATAATCGCGCTAAAGCCAAGGCGCCACGCCGTCACCCCTTCGGGACCAATCTCAGCAAAGAGCGTTTTCGCCAGTGCCGCGCCCCCTTGTACCGAAACAATTGCCACCACCAGTAAAATGATGGGCATCATCGATCGCTTCATTTCAGTCATATTATCCACAATCTCCCTAAAATCAATTAAATAAGCATCATCCCGATGCACCAAATTCGCCCTCTATGATAATCCTTTTTCGATAAAATAGCGGGCTTTTCTTCTTGAATAGCTCTTGAATGGACCACACAATCTCTCTACAATGCACTCCCCCGTTCACGCTTTGGAGAAACGCCATGACAACGCCCCACCCCTCCGATAAATATTTCTATCTCGCCGCCGCCATCATTACCGATGCGAGCGATCGCCTCCTTGTGGTGCGAAAACAAAATACCCATAAATTTATGCTCCCCGGTGGAAAGATTGAAGCGGGTGAAACGCCGCGGGAAGCATTACTACGTGAACTAGAAGAAGAGATTGCGCTCAAAATTGAGGCATCGCTCCCTATCTTTATTCAAGAATATGAAGCGCCCGCCGCCAACGAGCCCGATTACCGCATTAAGTCGAATCTATTTCGCGTTAAACTTGATGAAATTTTGACCATTCATCCCGAGGCAGAAATTGCCGAAATTCGTTGGGTTGAAAAAGACCAAACGGAAGGGATTGATTTTGCACCGCTCATTGAGAGTTTTGTGATTCCGCTCTGGCGCTCCGAGCTTGAAAATGCAGCTCACAGCGATATCGATTAATAATTGAGCAAAAATAGTGTTGACTCTCCGCGAGATTCGCCTATAATAGCATACCTGTTCAGCGGGAATAGCTCAGTTGGTAGAGCACAACCTTGCCAAGGTTGGGGTCGCGAGTTCGAGTCTCGTTTCCCGCTCCAAATTTTAAAAGCAGTCATTTTATCAGATGACTGCTTTTTTTATTGTCTAAAATTTAATGACGCTAATTTATTACCCCTATTGAATTAGGATAAACTGATCTTTCCTCTGTCATAAAAAAGAGATGAATAATTCTATGCCTTCTCAAATTCCCAACGCATTGGCAATCAAACTAGCATCCGATCCCAAGTGGATTCTTAAACGCTTTGATGAGCTCACGACCCTCGAGCTTTTCTCGATTTTAAAGCTGCGTCAAAATGTCTTTATGCTCGAACAGACCTCGCTCTACCCCGATATTGATGAGGCGGATCTAACCGCATTGCACCTCTTTTTACTGTCGGATCAAGATGACGCTGAAGCTGAAACGCAAACCCCACTACCAATTCTTGCTTATGGGCGAATCCTCGCGCCGACCCAACTTAAAGAAGACTTGGCATCTTCGCAAAAGATTTCCTTTGGACGCGTCATCATTGCCAAAGAGGCACGCGGGACGAGGCTTGGCACTGCGTTAATTGATCAATTAATGGAGACAATAAAAATGCGCTTCCCCGACGTCTCGCAAATTGAGATCGGAGCGCAAGCGCATTTAGAGAATTTTTACGGAAAATTTGGTTTTGTCAAAGTAACCGAACCGTACGATGATGGCGGCGTTTTGCATATCGATATGCACTGCCGACTTTAATACAAGATTTAAATCAATTTAAATCTACAGACGCGTCATGCAGAAATAGATCGGCTCTTTACGTTCGGCAACAACCGGGAGATTTTGCAAGGTCGAGCATCCAAGTTTCACCTGATGGAAACCACGTTTTTTACCCTTTTCAATGAGCGTGCCTTTATCGCCTTGTGCTTCCCAACGGATGCCCTCGGCTTCATAGACCGCACCTTTGCTCCACGCCTCAATCTGCGGCAACACAATCACCCGATCAGGAATGAAACTGAGTTCTACTTCGCGCGTTCCATTTTTAAGCTCCCGATAGGTCACTTTTAGCCCACGATCGGTACTTTTATCGGCCTGATAGAGATATTCCACCGGACTTAAGAGCTCATACCCCTCACGGTTTGTGGGTTTCGCTAACCACACATTATCGCCATTGGGTTTTTTATAGAGATAGGTGCCTGAGGCATTGCCTGTAGAGCCCGTCGTTGCACAGCCCGTAATTAAAATCGCTGTAGCAATAAGTGCCGCTAGATAACGCATAAAAGTATCTGTCCTTCCGTTTTAATGCTGATTGAATGCTGATTGAATGCTGATTGAATGCTGATCGATTATTTTTAAAGTGCATAAAATAATACCCAATTTTCGTTAAAAACTGTAATCTTTTTCGGTTTTTCTTCGGTTATTTACACATAGATCAATCTTTTTAAAGCCCGCAATCCTCGCACGATCGACACTTATTTGAATCTCAGCATAAAGCGCTAAAACGTAGCACAATCGCCAATCTTCCACTATAGTAAAAGAGAACACTTTATCATTTTATAGAATTATAAAATCATTCATTCAATAATGAAAAAGAGGAGCGGAGTATGAATATTATCATTATCGGCGGGATTGCAGCAGGAATGAGCGTTGCCGCTAAAGCCAAACGTGAAGCACCCGAGGCAACGGTGACGGTCATTGAAGCGGAGGATTATATCTCCTTTGGTGCCTGCGGTCTGCCCTATTATCTCGGTGGCCATTTTGACGATCCCAACACTATGTTTGCCCGCACGCCGGAGCAGATGGAAACGCAAGGAATTACTCTCTTAACGCGTCATCTTGCAACGGGAATTCATTTTGATCAAAAAGCGGTGAGCGTCCGCAATCTCGCAACGGAAGACGAGACGATGATGCACTACGATCGCCTCATGATTGCAACCGGTGCTACGCCCGTGAAACCGCCTATTGCCGGCATCGATGCAGATAACGTCTATACGCTGACCAAACTCAATGAAACGCAAAAACTTAAAAATTCGCTCGGCCGATATGAAACGATCGGCGTGATTGGTGGTGGATTTATCGGGATTGAAGTCGCAGAACAGCTCGCGCTGATGGGTAAAAAAGTCAAACTCATTCAAGCAAGCGGCACACTCATCAATCGCCCCTTCGATCCTGAATTTTCCGCCAAAATTTTAACAGCGCTTGAAGAGATTGGCGTTAAAGTAGTGCTCAATACGCTGATTGAATCCTTCACCCTCAACGAGCAAAAAAACGTCACGCAGATGGTCTCAAAAGAGAGCGTTTATCACGTCGATGCGGTGGTGGTGGCCATCGGATTTCGCCCCAATACCGCCTTTATTACCGACCCGCGTCTTAAAAAGCTCGACAATGGTGCGATTGTGATTAATGCCTATGGTGAAACGTCGATTCCTGATGTCTTTAGCGCGGGAGATTGTGCAACGATTCCCCATAAATTTCACGGCAATATCTATCTTCCTTTAGCGACGGGCGCCAATAAAATGGGCCGTGTGATCGGGACCAATATTGTCTCAGAGAATAAACATCGCGAGCAATATGTCGGTTCGCTCGGCAGCAGCGCCATTAAAGTTGGGCATTATGAAGCGGGGTCGACGGGGCTTACCGAGCGGGATGCCAAAGCGCTCAACATTCCCTATAAAACCACCACCATTACCACTCAATCCCACACCGCCTATTATCCCGGGGCAACGCCGATCGATATTAAGCTTGTCTATAATGCGGAGAGTAAAATCCTCCTTGGCGCGCAACTCTTTGGGAAAAAAGATGCCGTGCTGCGGATGACGGGATTATCTACGGCGATTTATGCCAATCTTAAAACCGATGAGATTGGCCTGCTTGATTATGCCTACGCTCCGCCCTTCTCACTTACCTGGGAAGCGCTCAATATCGCGGCCAACACCGCTAAATAATCAATCAATACGTTTAAAATAGCTAGCGGTATCAGATTGTTACGCCGGTCGCTATTGTCTTTCTATGATTTCAGATATGACAAAAATGCATTACTCAAACCGAAAAAAGTATGCGACAGTGAACTCAGTCCACAACCATTCATCTCAAAAAGGAGATCGACATGAATGCAGCATTATTACATGAGAATCGCGATTATTTTGAGCTCGTGCGTCAAGTGGTTAAACGCATTGAGCAAGGCGCATTCTTACCGGGGGAATATCTCCCGAAAGCTGCGGATATTGCCAAAGAGATGGGCGTGGAGACGGAATCGATCGAAACGGTTTTAAACCGATTTGAAGCAGAGGGTATCATCTATAAAAAACCAAGTGGTGAGTACTTTCTCTCCAATAGCGATCGTGGCCTCTTGATTGCGAAGATTAAAAGCAACATTTTACACGTCCACACCGAGGATCTCATTGAACTCCTTGAGGTGCGTGAAGCGATTGAATCGCGTGCCATTGCGCTTGCCTGTGACCGCCGTACTGAGCCCGATTTAAAGGCCATTGAAGCCGCGCTCAATACCCTCGAAGAGGCGATCGCCAATAAACAGGTGGCCGCCAAAGCCGATATCGCCTTCCATAAAGCGATTATCAAAGCGAGCCATAATCATATGCTGATCAAGATTGCCGATATTTTGTTTGATAGCTTTAAGGAATCGCTCCTTGAAACGCGCACCAAAGTCAGACGTCTTGACCGAGTCGATCACTTTATTAACGAGCATCGTCAGATGTTTAACCTGATTCGAGATCAGCAGAAAGAGGAGGCCGTTTCGCTGATGATGAACCACATTGAAAATACCATTGGTCTCTACCGCTCTTTAAAAGAATAACCATCAAAAAGAAGAAGAATAATTAAGAAAAAGAAGAAAGGTGATGGGGGAGAAATAATAATAACAATAACCGATTCAACCCTTTTATAGAGCACTAAAAACCGCCTTACACCAAGGGAACCCCTGAAGTATAAGGCGGTTTTTCTCATTTCCTCTTGGCCAAATCCATTACGCTTTGGGTTTGGGAGGCTGAGGTTTTTCAACGATCATAAAGACCAATTTTTGTGCGATTGGCATAAATATAATCATCGTAGGATACGCAACCGCCCACGAAATCATCCACGACACCATCCATTTTGCAAAGAAAATATCGGATCCACCTGCGACACGCCACGTACTAATACCGGCGACCACAAATGTCATTAAAAACGTAAGCACGAGGGGTACGATAAATCGTGCATATTTTGAGGGTAGTTTGCTACGTTTAACGGGTGTTTCGGTTGACTGAGTCATATTGATACCTCACTTATCTCAAGATCGTTGAAGGAATACTGTAGCATATTTTTTATTCATTCTACAATTTTATATATCAAAATAGATGCCCATTATGCGAAGACCAATCTCCGACTCAGTATCGGATCACAATCACAATGCCCACCATCACTAAAAAGTAAGCCAGATAGAGCGCAGAGAGTACCAAACAAAAAAGCGCCAACGGTAGATTTCCTCGCGTCACCGGCGCGCCAAACGGATTGACATAATCCACCCCTTCATTCACCAGTAGCAAAAACATCATCACCCCGAGCGCAATGCCAAAAGCGATGGGATGAATCCAATAAAGAAGTGGCAATAAAATGAGATAACCGCCGGTAATATTAAAATCATGCAGGCGAAGCGCCATAAACCGAATGGTAAAAATACCACTCAAAACGATTAACCCCGCGACCACCGCGAGCATTATGCCACTCTCACCCCGAACCATCTCCGTCCAGAGCGGGCCTTCATTAATCTCATAGCCCACATAGCGAAAAACGGTATACGCCAAAAAGGGGAGCATCGAAAAAAATGCGCCAATGATAAATTGCAAGCGCCCAATTCGCCCCTTAAAACTTAAGCTAAAATAGCTCGGATGCGCGGCTGTATCACTATACTCCCGCGTTACCTCTTCCCGATAAAGGCCGGTGAGTTTCGCTTTAACCTCACGAATCTCCGCCTCATCTACCTCGATTTCATTCCATTCCTGCTCATCACGCATTGATGCACTCCTTTCATCATTTTTAGCTAATGCTTAGTAAATTCCTAGTCAATTCTGAGTGAATGATTGGTAAAGCTCACTCAATTCACGCCTCATCCGACTAATTATACCGAGCTTTAAGCTAATTTTCCGCTTACGCTTGATTTAAAAAGAAACTTTTAAACTCTTGATAGAGAAAGTAGATCGCAAAGCCTGAAAAGATCACCCCGGCCACCCCATCGATCACCCGCATCACTTTTTTATACGCCCGCTTCATCGCCGGAAGGGAAAACACAAGGATCACAATGCAAAACCAAATAAGCGTCTCAATTGCCACCACCGCAAAGATCGCAAGTTTCGTCTCAGTGCCCATGCCATCACTGACAAACATCGAAAAAACGCTGGCAAAATAGGCGATCGCTTTGGGATTAGCGAGATTGGTCAAGAGCCCTTTTAAAAAGAGATGTTGCCCCGCTTCCGGTAAAAAACTCACCTCTTCCGCGCCCACCTGTTTGGAAAAGGCCGAACGGAGTAACTGCACCGCAAGATAACTCAGATAGAGTGCCCCGAGAATCACAATAATATGGCGTAGCCAGACAAATTTTTCGAGGACAAAATGGAGTCCAAGCAGCGCAAGCCCTGCCCAAATCATCACCCCAACGGTGATCCCGAGCACCGCTTTAAAACTCTCTTTACGCGAAAAACGCGCCGCCGTCTGCGAGATAAAGAAAAAGTCAGGCCCGGGCGTAATAAGCGCCATTAAATGAATCCCGATAATGCTGAGTAAAATTGCAAACATAGCTCTCCTTATTGATGCGTTCCATGCCAATTGATTCACGACGTTTATAGTGTAAAGGAAATGACGATCTCATCCGATAATATTTACCCTTCTTTCCACCGCGATTTACTGTCAATCTTATCCACATTTCCTGTGGATAACTCTACGGATAACACTCTTATAAACCAAACTATGCAATTTTTCACTCTTTTTAAGAATTTCAAAGCCTCGCAATTGACGCTATACCATAGATCTTTTACTATGATGAGTGGTTTTTGATTTTATTGAGCAATATCGCTCTTTCTTTCATTCGATTACAGAGGAAAATAAAAACAGATGGCTGATTCAATTATCAAAAATGGCGGCGTGATCATGGACGTGATCAATGCGGAACAAGCTAAAATCGCTCAAGATGCCGGCGCAGTGGCAGTCATGGCGTTAGAGCGCGTTCCTTCAGACATTCGTAAAGCGGGCGGCGTTGCCCGTATGGCGGATCCGCGCATTATTGAAGAAGTATTAGGTGCAGTATCGATTCCCGTGATGGCTAAAGCTCGTATCGGCCATATTGTTGAAGCGCGCGTTCTTGAATCGATGGGCGTTCACTATCTTGACGAAAGTGAAGTATTAACCCCAGCGGATGAAGAATTTCACCTCTTAAAAAGCGACTTTAAAGTCCCATTTGTATGCGGATGTCGCGATCTTGGGGAAGCGGCTCGCCGTTTAGGTGAAGGCGCGAAAATGCTCCGTACCAAAGGTGAACCCGGAACCGGAAACATCGTCGAAGCGGTACGTCATATGCGTAAAGTGAACGCGCAAGTGCGTAAACTTCTCCATATGAATAACGATGAAATCATGACCTACGCAAAAGATCTTGGTGCACCGTATGAAGTGCTTTTACAGATCAAAGCGCACGGCCGTCTACCGGTAGCAAACTTCGCAGCGGGCGGCGTTGCAACTCCTGCAGACGCGGCACTGATGATGGAATTGGGCGCGGATGGCGTATTCGTTGGATCAGGTATTTTCAAATCAGAAAACCCTGAAAAATTCGCACGTGCCATCGTTAAAGCCACTGAAAACTATCAAGACTACGCACTCATCGCAGAACTCTCAAAAGATTTAGGCGAACCCATGCGCGGTTTAGAAATCAGCAAATTAAACCCAGAAGAGCGCATGCAAGAGCGCGGCTGGTAATCGGTTAACGATTTCGATAAAAAGCCATCTTTTCAATTAGGAAGATGGCTTTTTTTGTTTGTGTATGTTTTGAAATTCTAGATGTAAAACGGGATTTTAACCACTAATCAAAATAATCAGAATCGATCGCGGGAAGTTTAATCGAGCGCGAGCTCACGCCAACCTCCGCATCCATCATTAAATACACTAGTTGCACCCCGTCGATTAACACTACCCCTTCTACCGATTGTGCAAATTCGATCGCCTGTTTTGAGTAAGATGAGGTCGTAATAAACACGCCGCGTTTTGCTTTTTGCCCTGCAAGTGCCCCGTAAAAGGCTTGAATCTCTGGTCGCCCCACCGTATCTTGCCAACGTTTCGCTTGAACATACACCTTTTCAAGCCCTAAACGATCGAGCACAATTAGTTCAAATCGTTGGGGCGAGACCTCTTTTAAAATGGTCAGCAATTCACTTGCTACTGTCTCTTTAATGGTGCGAACTGCCTCTTCCAAGCGATCATCAGGGCTTTCCACACTGAGCGATTCACTGCGATCCGTTTGAGTATTGGCATAATTAATTGGAGATACATCCGCGCCTTCCTCATCGGTTAATTTAACCTCTAAAAAATCAAACGCCAGATGACGACGCGTCTCTTTACTTAATGGAAACCTGTGCGTTTTTACCCAATCCCGCCCCTTTTCCGTTAAGCACCATACGCCGCGTGAAATACTCTCCGATAAACCGGCGCGTTTTAAGCGATCATGCGCCCATCCCGAACGATTTTTATAGATCGCTTGCCCACTTGAGACCGTCTCTAAACGCGCATCATGGCTCAAATCTAAATAGTCCGCTGCCGCCTCATGCACCTCGCGCGCAGGCACCCCTTCGGGACAGTTTGCCAACACCTGTAAAACGGGCTCGATAAAAAAATCATACGATGGGACATTGTCTTGCATGCTCTATTCCATAGTTTTAAATAAATATGCTTCATCATAAATGAACGCGCACTTAAAAACGAATTAAAATCCCTTCACAATGACCGTGGTTCTCGTTAAAGTAATGAATTCATCTCAATAGGTAATGGCTAACGCGCAGCAAAGGATCGGCAATGCAACTGGATTTAAATGATCTCTACTATTTTGTAAAGTCGGTGGAACATGGCGGATTTTCAGCAGCGGAACGAGCGTTGGGGATTCCGAAATCACGGCTCAGTCGGCGGATTTCAACCTTGGAAGAAACCCTTGGCGTTCAGCTAATTCAGCGTTCGACCCGTCAGTTTCGTTTGACCGATCTCGGCGAGACCTATTTTACCCACTGTAAGGCGATGCTGATTGAAGCGGAAGCGGCGCAAGAGGCGATTGATCTTGCCCGAAGTGAGCCAAAAGGCGTGATCAAAATTTCTTGCCCACGTGCTCTATTGCAAACCCATGTGAGTGATATGCTCGCGCGATTTATGCTGATTCATCCGAAAGTCACAATTCAGCTGCTTTCGACTAATCGGGCCGTCGATCTTATTGGTGAAGGGATCGATATTGCGCTTCGTGTTCGTTCAAATATTGAAGATAGCGAGTTAGTCATGCGTCAGCTCGGCACTCGCACGATAGCGCTTTTTGCAAGCCCTATTTTAATCGATACGATGCAGGGAATGCCCGAAAGTTTAGATGAGCTTTCCGCGTGGCCACTGCTTGCCCATAGCTCCCAACCGACCGGGCATTCTTGGACATTTCTCAATAAAAAGGGCGATGAGTTTTGTTTTCCCATCACCCCGCGGTATATGACGACCGATATGGATGCGCTCAAACAGGCGGCGCTTGCGGGCGTTGGCGTGATTCATTTCCCGCATATGTTGCTTAAAAATGAAGTGGCCCGCGGCGAGCTGGTTAAATTATTGCCTGAGCTCACTACAACCCCTGAAATTATCCATGCCGTTTTTCCGTCCCGCCGTGGATTACTCCCGTCGGTGCGGGCGCTGATTGATTTTCTCGTCGTCGAGTTTGAAGCAATTTGTGAAGAATAATCGCCCTTAAACTAACACTTTTGCGACGTTGAGCGCCGCGTCATAATCAGGGTGATCCGTCACTTCTGCAACATACTCAATGTGTTTCACGGTATTGTCGCCATCAAGCACTACAATCCCACGGCTTAATAGGCGCAATTCCTCGATGACAAAGCCATATTTCAAGCCAAAATCAAGATCGCGATGATCGGACAGTGTCAAAAGATGATCGATATTTTTGGCACCGCAGAATCGGCCTTGCGCAAAGGGTAAATCCACCGAAAGTGTGATGACAACGGTATTTTTAAGCGTTTCAGCTTCTTTATTAAAGCGAACAGTTTGCAATTCACACACGCCCGTATCAAGCGATGGCACAACCGAGATAATCTTCACTTTATCGCCCGCTTCGTGGAGTGAATAGGAAGTGAGAACCTGCTTAAGTGCAGTAAAATCCGGCGCCTTCTCGCCAACTGTTAATGCGTGGCCCAACAAGGTAACAGGATTGCCCGCCATGGTGATTCCTTTGCGGCGTTCATCAGTTTTCTGAGTCATAAAAGCTCCTTTATCGTTTAATGGTCCAGTTAAATTATTGTTCTTTTTTCTCGGGATAAGCCCAATATTCCTCATTACTATAGCGCATAAAAAAGCGGATGATGGGTTTATCACATCCCCAATCACCCGCCAACTATGCACCTATTAATCGCCAAATATTTATCTATTATGGGCGTTTAATCGACCTTCATCAATTCGCCATCAATGGTAATTAAGACTGCTTCGCCCACGTTCGGTGAGAGGAAATTCATGCCCCACTCGCTGCGCATCAAGGTGGTTTTGGCGCGATAGCCAATGGTTTCCACCTCTGTCATCGGGCTCACTGCGTCTTTAAAGAGTTCCACATTAAGCGTGACTGGTTTGGTGACGCCGAGTAGAGTTAATTCGCCGTGCACCATACCGGTTTTTCCATCATCACTCTCAAAGCCGCTCCCTTTAAAGGTCATGGTCGGAAAGCGCTCGACGTTGAAAAAATCCGCCGTTTTAAGGTGATCGTTTAAGCCCTTTGAAACGGTCATCACGCTCCCGGTTTGAATGGTTACTTCAAGCTCCAAAAGATCCGGCTCATCCCGATCGTAACGTACCTTGCCATCGTATTCGGTAAAATAACCGTAGGTAGTCGAATAGCCCATATGATCAACTCCAAAGCCGATCCGCGTGTGATCGTGATCGAGCGCCCAACTGTTCGCCTGCGCACTCCCCATAAACGCCCCAAACAGTAGCGCACCGGCACTCAATTGAATCATTCGTTTCATTGTTTTGTTCATAGTCTTTTTCATAGTCTTCTTCATCGTCTGCTCCTCATCGTCATAATTATGCTCCCCTCACCCTAAAAATTTCGGAGGTGGAATTCATTCTCAGTATAATGGACAACTCATTGTTTGAATATCTCTGATTGTTGGAGAGTCTGTTCTAAATTTGGAACAATTCGCGGCGGGATCGCGGTAAAAGGATCGTTATGTTTTTAGTGCTGTTAATTTTAATCTTTGGCCTGCTCGGTTATCACTTTTTTGGCGTGATTGGGGTAATTATCTCCACACTTATTTGGCTCTATCTCTTTTTAATTCATTTTAAAAAGCCAAAATCGCGCGAAAACAATTAAATATTCGCAGAAAATAATATTTTTAGGCGTAAATATAGAATTTTGTAAGGAAATCTAAAATTTAGGAGTCCGCTAAGATCAATGGATTAGCGCGCAAATGTACAAATGTTTACGAATCGTAAACGGAGATTTAAATTCCCTTTACTAAAATTGAAGATTGATTCTCTATACTTAAACCCATAGCCAATTGCAAAGATTTTCACTCTAAGCAATATACATATACATTTAACGACAAAAAAGAAAAAGCTCCAATTACCCCCTGGAGCTTTTTTATTGCCCGAAATATCCGTCAGCATAAAAAAAAGACGCCGTCTAGCCGGCGCCCTCTTAACCTTAATGAATCAAATCAATTGAGTCTTATCCGTGAAATTCCCGTACGGCTTTAAATTTAATTTCAGGATAGCGTTCTTGCGTTAACGTTAAATTGACGCGAGTCGGCGCGACATAGACATATTCCCCGTGATGATCGACGGCAAGATTGTCGTAACAGCGTTTTTTGAACTCTTCAAATTTCTTCTTATCGTCCGATTCTACCCAACGTGCGGTGGCAACATTCACCTGCTCGAAAATACAATCGACGTTGTATTCAAGTTTCAAACGGTGCGCGACCACATCAAACTGAAGCACCCCAACGGCGCCGATAATCAGATCGTTATTGTGAAGCGGCTTAAAGAGCTGAGTTGCTCCCTCTTCACAGAGCTGTTCAAGCCCGCGCTCAAGGTGTTTCATGCGAAGCGGATCGCGAAGACGGGCCCGGCGGAAAAGCTCTGGCGCAAAGTCCGGAATCCCTTTAAAACTTAGGTCTTCCCCTTCAGTAAAAGTATCACCGATTCGAATCGTACCGTGATTGTAAATCCCGATAATATCGCCGGCATAGGCCTCTTCTAAATGGCTACGGTCGGAGGCCATAAAGGTCATCGCTTCTGGGATTTTAATATTTTTGCCGATACGCACATGTTTCGCACTCATGCCCGGCGTATATTTTCCTGAACAGATGCGCATAAAGGCGATTCTATCGCGGTGGCGCGGGTCCATGTTGGCTTGAACTTTAAAGACAAAACCTGTGAGTTTCTCTTCACCGGCGTGAACCTCGCGCGTTGTGGTTTTTTGCACGCTTGGCGGGGGCGCAATTTGAACAAACCCATCGAGCATCTCTTGCACTCCGAAGTTGGTGATCGCAGAGCCAAAATAAACCGGCGTTAAGCGTCCTGCACGATACTCATCGAGATCAAACTCGTTACTCGCGATCTGGACAAGCTCCACCTCTTCTCTAAAGGCATTGGCGCGTTCTTCCCCCAAAACCTCATCGAGCTCTTTACTATCGAGCCCTTGAATCACGCGACCTTTACTCGTCGTCCCGCGCTCTTCATCGTCATAAAGGTGAATGTAATCTTCTAAAATATGGTAAACGCCTTTGAGATCGCGCCCCATACCGATCGGCCAAGTGACCGGTGCACAATTGATTTTAAGCACCTCTTCCACTTCGTCTAAAAGATCGATCGGATCGCGTCCATCACGGTCCAGTTTGTTGATAAAGGTGATGATCGGCGTATCACGAAGACGGCACACATTCATCAATTTAATGGTCTGTTCCTCAACCCCGTTCGCGCAGTCGATCATCATCAGCGCCGAGTCCACCGCAGTAAGCGTGCGGTAAGTATCTTCCGAGAAGTCTTGGTGCCCGGGGGTATCAAGCAGGTTGATCATGTAATCTTGATAGGGAAACTGCATCACCGATGAGGTTACCGAGATTCCCCGTTGTTGCTCAAGCTCCATCCAGTCCGATGTGGCATGACGGGCCGCTTTACGGCCTTTGACCGATCCCGCTAAACTGATCGCGCCCCCAAATAGAAGGAGTTTTTCAGTCATTGTCGTTTTACCCGCATCCGGGTGAGCGATGATCGCAAAGGTTCGACGGCGTTGGCTCTCTTTTAACAATTTACTCATAGTGATGATAATCTTTATAAAACAATTTTTTAAATGGCAACTCAAACCGCCCCTCTCTCACAAAAAGGTAAGGGATGAGCGAACGTTAAGTTAAAAATAGATAAATTTTGACTGCCATATTGTACATGAATTTACTAAACTAAGGGTAGAAAAAGCCACAAACCTGCGATCAGCAAATGCGACATTTTTTAGCGTAAACACTGACGAATAGCAGGAAGTCGATGCGCTTCCATCATCATAATTGATTAATTGCGAAGCGCTTGGTATATAATGTAAAGATTACTTAAATCCTATGGGGGAATTTGAAATGACTGATGAGATCCATGACGATTTCAAAGAACAGTACAAACACATTTTAGTCGCCGTTGACCAGTCAGATGATGCGGAAGCGGTCGGCCGTAAGGCGCTCGGTGTGGCTAAACGAAATCGTGCAAAATTAACGCTTCTTAACATTTTAGAGAGCATTAGCCTCAATACGAGCTATGAGTTAATGCCCGTGATTCCTCAAGGCACCGATGATGAAGTGTTAGCGGAAGCGAAAAAATCGATGCGTGAGCTCTCATTTAAACTGGGGATTCCCGATGCGGACACCTTAGTGATCTCGGCACTTTCCACAAAAGAGGGAATTTTAAAAGCCGCGAAAGAACTCGACGTTGATCTGCTTATTATCGGCTCGCACACCCGTCAAGGATTGGCCCTTCTGCTTGGCTCAACCTCAGGCTCAATCATCAATGATTCACCGTGCGATATTTTAACGATTAAAGTGTAACGCCTCTATTTATTTGATAATTGGTTTAATGCGAAGCATTTAATACTGAAAACGCCTCCGGGATTGGGATTGATTAATTGATTTATTGATTTATTGATCCAATCAATCTTTGGGGGCGTTTTTGCGTTTGGGAGAATCTTTTGATTAACGGATCAACTCATGAAATGTCGGGCGAATGCGTCTACCCTGCTTAACCTCTAAAATCATCTGCTCAAGCATATTGGCAATCGGGTCTTCTGAATCGATCGCAAGAGCCGCGGCAACCATCTCGAGCGCTTTTTCATCATTACCCGTGACAAATAAATTCGCGGCATGATTGGTGATCGCATTGAGATAATCGGGCGCTCGGCGCACCGCCTCTTCGGAATAACGGACGGCCCGCGCGGTTAGATCTAAACTCATCGCCACAATAGAGGCTTCCATCGGCGCATTGCAATCACTTGCATGGTTATTGACCGCCTCTTCAAGATAAAAGAGTGCACTTTGATAATCTTCCAAGCGCTGATAAATTTTGCCCAAAAAGAAGATCGAGGGAAAACTCCCCGGGTTGATCTTAAGCGCCTCTTTAAAGAGTGCCGCCTTTTGCTCTAAAATCACGACATCCCCATCTGTGAGCGCTCGACGTGCATTACCCTCAAGCAAAAGATAGCCCTCAAGCCCGCTCGTTGCGGCATCGTAACATTGCTGATATCGCTCCACATCCTGTTTATCAAGCACCATAGTCCTTCCTTTATCCGTTATTATCTCAATTATTCAGATAATCGCATTTTGTTCTCAATTCGTACAGCTGAATATAGCATTATTCGCCCATCAAATAGAGCCTCTCTCCGATGAAAATAAGGCTCATTTAGATTAAAATCTTCTTTTTACTAACAAAACTTGCATAAAATCTATTTATGTAATGAAATGTTAGCCAGGCCGCTGATTGTTTGCCTGTTTTCCTTGTATACAAAAGAGACTCATGCTATAAATTCAGAGTAATGGGCACCAAAATAATCTGCCCGCATAAACCATTATAAATTAAGCTTTTTAGGGCTTGGAGGAAACACTATGTATGATTTAAATCGGATTATCAATCATAAAGAGTTCGGGGAGTTCACTAGCGCAACGTTCTTCGATGTGATTGGTAAAATGCATCTTAAGGACGAAGAGGAATGCATTCGTGATCTGCGCGAAATTATCGCACCGACTACGGATACCGAGCAGAAAATCCGACAAAAAACCTACGATGTCGTACAACGCATTCGTAATAGCCCTGAAATTGAAAGTTCGCTCGATGCTCTTCTGCGTGAATATAATCTCACCACCAAAGAAGGGCTTATTTTAATGTGTCTTGCGGAAGCGTTTTTACGGATTCCCGACAAAAAATCCGCCGATGCGCTGATTCGCGATAAGATCGCCGGCGTCAACTGGTCATCACATAAAGGCAATAGTAATAAGCAACTGGTAAACTTTGCCACCTGGGGACTGATGCTCACCGGGAATTTGGTGGATATTGACGATGAGAGCAGCGCGCTTAAAAAGCTCACCAATAAGATGACCGAACCTGTGATTCGTAAATCAGTGAACGTTGCGATGCAGGTAATGGGGAAACAGTTTGTCCTTGGCGAAACCATGGCGGAAGCGCTAAAAAATGGTCGTAAAGTACGCGAACAAGGCTATACCTATACCTTCGATATGCTCGGAGAAGCGGCGATGACGCAAGCCGATGCCGATCGTTATTTTGAAGATTATAAAAATGCACTAAAAGCTGTGGGCGCGGAAGAGGCGCTACCGAATAGCCGTAAACCTTCACTCTCAATCAAACTCTCAGCCCTTCATCAACGTTACACTGTCGATCAAAAAGATCGCGTAATGACCGAGCTTTTCAATCGCGTGAAAGAACTTGCGCTATTAGGAAAAGAGCTTGATGCGGAAATTAGTATTGACGCGGAAGAGGCGGATCGTTTAGAGCTCTCACTTGAGCTATTTGAGAAACTTGTGCGTGTGCCTGAAATCGGTTCATGGGGCGGATTAGGCCTTGTAATTCAAGGGTATGCAAAACATGCGATGCCGTCATTAATTTGGGTGAGCCTCCTTGGCCGTGAGCTTGGCATTGAAATTCCGGTTCGTCTTGTAAAAGGGGCGTATTGGGATACGGAAGTGAAAGATTCACAAGTACGCGGACTCAATAATTATCCCGTTTTTACTCGTAAAGAGAATACCGATATCTCCTACCTTGCGTGCGCACGCTTTATGTTAAGCCCTGCAGCACAAGGGGTGATTCGTCCTCAATTTGCCACCCACAACGCGCAAACAGTGATGACGATTTTAGATTTCAGTGAGCGTTTTAATAACGATAATTTCGAATTCCAACGCCTCCACGGCATGGGTGAAGCGCTCTATAACGAAATTATTAAAGAGTATGGTAAAAGTGTGCGGATCTACGCGCCGGTCGGACTGCATCATGACCTGCTCCCCTACCTTGTACGCCGTCTCCTTGAAAATGGGGCAAACTCATCATTTGTTCACCAGCTCGTTGACCCAACCGTTCCGATCGAAAGCTTAATTGAGCATCCAGTAACAGTCGTTGATGGCTACGAGACAATTAAAAACCCCAATATTCCTTACTCCGATGAGCTCTACAAAACCCGTAAGAACTCACGCGGTCTCAATATGAACTTCTCAAGCACGTGGCTTCCCTTTGAAAGTCAGTACAACGAGATGATCACTAAACGCTGGCGCGCAAAACCGATCATTAATGGTGTGCCACAAAAAGAGGGGCAAGAGACCTATCAAGCCCGCTCACCGTTTGATTTAGAACATGTGGTTGGTAAGGTGACTACCGCCAATGAAGCGCAGGTGAAAGCGGCGATCGATTCGCTCGATAAAGCGTGGTTTAACTGGAATGAGACGCCCGTTGAAGTGCGTGCAAGCATTTTAGAAAAAACCGCAGACCTTCTTGAGGAAAATCGCATTGAACTGATCGCGCTTTGCTCCATGGAAGCGGGTAAAACCATTCATGATGGAATCGATGAGGTGCGAGAAGCCGCTGATTTCTGCCGATACTACGCGCAAGAAGCTCGTAAACACGGCACAGTCAAAGAGCTCAAAGGCCCAACGGGCGAGCAAAACCTCTACTACCACGCCGGTAAAGGAGTCTTTGCCTGTATCAGTCCATGGAACTTCCCTCTTGCAATCTATTTAGGGCAAATCGTCGCAGCACTTGTGAGCGGTAACACCGTTCTTGCAAAACCTGCAGAAGCAACGCCCATGATCGCCTATCGCGTGGTAGAACTTCTCTTTGAAGCGGGGCTGCCGAAAGAGGTGATCGCACTTCTTCCTGGATCTGGGAAAATGCTTGGGGATATCTTCACGCAAGATCCTCGCGTTGTGGGTGTTTGTTTTACCGGGTCCACCAGCACCGCGCGCGCCATTAACCAAAACTTAGCAACGCGTGAAGGGGCAATTCCGACCCTAATCGCTGAAACCGGCGGACAAAACGTCATGTTCGCGGACTCTACCTCATTGCCTGAGCAAGTGGTTCGTGACGCGCTTCAATCGGCATTTGTGAGTACCGGTCAACGCTGTTCGGCGCTGCGTGTGCTCTATCTTCAAGATGAGATCGCCGATCGCATTATCGAGCTCTTAAAAGGCGCGATGGACGATATCGTTGTGGGAGTTCCTTATTCGCGTAAAACCGATGTTAGCTCGGTGATTGATGAGCGGGCAAAAGCAAGTCTTTTAGAGCATATCGATGCCCTTAAAGCACAAGGTAAACTGATTGCAGAAGCCAAAATTGATCCAAAACTCAACGGACACTTTGTGGCGCCGGTGATCTTTGAGATCGATTCCATCTCAGAGCTTAAAAAAGAGCACTTCGGCCCGATCATGCATGTGATTCGCTATAAGAGCGATAAACTGCTCGACATGATCCACGAGGTCAACGCAACCGGATTTGGACTCACCATGGGCGTACATAGCCGTAATGATGACTATATTCGCTTTATTGAAACCCACGCGCGCGTTGGTAACTTCTACGTAAATCGTAACCAAGTCGGTGCGATCGTTGGGGTACAACCGTTTGGTGGACGCGGCCTCTCAGGAACCGGTCCAAAAGCGGGCGGTCCACACTATCTTCCACGTTTTATGACAGAACGTTCAACCTCCGTTAATACCGCGGCTATTGGAGGAGACGCGGCACTCATCAGCCTTGCTTATGACGAACAAGGATAAATAAAAATAATAATATTTATACGACCCCCTCACCGCTTTTAGTTTAAGGTAGTGAGGGTGTCTTAACCAATGAGGAACAGATTATGGGTTCGTTACAACCTTTACATATCACATTTTTTATCTATATTGTCGCGATGATCGGCATTGGATTTTACGCCTATAAATCCACCAGCAATCTATCGGACTATATTCTTGGCGGACGCCGACTCGGTAGCTTCGTCACCGCACTTTCTGCCGGTGCATCAGACATGAGTGGATGGCTCTTAATGGGGCTTCCCGGCGCGATCTTCATCTCCGGAATCTCAGGCTCATGGATCGCCATCGGATTAACGCTCGGTGCCTACTTAAACTGGCTCTTTGTCGCGGGACGCTTACGGATGTTTACCGAAAAAACAAACGATGCGCTCACCCTGCCGGACTTTTTCCACGGCCGTTATGAAGATAATACCCGTCTCTTAAAAATCATCGCGTCGATGATCATTCTCTTCTTCTTTGTGATCTACTGCGCCTCAGGCGTCGTGGCAAGCGCGCGTCTTTTCACCAGTACCTTTGGCATGAGCTATGAAACCGCAATCTGGGTCGGTGCCTTTGCAACGATTGCCTATGTATTTATCGGTGGATTCTTAGCGGTGAGCTGGACGGATACCGTTCAAGCCTCACTCATGATCTTTGCGCTTTTATTAGTGCCGATGATCATTGTGTTAAAACTTGGAGATTTAGGCAGTTTAGATGTGGGCGCAACCATTGAAACCATTCGCACCTATAGCCCAACTCACTTAAATTTCACCCATGATCTTACTTGGATCACCATCGTATCGCTCATTGCATGGGGCCTTGGATATTGTGGTCAGCCACACATTTTAGTGCGTTTTATGGCGGCCGATTCAGTTAAAACGATTCCCAATGCTCGCCGTATCTCCATTACTTGGATGGCGCTTTGTTTAATGGGCGCGGTTGCCGTTGGATTCTTTGGATACGCCTATGTCATCGAACACCCTGTTGTTGCGGCAAACATCATGAGTGGCACACATCCTGTGACCGGTGAAGTATTAAGCGGTAATCCTGAGTCGGTCTTTATGGAACTTGCTAAAGTTCTCCTGAACCCATGGATTGCGGGCATCGTATTATCGGCAGTACTCGCTGCGGTCATGAGTACGCTTAGCTGTCAGTTGCTTGTGGCATCAAGTGCATTAACCGAAGACCTCTACAAAGGTTTCTTACGTAAAGATGCAGGCGAACAAGAGCTTGTATGGATTGGTCGTTCAATGGTATTTGCGGTAGCCGCGATTGCGATCTACATCGCGCACGACCCAAACAGTAAAGTATTAGACCTTGTCTCATACGCGTGGGCAGGATTTGCCGCGGCATTTGGTCCGATCATTATCTTCTCAGTATTCTGGCGCAGAACCACCCGTAACGGTGCGTTAGTCGGTATGATTACAGGTGCTTTAACGGTCATCATCTTCCCTAAAATCAAAACATGGGTAGCGGCAAGCCAAGGCGTAAGCGTTGATGCTATCTTAGCAAAAATGCCACTTTTAGGGCTTTACGAGATTATCCCAGGCTTCCTTTTAGCGTGTATTATGATCGTAGTGGTGAGCCTCATGGGTAAACCTAGCAAAACGATGAAAGCAAACTTTGATGATGCAACTAAATCCTATCGCGATGCGATGGCGAAATAATTGATTAAGTAACACGCAATAAAAAACCCTTACGGAACGCTCATTAATTCTGAGTCATCACCGTAAGGGTTTTATTTTGTCTAATAGTTTAACCTGTTTCGATTATATAAGCATGAATACGCCTTAGATATGACTAGATCGCCGCCGTACGCTCATTGAGCCACGCAAGCGCACGCTCACAGCTCAATTTCGGCGCAAGACGCTCACGCACCTCTTGATGATAGGCATTAAGCCACGCCACCTCTTCTTTAGTTAATAGTGATGAATCAATACAGCGCGTATCAACTGGGCAGAGGGTTAAGGTTTCAAAGGCCATAAATTCGCCAAATTCACCGCCCGCCTTTTGTGTAGTGCCCGTTGCAACCACTAAGTTTTCAATGCGAATGCCCCACTTTCCTTCACGATAGAGTCCTGGCTCAATGGAGGTAATCATGCCATCACGCACTTCCGATTGCGGCGTTAATTTTGCATTATAGGAGAGCACTTGCGGCCCTTCATGCACATTCATAAAGTAGCCCACCCCATGCCCCGTTCCGTGGCCATAATCAAGGTGTGCCTGCCATAAAGGTGCGCGAGCAATGGCGTCTAGTTGTGGCATTTTAATCCCTCTTGGAAAATGCGCACGGCTCATCGTAATCATCGATTTCAGCACTAAAGTAAAATCGCGTTTATGCGCGTCGGTAATCGTGCCAATCGGAATCACGCGAGTGATATCGGTGGTGCCATTTTGATATTGCGCGCCTGAATCAATTAAAAGAAGGCCGTCGCCCTCAATCACGGAATGCGCCTCAACCGTTGCACTATAGTGCGGGAGCGCCCCATTTTCATTAAATCCGGCAATGGTGCCAAAACTGAGCGAGACATAGTTCGGTTTAGCACTGCGTTTCTCTTCTAACATCTCGGCGACGGTAAGCTCAGTGACCGCTTCACCCCGGGCCATTTTCTCTTCAAATTCTGCAAAAAACTCACACAGCGCTGCGCCATCTTCTTCCATCGCAACGCGCACATGGGCAATATCTGCCTCCGATTTTAAAGCTTTTTCCAGCGTACTCGGATTAAATAGTGGGAGCACATCACAACTTTCTGGAATCGCTTCAAGGAGCGCATAGTTGGTGCGCGCAGGATCGAGCATAATGCTATTACCCACCTCAAGCTCTTTGAGATCAAGATAGATCTCGTGATAGGATTTCACCATCACCCGAGCGGCATCAAGTGCTCTGACCGCCTCATCACTCAATTTTGCCGAATCCACATAGAGTGCCGCACGATTGGGTTCAATTAAAAGATAGGATAAAAAGAGCGGATTGTATTCTACGTCGCTGCCTCGAAGATTTAAAATCCAAGCGATATCATCAAGCGTTGAGACTAAATGAAAGTCGGCACTCGCATCCTCCATCACCGCGCGAATCTCGCCCAATTTCTCCATCATCGTGTGAGAGACAAACTCTGCCTCATGAGGATAGATCGTCTCAAGCGGTAACGGCGGGCGATTCGGCCAAAGGCCATTAAAAGGATTGAGCGAGGAGACCAGTTCAATCGATTTACTATCGAGCGCATCCTCCAAATTAAAGAACGCTTCCACCGAAATGGTCTCACCCAAGAGCGCAACACTGCTCCCTTCTGGCAAGGTATTTAATAAAAAATCGGTATAACTTGGGATATTGGGCGCGCCGAGTTTTTGCAACGTAATGCCACTTCCGCCTAGCTCTTTGGCGGCCTGTACCCAATAACGGCTATCGGCCCAGAGATACGCGCTCTCTTTTAATACCACCAGCGTTCCCGCCGACCCGGTAAATCCTGAAAACCACGCGCGGAGCTTCCAATGTTCCGGAAGATATTCCGACAGATGGGGATCACTGCTTAAAATAATCCACGCATCCACCTCATCGCGCACCATCGTCTGTTGTAATGCGGCAATCCGCTTCGCTGCACTTGTCATCGCTCACTCCTCTTCATATCGGCGGGCTATTTTGCGAGCCCAATATAGATCGTTACACTGCCATCGACGCTGTATTTTTCATAATCAATGCCATACGCACGTTGCAATTTTCCCTCTTCCTCAAGCGTCCAAATCTCTTGCCACATCGCGATCACGCCGTTCGGATCAAACGGATCGACCTCAAAGGCTTGATACGACACCTCAGGATCAAGGCTCACAATTGCCTCACGATCCTCAAGGAGCGTATCGCTTAGCCCCTCCGTCGGAATCGCTAGCGTTAAGGTATATTCGCCATCATAATCGGACTCATATTCATGGTAAAGCGCATAGCGATCGCCATGATAATTGAGTGTTTCCAGCATTTTCCCACCGTTACGCCATAGGCCAATAATCTTCTCTAAAATTTTAAGATCGTTAAAGTTATGGGTGCGAACCGATGAGAGCGTTAATAATTCCATGGGAGCCTCGTGCTAATCGTGGTAAAAGGGGATTTAATCTTCAATGATTTCATTATACAAAATGAGGGGCCCGTCCGCCGAATATTGCCCCGTTTCTGATTTTGTTTCTGCTTTTAATTCGGCTTTTAGCAAAGACTTTATGATTCGATCGGCAGATAATCTTTGTAGCGCAGAACGCCCTTAATAATTCGATAGATATACCAGATAAAATTGATCCCGATGATCAAAAATCCGATTAAAAAGGGTGCAGTAACAATCCCTAAAATAAAGGTGATCGCAAGAATCCAGCTAGTTCTAATCAGATAATTTAAGTGACCATAATAGATCGTGTCTTTGATGTTATCACGGCGCATATAGGCATAAATGATCGCCACAATCCAACCGAGAAAGCCCGACACCGCAATGCTTCCAAGCGCAATATAGACCACCAGCGCATCATCGCGTCCTTTCGCTTTGGGATTCATTCCTTGGGCGGTATCAGTCTGCCCATTTTCATCACGAGAAGCGGAATCTCCCACAAACTCAGGGCGACTATAATCGAGGCGATATCGATCCTCCTCGAGCTTTTTCCGATTGTGATCATCATTCAAATCATCCATTTAAATCTCCTAAACCTGTACTACAAAACATGCCTTTAAACATCAATAATCTATTAATAATTCAAGCTATTATACACAAATACAGTTTGAAATCCGCTACCGAAGCCTTACCCCATGGTTTAAATCAATTCCCATAAAAAAGGCCTTACTCCACTTAGGAATAAGGCCTCTTACAATCAGTTAACACGTAAACTCATTACGAAATTTTCGCGCCGGGTTTAAGTTCACTCAGTGAGGTGAGGAGCGAGAGTTCATCTTTTGTCGATGCCGATAAGATCATCCCTTCGCTGACACCAAAGCGCATTTTACGGGGCGCTAAGTTCGCCACCACAATCACATACGTTCCCACGAGCGCTTGAGGATCTTCGTAGAATTTACGAATGCCCGAAAAGATGGTGCGCGGTTTTTCTTCCCCAAGATCGATCTGGAAGGTCAGAAGTTTATCCGCCCCTTCGATGAAATCGCACTCAAGCACTTTCCCTAAACGGAGATCCACTTTGGCAAAGTCATCAATGGTGATGTAATCACCATCCGCAGCTGCATTCTTATCGGCTTTTTTATCAGCCTTTTTGTCCGACTTTTTATCCGCTTTTTGATTGTCTTTACGCTCAACACTTAACGCCGATTTATTCGCTTCCACCAACCGATCGAGCGCTTTACGGTCAAGACGCGTCATCAAATGCTCATACTCATTAATCTCGTGCCCCGCTGCAAGCGCATCATCAAGAGTCGCGTAGCTAAGCGGTGCAATATTAAGATAACCCTCCGCCGCGGTGACCACATTAGGAATCACCGGTTTTAAGTAGAGACTTAAGAGACGAAATGCTTCCAAATACCCGGTACAGAGCGCATGGAGACGGGAAAGAGACGCTTCATCACGTACCAATTCCCACGGTTTTGTGCTATCGAAATGCTCATTCACCACATCGCATAGACGCGATACTTCACGCAGTGCTGCGCCAAAATTACGGCCATCAAAGCCGGCAGCAATTTTCTCGCTCGCCCCTTTAATCTCCGCTAAGAGTTCCACAGTTTCATCGCCCAGTGCACCGAGTTTATTCTCAAAATTACGCGAGATAAAACGGCTGGTGCGTGAAGCAATATTGACATATTTTCCGATAAGATCGGCGTTGACACGATTGACAAAATCATCGAGATTTAAGTCAAAGTCATCGATCGCACCGGTAGATTTTGCCGCAAAATAGTAGCGTAACCACTCAGGATTTAAGCCCTGCTCGGTGTAGGATTTCGCTGTCATAAAGGTGCCGCGTGATTTACTCATCTTCGCGCCATCGACAGTTAAAAATCCATTAATCGCATATTGGCTTGGAATACGGTGGCCTGAAAAGTGGAGCATCGCTGGCCAGAAAAGCGTATGGAAATACATGATATCTTTCCCGATAAAATGCACCATCTCAGTACCCGCCTTATCGGCAGAATCCGCTTTTACAAAGCTCTCAAAGTCGATGCCTTCACGCTCGGCGTAGTTTTTAAGTGAGGCAAAATAGCCAATCGGCGCATCAAGCCACACGTAGAAATATTTGTTTTCTGCATTCGGGATCGGGAAACCAAAGTATGGCGCATCACGGGAAATATCCCAGTCAGAGAGTTTTTCATCGCCCTCTTCACCGATCCACTCACGCATTTTATTGGCCGCTTCCGACTGCAAGCGATCTTTGTCTTCCAAAAACTCACGCAAAAACGCAACGCATTTTGGATCAGAGAGTTTAAAGAAGAAGTGCTCAGAGGGTTTCATCACCGGCGTTTTACCAGTGACCACTGAAAACGGCTCAATCAATTCTGTGGGGCGATAGGTCGCGCCGCACGCTTCACAGTTATCGCCATATTGATCTTTCGCATGACATTTAGGGCACTCACCTTTGATAAAACGGTCCGGCAGGAACATTTTGCGCTCTTCATCGTAAAACTGCTCAATGGTGCGGGTTTCAATGAGGCCTGCATCAACAAGTTTCAGATAGATCTTTTCAACGAGTTCCTGATTCTCTTTACTGTGGGTGGTGTAGTAATTATCGAAATCGATCGAGAAATCTTGGAAATCTTTTAAGTGCGCCGCATGAGCTTTTGCGATCAATTCTTCAGGAGTAATGCCAAGCTCGTGGGCTTTCAGCATAATGGGCGTACCATGCGTATCATCGGCACAAATATAGTGAACGACATGACCACGCATTCGCTGGAAACGCACCCAGATATCCGCTTGAGCATAGCCCAGCAAGTGACCTAAATGAATATCACCATTCGCAAATGGCAGTGCATTCGTTACAAATAATTGTCGTTGATTCTGCATCGTACTCTTAAATCCTATCTATAAAACGTGTTTAGGTTGATCGTTATTAAATGTTTAATTCAGTATAAATGTTTCTAGTGCGTTTTGCGTGATTTTAATAATACCGCCGCTTGCGCCGCAATGCCCTCTTCACGCCCGACAAAGCCAAGCTTTTCTGTAGTGGTCGCTTTGACGTTTACCCGATCGGTTCCGATCATGAGGTCGGTGGCGATATTTTGTTCCATCTCACCGCGATATGGCAGCAGTTTTGGGCGCTCCGCCATGATGGTGATATCGATATTTTCCACTTCCCAGCCCTTCTCAAGAACCACTTGGTAGGCCTCTTTTAACAAAACGCGGCTATCGGCATCTTTATATTTTGGATCGGTGTCGGGGAAAAGCGTGCCAATATCGCCGCCTTTTACCGCGCCTAACAGCGCATCGGTCAGCGCGTGAAGCACCACATCCCCATCGGAATGTGCTTTAAAGGCGCGCACAAACGGGATTTTAACGCCCGCTAAGACTAAATGATCGCCCTCTTTAAAAGCGTGCACATCAAAACCAAATCCTATTCGCATCGTTCTCGTCCTTTAAAATGGAGGCGCATCAGCTCAAGATCGCCCGGATAGGTAATCTTAAAATTATGCGTGTAGCCTCGATAAACTTTGGGAAAGCGTTCATTATACTCTAAAACGGACGCCTCATCAGTGACCGGCGCATTTTCTTTTAGGCATTTAGCTAAGAGTGTGTAAAGAAGCTCAAAGGGCATCATCTGCGGGGTTTGCGCAAGCCAAATATGATCACGATTGAGCGTTTTTTCAATGGTATTATTCGCACCCACTTTCTTAATGGTGTCTTGCGCCGGAAGCGCCATAATCCCGCCATAAGGGTGATTGTCCGTTAAGACAGCTGCAATAAATTGATCAAGTTCCGTACTTGAAAGCCCCGGCCTTGCCGCATCATGCACAAGCGCCCAGCTCTTTAATACCGCCTCATGTTCGCTCTCACTCACAGCTTTTGCCGATTTTAAAATAAAATCCATCGCATTAAACACCGTTTCCGCACGACTCTCGCCGCCCTCAGTTCGATAAATGGCGATTCGATGAGGGGCGGTGCAATCAAGATCCGCTTGGTCAAAACTCTGCTTTTCTGGAAGCACAAAATAGGGATCTTCTTTCGCAATGCCCACATAGAGTCCATCGAGCCGCTCACTTTTTTGAAAGACCGCTAAGGTCTCTTCTAAAATGGTGTGAGTCGTCAGCATAAGATATTGCTTCGGGCAACTCGCTTCCATCCGCGCACCGACGCCGGCCGCCGGGATAATTCCGTAGACGCGAGGGGATTTTTCTCTATGTGAAATAGAGCGATGAGAATCGGGCGATTGAAGCGGTAAATCGTTAGGCATAATCTTCGTATCCGTTGGAAGTTCGAAAATGGAGCGCCCATAAAAAAAGCGCTATCAAATGATAGCACTTTTCCCTTCAATAATTAATATCGCATCCGGTGAATCGAGATTCTTTACCCCCTCTAACGAGACGATTGATTCACCTGCAAAACCGACTTATTGAATGTCAAAATCGTGACGGCTTTCGTTGACGCTTTCACGGAGGTGTTTACCTGCTTTGAAATGTGATGCGTATTTACCGCTTAATTTTACAGAATCGCCAGTTTTAGGGTTACGACCCGTTTTCGGCGCACGATAGCGAACAGAGAAGCTACCAAATCCGCGAACTTCAATGCGACGGCCTTCACCTAACGCTTCGCTGATCTGATCTAAAATAATTTTAACCCCTTTTTCGACTTCAGCGTTGGTGTAGTTAGGATACTTTTCACCTAAACGCTGTACTAATTCTGATTTAGTCATAATATTTCACTCCATTAAAATATTCAAAATTAACCTGATACCTAAAACTTCAATTAAATCTAATTAAAATTAGGCGCTTCACAGGATTATCATATTAGTATATAAAAATTAAAAATATGTAAAAAAGTCTAAAAATTTTTACAATTCTTAATAATACAAAAAACCATTATGAGCGACTAAACCCATAATGGCTTTTCAACAATTATAATTATTGCTGTTTCATTTGCTCTTTAAGTAGATCACCTAAAGTTGCGCCTACTTGGCTGTTCTCGTGTGAGTAGCCAGAGATATCTTTAGCGCTTACTTCGTCGATCGCTTTTACAGAAAGAACGATTGAACGGTTTTTGCGGTCAACGTTGATGAATTTAGCTTCAACTTCGTCGCCTACATTGTATACGTTACGAACATCTTCAACGCGCTCGTTAGAGATTTCTGATGCACGTAAGTTACCTTCGATACCGTCGCCAAGATCGATTACTGCGAATTTAGCATCAACAGAAACGATTTGACCTTTAACGATTGAACCTTTCTCGTGTGCTGCTAAGAAGTTTGAGAATGGGTCTTGGTCAAGTTGTTTGATACCAAGTGAGATACGCTCACGCTCAGCATCGACAGCAAGTACCATCGCTTCGATTTCATCACCACGTTTGTAGTCACGGATCGCATCTTCACCGGCAACATTCCAAGAAATGTCTGATAAGTGAACAAGACCGTCGATACCGCCATCTAAACCGATAAAGATACCGAAATCAGTGATTGATTTAATCGTACCAGTGATTTTATCGTTCTTGTTGTATTTCATCGCGAACTCTTCCCATGGATTTGGTTGGCATTGTTTCATGCCTAAAGAGATACGGCGACGTTCTTCATCGATGTCAAGAACAACTACATTAACTTCTTCACCAACCGTCACAACTTTTGATGGGTTAACGTTTTTGTTTGTCCAATCCATTTCTGAAACGTGAACAAGACCTTCGATACCGTCTTCGATTTCAACGAAGCAACCGTAATCGGTAATGTTAGTTACTTTACCTTTTACTTGGATGCCTGATGGGAAGCGCATTCCGATATCTTTCCATGGATCTTCACCTAATTGTTTAAGACCTAAAGATACGCGGTTACGCTCACGATCGAATTTAAGAAGTTTAACTTCGATCTCATCGTTGATGTTAACGATTTCGGAAGGGTGACGAACGCGTTTCCACGCCATGTCTGTGATGTGAAGTAAACCATCAATTCCACCAAGATCAAGGAACGCACCGTAATCAGTAAGGTTTTTAACCACACCTTTAACGATATCGCCTTCTTCAAGGTTTTTAAGTAACTCTTCACGCTCTGCAGAGTATTCTTCTTCTACAACCGCGCGACGAGATACAACGATGTTATTACGTTTTGGATCAAGCTTGATTAATTTAAGCTCGAGTTCTTTACCTTCTAAGTAAGAGATATCACGTACAGGACGAACATCTACTAATGAACCGGGTAAGAACGCTCTTTCAGTACCAAGGTCAACGGTGAATCCACCTTTAACGCGGCCAGAAATAACCCCTTTAACGATCTCATCAGCTTCAAGTTTTTTCTCAAGAGCTGCCCAAACTTCTGCACGTTTTGCTTTTTCACGTGAAAGACGGGTTTCACCGAAACCATCTTCAAGTGACTCAAGCATTACGTCAACGTCTGAACCTACTGCAACTTCTAATTCACCGTTGATATCTTGGAATTGGTCGATAGCGATGCGACCTTCACTTTTAAGTCCAGCATCTACGATGACGAACTCGTTTTCAATTGCTACTACGGTAGCTTTAATAATCGAACCAACTGTACGAGATTCCTCTTGAGCGATCGATTGTTCAAATAACTCTGCAAAACTTAATGACATATATTTATAAACTCAAATGGGCAAAATCGCTTATGATCAAAAGGTTTTGTTCCCTCAATCACCGTCAATATGCGTTTTTACCGTCTGTTAAATGTTAAACACTATGCATTTTAGATGCCCGTGTGAATCCGTCCCGGCAGTCAGCGTTTACTGTCTACCCTACTCTGATCAAATTTAAGTCATTTAAATCTAAACCATGAGATTTATGATCGGATTCGGCAATCCTCAATGCGCCTTAATTAATTTCCACTGAAGCGATATTTGCCCAAACTTTCTCAAACACCTCATCTGCTGAAAACTCCGATGTATCAACGATCACGGCATCTTCGGCAGGGATAAGGGGAGAGCTCTTTCGCGAACGATCTCGCTCGTCTCGGGCTTTCACCTCAGATAAAATCTGCTCTATTTTAGCGCAAATTCCATTTTCCAACAACTGTTTATATCGTCTTTTTGCGCGCTCTTCGGCCGATGCGGTCAGAAAGATCTTTAAGGGCGCTCGGGGAAAGACCACCGTTCCCATGTCTCTACCATCTGCAATCAATCCTTTAGCGGTTGCAAAATCTCGTTGGCGCTGCAATAAATTTTCACGCACTTTGGGCAATTTCGCCACAATCGACGCTTTATTGCCGGTGGTTTCTAAGCGAATGGCATCGGTACGATCTTCACCATCGAGATAGATTAATACGCCCTTCTCGCCCGGTTTAAATTCAAGCGGTAATGTGAGCGCTAATGCAGCGACCTTTGCTTCATCGTTAAGATCGAGCCCGTTTTCTTCAGCAAAGAGCGCAAGCGCACGATAAATCGCCCCTGAGTCAAGGAGCTCCCAGCCCAACTTTTCCGCTAGCTTTTTCGCCAAAGTCCCCTTGCCCACGCCACTTGGACCATCGATTGTAATGACTCTCTCTTTTTCCATCTCTCTTTCTCTTTGAACTGAATTAAAAATATGGGTGATATATGATAACGTCCACTAAAGTGTTAAAATCACTGATGTATAATTATATGGGAATTTTCGTTTGAAAACTCATCTCAATATGAATCTACGACAAAGGGAATTAAAGAATCAATGAAATTAACGATCGCAACACGAGAAAGTCCTTTAGCACTCTGGCAAGCCAATCACGTTCGAGATGAACTGTTAAAACTCTATCCCGATCTAACCGTAGAGATTCTCGGGATGACCACTCGCGGCGACCAAATGCTCTCCTCACCGCTCGCTAAAATTGGCGGAAAAGGATTATTCTTAAAAGAGCTGGAAGTCGCGATGCTTGAAGGCCGTGCCGATATCGCGGTTCACTCGATGAAAGACGTTCCCGTCGTCTCAGCGCTTCCTGAAGGATTGATCGTTCCGGTGGTGCTTAAACGTGAAGATCCCCGTGATGCCTTTGTATCGGATCATTATAAATCGATCGATGATCTTCCTAAAGGCGCGGTGGTTGGATCGTGCTCTCTTCGTCGTCGCGCGCAATTGCTCGCCCATCGCCCCGATCTGCAAATTAAAGATCTCCGCGGCAATGTGAACACTCGTCTTAAAAAGCTCCATGATGGCGAATATGATGCGATTATTCTCGCCGCCGCCGGATTAAAACGCTTAGGCTTTGATAAGCACATCACCGAAACCATTAGCCAAGATCTCTCCCTCCCCGCGGTTGGGCAAGGCGCGATCGGCATTGAGTGCGTTGAGGCGAATCAAGAGGTGCGCGATCTAATCTCAAAACTCAATCATGAAGAGACCTCCATCTGCGTTGCGGCCGAAAGAGCCTATAACGCGCGCTTAAATGGCGGTTGTCAGGCGCCGATTGCAGGCTATGCGGAACTCACCGAAAAAGGGTTATGGGTTCGCGGTCTTGTCGGCGATCTTGATACAGGAGAGATCATCTATCATGAGCTCTACGGCGCTCCGGAAGATGCCCAAAATTTAGGCGTCGAACTTGCGGAGAATCTCTTATCTCGTGGAGCCGATAAAATTTTAGAAAAAATCTACGGGTAGAGGAACGCACAATGAAAGCAGATCTACGTCAAATCGGTGTCATCGTGACCCGTCCTGAAGCACAGGCAGAATCACTCTTAAATCGCATTCACGAGCATGGCGGAAAAGGCTTTTTAGTCCCCGCCCTTGCCATTGTTAATGCGCGCAACAGCAAAGGGGCAAAACGCATCTTAAGCCAGAGCGATCAGAATGATTACTTCCTCTTTACGAGCCCCAATTCCGTTATTTTTGCCAAAAAACTGGGCTTTAAATTCCCGGTGGACAAGGGGTATATCTCCATTGGCCTTGGGACGGAAAAAGCGCTCCACGCAGAAGGCATTACCCACGATGTGAATGATAAAATCATCACCGCGCCCAAACCTTACACTTCTGAAGCCTTGATCGAAACGCTTAAATCATACGATTTGACCGATCAATCGGTGCTGATTGTAAGCGGTGAAGGCGGACGTAGATTACTTGGCGATGCCCTCATCGAACAGGGCGCGAAGACGAAATATGTCAATGTCTATCGCCGGGTGAAACCAAAAACATTTGCTCTTGAACCGGTCACAACTTATATCAAAGAGCATCCCGTTCTCCTGACGCTAACAAGCTCAGAGGCGATCGATACCCTCCTACCTGCCCTACAAGATGCAGAATTAATGGAGACAATCGATGCGGTTATCGTGGGCAGTGACCGGCTCGCAAATCATGCGATCGACGTGGGTTTTCACAATCCGATCGTAGCTCAATCGGCGCTTGAAGATGATCTTTGGGACGCAATCGTAACCTATAGTGAATCGCTCACTCAAACTGATAATAATGAGGCGACTATGCAAGAAAATAACGACACCAAAAAGACTCCTAAGGAGGAGCTTGAATCGATTGAAACCGCTGACACGGTCGGTGCGGAATCATCCAATTCTCCCGCAAAAAACGATACGCCAGAGAAAAAATCGTCTGCGAAATCCGATGTGATCGGCGCAAACAATAAAAAAACCAATAAAGCCAACAAAGCGAAAAAAGAATTCGTCGAAATGCCGCTTGGCCCAACGCCTGAAGAATCCACCCCCGTTGTAACGGAAAAAGTAGTGGAGAAAAAAGGCGGTGGCATTGCGTGGCTTGCCTGTGCGATTGCTCTGGGTTCGCTCGGCTTTAGTAGTTATCTCTACTTAAATCCACCGGCGCCAAAATCAGTTGAGACACCGGCCGTTGATACCTCACACATTGATAACGCGATCGCGACCTTAAAGGGCGATCTTTCCAGTGTACAATCTCAATTACAAACGCTTCCGAAAACTGCTGAAAAGATCGATTTAAGTGGCCTTGATTCGGCGCAAAAAGCGATTGAGAATTTGACGAAAAAAGTGGATAACCTCACCGTCATTCAATCACAAAACCAAAAAATGGAGAGCATGATTGAGGCGCTTAAAGAGGCCAACAGTGCTCTTCAAACCGATTTTAACGATCAGAAAGTGCTGCTCACCGGAATTACCGATCTTGCAAAAGATGCCTCAAAACGCGCTGATACCTTAGCCGTTGAACTCGCGCAAAACAAGATCACCCAAGATAGCACCATTATTGAAGCGCGCGAGCTGATCAAAACCATTAAAAACACCACCGATCTTGATACCTTTAAACTCGCTGAGATCGAATATCTGCTCAAGTTTGCCAAATATAAATTGGAATATGAACGCGATACCGATTCGGCCATTAATGTCTTAGAGACGGCCAAAGCACGCATGGCGGGCATTGAAGCGATTCCTTTTACCGTTGCGATCGGTCATGTGGACGCCACCTTGGAGATGCTCAAAACCTTCAACGATAATAATCAACATCGTGATGTCACCGCCGCAAAACTCTTTGAAATTACCAAAGAGATCGCCCATGCACCGCTTAAAGAAGATGGCGCAATTGCGGCCTTTAGAGATAAAATCTACAGCACGCAAAAAGAGATCGAGACCGATAAAGCATGGTACAAAAACATTCTCTCCTCCCTTGTCTTTGTGGAGCAAGAGACTGTTGAGCCACCAAAACTGATGGCAGAGCTCGATAGTCTCTACATTCAGCACAACATTCAAGTACAGCTCTCCGCGGCGCGCTTAGCGCTTTTACAAAATATGCCGGCGCTGCATAAGGATTCGGTCACCCTTGCCCGCACCTGGATTGTGGAATATTTCGATCCTCGTGATGCGAGCGTTGCCAAAGCCGTTGCCGAGCTTGATCTCATGCTTGAACAAGATTATAGCCAAGCGCTTCCCGATGTAACGCCTGCAATTTTAGCGTTTAGTGCGGCGATCGAAGCGCGTCAACCGAAAGGGGGTCAATAATGAGACGCTTTGGTATCCTATTTTGGACCATTTTAATCCCTGCTCTTGCGGCTTTTCTGGTCTCCGTGATCCGTAAAGAACCCGGGCTTGTGATGATCTCAGGTCCCATTCCCTTCCTCGGCGAACGCACCATCTATCTCACCTTTTTAGGCGCGATTGTCTTTGGCATTGGGGGATTTTTCTCACTCTATTTTATTTTACGTTTCTTCTCACGCCTCATTCGTACACCGGAAAGCATTGGGCATTTTAATCGCCGTCGCCGTGCTAAAAGTGCCGACCGTGAATTTGCCCGTGCGCAACTTGCGATCTATGAAAATCGCCCGAAAGATGCAGAAAAACTCTTTATCTCCGCAGCGAAAAAGAGCGACTTCCCTAGCATCTGTTATATCGGCGCAGCAAAAGCCTCTCATATGCTTGGTGATAATGCCCAGCGTGACCGCTATTTAAGTGAGATTGATTATCTTGACGATAAGATCAATGAAGATCTCTCCCTTGTGGTTCGTGGCGATTTCTTAATCGAAATTGGTGAATTTGAGAAGGCAGAACAGGTGCTCACGCGCCTTGTGAAAGAGGATCGTGGTAACGCAAAAGCGACTTTACTCCTCGCGAAAGCCTACCATGGCCTTGGTAAATTTGAGGAACTCATTAAACGCCTCCCCGATATTCAAAAAGCGATTCGTAAAGCCTCAACGCCCTGTGAAGAGCGCGGTCTCTATTGCGATATTTTAGAATATGCGGCGAAAGATCTCGATGTGAAACGCATTAAAGAAACTTGGTGGCAGTTCCCGAATGAAATTAAACGCGATCATGCATCGATGATTAAATACGCCCATCTATTACTTGATGCCGGCGACCCCGATTCTGCGGAAGCGCTTCTACGTGGCGAGCTGCGTAAATCATGGGATGAAAACATGATGATGGCCTACAGTCAGCTCTATCGTGGCAACATTCATCAGCTCATTAAACAATCGCGTAATTTTGTGAAAACTCATGAAGAGAGCGCCATTGCCCGTTATTCCCTTGCGAATTTTTTAGTCCGTAATAACGAGCTTGCCGAAGCGGAAGAGGTATTAATGGCGGCGATCAAACTCGATCCAACCTTAGCGCCTGCGCATAAACTCTTTGGTGAATTAAAACTTCGTCAAAATGATTCGGCGGCAGCGCTTCAATCATTCCAATTTGTGAATGATCTGCTTCTTTCTGATCGCCCGGCTCATGTGAAAAAGGCCGATGGTGAATTGTTAGTTGATGAAACCGTGAAACTTCCCGAGACCATTGCGGAAGTGATCGACGGTGAAGTCGCGGATGATGCAGACAAGAATAAAGAGGCAAACTCAAGCGAGGACGCGCCGAAAGCGTAATCCTCTCTTAATCTCGATACAGCGCGCAAAGAGCCCGTTCTCTTTTGCGCGTTTTTTATTCCCTCAAATTTTCCATCACTTTTTTCCCGAAACGCTCCGAAATCGTTATAATATTGTGCGTCATTGCATCACTTATCACCCCGTTCATTTCCGTTCACTGGAGAAGGCACCCTGCATATCATGGCTAAAATTCTACGCTTTAATCAAACATCGCTTCATTTCGATCGCACCCAAATTATGGGCATTTTAAATGTCACCCCCAACTCATTTTCCGATGGGGGCGATTATTATGATGCTGAAAAGGCGCTCGAACACGCCTATCAGATGATTGAAGAGGGCGCAGATATTATCGATATTGGCGCAGAATCCACTAATCCGAAAGCGGCCCCCATTACCGCCGAAGAAGAGATCGCCCGCCTTCTCCCAGTCGTTAAAAAACTGACCGCGCATATCAATGTGCCGATCTCAATTGATACCTTTCGCGCTAAAACCATGGCGGTGATGATCGCGGAAGGCGCCGATATTATCAATGATGTCACCGGATTAAGTGACCCCGATTCTCTCCCCATCATTGCCAAAAGTGAGGCGGCGGTTTGCCTCATGCATCAACTTGGAAACCATGAAAAGATGCATATTGAGGGCGATCTCACCTATCCTGGCGGCATTACTCATTCGGTGACGGAACATCTCTTAAAGATCGCCTATCGCTGTGAAAATGCAGGAATTGATGCCTCGCGCATTATTTTAGACCCGGGCTTTGGCTTTGATAAAACCAATCCCGACCAGCTCTCGCTGCTTAACGAGATCCATCATCTAATCGGGACAGACTATCCCGTATTAGTCGGCGTATCTCGTAAGCGATTAATTGGGGCTGTTACCCATGTGGACGTGGCAAAAGAGCGCCTTGCGGGCAACTTAAGTGCGGCGCTCTGGGCGATGAATGCGGGTGCTGAAATCTTACGCGTGCACGATGTCAAAGCCACCAAAGAAGCCTTTTTAATGTGGGAAGCGATCGAATCGGCAACGCCGACGCTCCCCTCAAACGATTTAACTTAAAACACTGCCAATATTTATGATCGAATTTAGTAATCTCTCCATTCGCATGAATGCGAATCTCTTAATTGATGGTTTTTCCTTTACCCTCTCGCCGAAGATGCGTGTGGGCATTGTCGGGAAAAACGGCACCGGTAAAACGACCCTCTTCAATACGATTTTAGGGCGTTTAGAGCCGGATAAGGGCGATATCTATATCCCCAAAAATTATGTGATTGCCGAGGTTGCCCAAGAGATTCACGACACCTCGCTCACCGCCTTTGAATATATTTTATCGGGCGATGAAGAGCTCGCTGAGCTCCGTAAAGCTGAAGAAAAAGCGCTCCTTGAAGAGGATGGATTTGCCATTAGCGATATTCATCAACAGCTCGAACGCATCGATGGATACCGGGCCGATAGCCGTGCCTACCAGCTCCTTAAAGGGCTTGGGTTTATTGAAGCGGATTACCATAAAAAAGTACGCGAATTTTCGGGCGGATGGCGCATGCGTCTCAATATTGGTAAGGCGCTGATGTGTCGCTCCGATCTTCTCCTCCTTGACGAACCGACGAACCACCTTGACTTTGAAACGGTGGTTTGGGTGGAAGATTGGCTCAAAAATTATGGCGGCTCACTGATGGTGATCTCCCATGACAAAGAGTTTCTCGACAATATCTGCACCCACATCATTCATCTCAATCAGCAAAAAGCGACCGCCTATACCGGAAACTACAGCGATTATCTGCGCCTCAGTGCGGAAAAACTAGCGCACCAACAAGCGCTCTATGAGAAAAATGAGAAGACTCGCGCCCATCTGCAACAATTTATCAATCGATTTGGCGCGAAAGCGACAAAAGCGAAACAAGCACAAAGCCGTGTTAAAGCGCTTGAAAAACTGGAAGATATTGCACCGGTGGTGGCGGAAAACGAATTTAAATTTAGCTTTAGAACGCCCGATCGCCTGCCCGATCCGCTCATTCGCATGGATGAAGTGGATTTTTCTTACGATGGCGAACGCAACATTTTGCAAAACATCAATCTCACCATCACCCCCGAAACTCGTTACGGCATTTTAGGGCGAAATGGTGAGGGCAAATCGACACTCATTAAACTGATCGCAGGCGAACTTAGCACCGATCAAGGCCTAATCGTCGCCTCCGAGCATTTAAATGTGGGCTATTTTTCTCAGCATCAAGTGGAATATCTTCGCCTTGATGAGACGCCGCTTTGGCATATTCAGCAACTCGATAGCACGTTAATTACCCAAGAAGCGCGCAATTTTCTTGGCTCGTTTGGTTTCCATGGGGAAAAAGTCGATGAAGCGATCGGCCCCTTTTCAGGCGGTGAAAAAGCCCGTCTTGCCCTTGCGATGATCGTCTATCAAAAGCCGAACCTGCTCCTCCTTGACGAACCGACGAACCACCTCGATATTGAGATGCGTGAAGCGATCGCCATTGCGCTGCAAGCCTTTGAGGGCGCGGTGCTGATGGTCTCCCATGATGCCTCGCTCCTAAAACTTTGTTGCGATGAATTTATGTTGGTGGCGAAAAAGACGCTCAAGCCCTTTAAAGGCGATCTCGATGATTATCGTGATTACCTTATTGAGCAAAATCGAGAAGCAAATCGTAAAGAGAGTGGCGCAACGGAAGCGCTTATCGCACCGAAAAAAGAGACTTCTCAGCAGAGCCGTGAAGAGCGTAAGCAGCTCAACAATGAGCTCCGCCGGATTACCCGTGAAAAAGAGAGTGCCGAGAAAAAGATTCCGAAACTTGAGGATCAAATTGGCGAGATCGACGCGATTTTGGGCGATCCTGAGACCTATAATACTCATTCGCCCCAAGCGATCGAGAAGCTCAACGCCGATAAAGAGACCCTTGAAACCGAGCTGATGGCGCTTGAAGAACTTTGGCTGACCCATAGCGGACGCATTGAAGAGATTAACGAGCTGATTTAATCTCATCGATATCTGCACGATTACGGTTATAGTTATAAGAACCCTACACTCTATACGCGCCCTTCCCCTTCGACAAAAGAGCGCGTAGGATAGAGAGATTACACCATACAAAAGGAGAGAGTGATGCGAGTCATTTTAATTTCTGGAGCCTCTGCCGGATTTGGGATGGAAGCGGCGAAAAAGTTTATTGAAAACGGCGATTTTGTCATCGGTCTTGCGCGCCGTAAAGAGCGTTTAGATGAGCTAAAAGTGCTGCTTGGCGAACGTTTTTTACCGGTGGTTGCCGATGTAACCAACCATAAAAAACTTAAAAAAGCGATCGAATCGATTCCTGAGCTTTTCAATCAGATCGATGTGCTTGTCAATAATGCTGGCCTTGCGCTTGGGCAAGATCCGGCCTTTGAGGCAGATTTTTCCGACTGGGAAACCATGATTGATGTGAATACCAAAGGGCTCACCTATCTAACCCATCTGGTGCTTCCGCAAATGGTAGAGCGCAATCGCGGCTACATCATTAATTTAAGCTCAATCGCGGGCAATTACCCCTATAAAGGCTCCAATGTTTACGGCGCCACCAAGGCGTTTGTCACGCAGTTTTCGCTCAATCTCAGAGCCGATCTTGTGGGGAAAAACATTCGCGTTACCAACGTCGAACCCGGGCTTTGCTCAGAAACAGAATTTTCCAATGTGCGCTTTAAAGGCGATGATGAGCGCGCTGCCGATGTTTATGCTGATGTAAAAGCGATCACCGGTGAAGACGTGGCCAATATTTTAGTCTGGCTCTCCAATCAACCGGAGCACGTCAATATTAATCGCATCGAAATGATGCCAACGGCGCAAACCTTTAACGGACTAACGGTTCATAAGGGCAAGCTTTAACACGGAGTGCATAATCCCGACTAAAAATCGATATCAAACAAAAAGGAGACTCAAGCTGATGACTTAAGTCTCCTTTTTTCCATCTTGTTAATCCACAATCTCAAAACGAATTCGCGGCGCTAGATGGGTAAAAATGGTATAGGGAATTGTCCCACCCCAGAGCGCAACGCGTTCAATCGGGAGTGCATCGCCAAAGAGCGTTACTTCCTCATTCCACGACTCCATCGGCACAGAACGCAGATCGATCATCATCATATCCATCGCCGGCCGGCCAATAATCGGCGCTTTATGCTCACCCACTAAAACATACGCCTCCGTTGAAATTTCACGGGGATAGCCATCGGCATAGCCCATCGCAATCACCCCAATCGGCATCGTTTCCGGTGCGGTAAATTTCGCCCCGTAACCGACCGTTTCGCCCTTTTCAATAATGGAGGTATGGATAATTTTTGTAGTGAGATTAATGAGCGGTTTGAGGTTAAAATCCGCACCCGTGGTATCGTCAATCGGCGAGACGCCATAGAGCGAAATTCCAAAGCGAACGATGGCGTTATGAGTCTGCGGAAGCGTTAGTACCGCCGCGGAATTGGCATTGCTTTGAGGCGCATCGATCTCTTTTAGCGCTTCCATAATGGCGATCTGTTTTTCCGTTAAGGGAGAATCCGCCTCATCGGCGCAGGCAAAATGGGTCATCAAAGTGACCGATTTCACGTTTTTTGATGAACTCACACACTCGTAGATCTCCGGAATATCCGCCGGATTGGCTCCGAGGCGATGCATGCCACTATCGACCTTTAAAAAGACATTGAGCGGTTTTTTAAGCTCCACATCGGTGAGCCATTTGAGCTGTTTGGCATTTGCGACCACCACTGCAAAATTGTATTCAGACGCGGTGTAATACTCCTCTTGCTCAAACACGCCCTCTAAAAGAAGCACCGGCTTTTGCGCCCCAAATTCACGAATCTCAAGCGCCTCTTCAATGATCGCGACCGCCAAATAGTCGATCACAGGATTGCGCTCAAGTTCAGGCAATAATAATGGCACACGGTGCCCGTACGCATTCGCTTTAATCACCGCGACGTGTTGGCTTTCAGGTGAGCACGCGCGCAGCGTTTCAAGATTGTGTTTCAGTGCATTGATGGATAAATTTGCTTGTAATGGCCTCATTTAGACTCCTCCCCATAAAGTCATTTTTTGTTGTTATTGCATTACATTTTTCATAAAAATTTTTGGTTTAAAACGCCTTCACACCATCGTAATCTACGCCGATGTAAAGGTTTGCTAAGCTTAGCAAGTTTTCAAAATTCCTTCAAAAAGATTTCCCGCTAAGATGGCAAGCGCTCGTAAAAAAGGAGCTTTTATAAAAGCTCCTCCTAATGTGTGATCTAATTAAAAAAGACGCCGCCATTTTTGGCCATATTTTTAATGAAATTTTCTTTCCATTCTCGATCAATCATCGGCGCAATAAAGGGCTCATTTAAGAGCGTATTGCGAAGTGCGGCAAGCTTTGGAAAGCCGCTTAAAAGATCGCCTGAACGCAGTTCATCAACAATCACAAAACGAGCAAACATCGGCGCAAGCACTAGATCCACTAATGAAAACTGATCCCGACTAAAGTAGCGCGCATCAGGGTTTTTCTCATTTTCTAAAATCGCGAGCGTTGCTTTAAGCGCATCAAAGTATTGATCGGCATCCTCTACGGTTTTAGTGCGCATCGACATATATTGAGGCCCGTAAAGTTCGCCTGCAACCCCTGCCCACGCGCGATCTTTCGCCCGGGAAATCGGACAGATTTCATAGAGCGAATGCTCCGGATGCTCTTCTTCGATAAACTCCACAATCGCGAGCGACTCAAAGAGCACATCCCGTTCACTTACCTTCATGACCGGCACTTTTCCAAGCGGTGACCACGCGTTAAACCAATCGGGCAACTCGCCATGCGGATCGAGCCACGTCAATTCATGCGCCACCTTTTTATAATTGAGCGCAATCAACACGCGCTGAACAAAGGGACACAACGGATAACCCACTAATTGATAACTCATCTTCACTCCTTTTAGAGCCTTATTTTAAGCTCTCGGTTAAGCTAAAATATTGGGAATCGCCTCCCTCTTACACCACGGTTACACCCGTCAAAAAAGGGAAATATTCCTTCTGTATACTAACACACAACCGCCTGATTCATAGAGTGCTATGCGCTTTTCATCATCCCCCACTCAATCCATGTTAAGATAGGAAAATTACGAATAAAAGGAGACTTTACATGATTGAACTCTCAGCCATTCATCTCACCGGTGCCGATGCGGGCACCTTTATTCAAGGCCAAATCACCGCCGATATTAATCATCTTAATTTTATTGAGCAAACTGCCGAAAACACAGGGCTTGGGGCACTTTGTACCCATCAGGGCCGTGTGGTGGTGGTGATGTGGATTATCCGTCATGCTGAAGATGACATTGTGCTCTTAATGCCAAGCGATATGGCGGAGCAAATTAAAGCCCATCTTACCAAATTTGTCTTTATCTCTAAGGTGAAAATTGAGCTTAGAGAGGCGCTAGCGGACGAGCTTGCTACGCTGCCCGAAGATCTATTAATTCCTTGGATTACCCAAGCGACAACGGAAAAGTTTGTGCCTCATATGTTAAGCCTCGATAAATTGAACGGGATTCACTTTAAAAAAGGGTGCTATACCGGACAAGAGGTAGTGGCGCGGATGGAGTATTTAGGCGCTCCGAAACGCCGCCTTGCAAAAATTACAGCAAGTAACGTAAAAGAACTTGCCTATGGCGCAGAAATCCTTAATGATGAGGATAAATCAGCGGGAACGATTATCTACTTTGAAGGGGATAATGCGCTCGCGGTGATTCAATTGAGCGCGAAAGAATCGGCGCTAAAACTTAATGAACCCATCACGATCGAACATATTTGGGAGTAAAAACACTATCATGGCGAACGGAAAACATATCGGGATTTTAACCGCAGGCGGTGACTGTCAGGGGCTTAATGCAGCGCTTCGAGGCGTTACCTTATCGGCGCTCAAAGAGGGCTGGAAAGTCACCGGGATTAATGACGGATTTGTTGGATTGGCAGAAATGGCGCACACGCCCCTCACCTTTGAAGATGTCTATCAAATCGCAGGGACCGGTGGCACCATTTTAGGAACCGGCCGAGGTGGTGGACGTGCCCGCAATACCGAAGAGGCGGTCGCAAACTGCGTTGAGAGCTTTAAAAAACTGGAGCTCGATGCCCTTGTCTGCCTTGGAGGGGACGGAACGCAACGATTTGCCTCCTATCTCCATCAAGCGGGCATTCCAGTCGTCACCCTTCCGAAAACCATCGATAATGACATTGCGAAAACCGATGTCACCTTTGGCTATGATACGGCGGTTCACGTCTCTGTGATGGCGCTCGATCGCCTTCGCACAACGGCCGATTCTCATCACCGGTTAATGATTTTAGAGGTGATGGGACGCGATGCCGGTTGGTTAGCAGCAGGCGCGGCGCTTGGTGGCTCGGCGGATATCTGCCTTATTCCTGAGATGCCCTACTCGATGGAATCGCTCGTCAAATACATTAACAAACATATCTATAACAAACGCTCGGCGCTACTTGTGATTGCGGAAGGCGCAGTCTCGGAAGAGAATCACGCGCTCGGTCTTAAACCCAAAAAACATGCCGAAGCGATTAAGATCGTCGATGCTATTCCAGAACTCACCGGAATGCAAGCCCGTTTAACAACGCTTGGTTATGTGAGCCGTGGCGGCGTGCCAACGGCAAGTGACCGAATCTTTGCCACCCAATGCGGCACTAAAGCAATCGAGCTCATTAAAAAGTCACAATACGGTGTGATGGTCGCGCAACAAAATGGTAAACTCACCTCGGTGCCAATCGAGGAAGTGGCCGGGAAACCCCGTCTATTACCGCGCAATCATAGCCTCATTAAAACGATGCTCGACACCGGCGTCTGCATGGGCATTTAACCCGAATCACACGCACTATAAAAATACTATCAAGGAGACATCATGAAAAAAATTATTCATACTGATAACGCACCGAAAGCGGTGGGTCCTTATTCACAAGCGAATGCACTTGGTAACTTAGTCTTTACCTCAGGCCAAATTCCACTCGATCCTGCTACGATGCAAGTGGTCGAGGGCGATGTAAAAGCGCAAGCACGCCAAACGCTCCTTAACTTAAAAGCAGTCCTTGAAGAGGCGGGAGCGGGCTTTGATAGCGTACTCAAAACCACCTGTTTCTTAGACGATATTAAAGACTTTGCCGCTTTTAATGAAGTCTATGCAGAGTTCTTTGGGTCTGAAAATACGCCTGCGCGCTCATGCTTTGAAGTCGGTAAATTACCGATGGGCGTATTAGTGGAAGTGGAAGCGATCGCTTACGTTAAATAAGTTTATGCGTCCGTTTTAATGTCGCTTTATTCAAGCGATAAAAAACCGGCTCACAGATAATTCTGGAGCCGGTTTTTGTTTTTATGGTGTTTCTTTACTTGATCGTCACTACACTTTCGTGCGTTTTCCAACGATCAATCTAAAGAAGACCGGAGCGTAGAAGATCACGAGGAAGGTCCCTGCGATCATCCCGCCGACAACGGTTTTACCCACCACGTTTTGTGCGCCAGAGCCCGCACCGTTTGCCAGCGCAAGAGGCACAACCCCAAGACCAAACGCGATCGAGGTCATCATAATTGGGCGAAGACGTAAGTGCGCCGCTTCAACCGTTGCGGTGATCACATCTTTTCCTTCACGCATGATGTCACGGGCAAATTCTACGATTAGAATTGCATTTTTCGCTGTTAGCCCAATCGTCGTCAACATCCCTACTTGGAAGTAAACGTCATTATCAAGGCCTTTACCTAAATGCGCCGTCAATACCGCCCCGATAATCCCCACCGGAATAGTGAGAAGTACCGCAATCGGAATGCTCCACGACTCATAAAGCGCCGCTAAACTTAGGAAGATAACAAAGACCGATACCGCAAAAAGTACCGCCTGAATATCGCCGGTTTGACGCTCTTCATAGGAAGTCCCTGACCACGCCACATCAATCCCTTGAGGGAGTTTGTCACGCACAAGACGCTCAATCTCCAGCATCGCTTCACCGGTACTGCGACCTTGGTTCGCTTCAACGGAGAGTTTAAACGCCGGATTACCATTAAAACGGTCAATCTGAGGAGAACCAGAGCTCCATTTACCGGAGGCAAAGGCACTAAAGGGCACCATTTCACCTTTGGTATTACGCACATACCAGCGATTAAAGTCGGACGGCATCATACGAAATTCAGCGTCACCTTGCACCTGAACCTTTTTGATTCGGCCACGATCGACGAAGTCGTTAACATACATACCACCCCACGCCACCGAGAGCGATTGGTTAATCATATCGATCGGTACTTGAAGCGCTCGCGCACGGTCACGGTCGATGTCGATATAGTATTCCGCTTTATCCATCATACTGCCGTCACGCAAGGTTTGCGCATTGAAGATCGGCGATTGGCTGATCTCTTGTTTGAGCATATTCGCCGCTTTTAACAGCTCCTCATGCCCAAGCCCGATCGAGTCTTGCAGATAAAACTCAACCCCGGTTGATACCCCAAGTTCTGGGATTGCTGGCGGAATAAAGGCAAATCCAAAGGCATTATGTTTAAGTGCAAAGCCCATCAAATGCTGATTGACTCGGCCAAGTGTTGCTTGGATCGGCTCTTTACGCTCATCCCACGGTTTCATCATGAGGAAGTAGAGCGCTTGGTCACTTCCGCGACCGGTAAAGCTAAAGCCCGCAACGGTCATGATCGACTGCACGTTTTCGCTCTCTTCTTCCAAAATATATTGGGTCAGAGAGGCAAGCGCTTCTTCGGTGACATTAAGGGAGGCGTTACTTGGGTTAATAATCTGCCCAAGCGCAAACCCTTGGTCCTCTTCCGGTAAGAAGCTCGTTGGAATCGTTTTAAAGAGAAATCCAACGCCCACAAGCACGATCAAAAGTCCCATCACAAAGCGTTTTGGACGAGTTACCGCACCACGAACGCCTTTCTCATAGGCCACGTTCCCGCGATCAAAGAGACGGTTAAAGCCATCCACTAAAAGGTGAATTACTTTGGTAATCGGCGCAACAAGCGTCAACCAGATTTTCAATAACCCCGTCGGCTCTTTTGCTTGATCTTCTTTTGATTTTAAGATCGTCGCACAGAGTGATGGCGTAAAGATAATCGCAACAAGCACCGAAAGGAGCATCGCGGTAATAATCGTCACCGAGAATTGGCGATAGATAATCCCTGTCGCGCCCGGCATAAAGGCCATCGGTACGAATACCGCTGAAAGCACCACCCCGATCCCAACAAGCGCGCCAACGATCTGATCCATCGTTTTCTTCGCCGCTTCATAAGGGGTCGCATCCTCTTCTTCCATAATCCGCTCAACGTT